>CAYOVE010000025.1:0-26252 GCA_964407295.1 uncultured Occallatibacter sp.
ACTTCGCTCCGGCTTTTGCGCAGGTGCAGAAAGACAATTCGGCCTACTACGCCATCGGCTTCCACTCCACGAATCCAGCGCGCGATGGCAAGTACCGCAAGCTCACGGTAAAGATCGACAGACCCGGCATCAAGCTCGAATACCGGCCCGGCTATTACGCGCCCGCGGACTTCAGGCACTCGGGCAAGGAGGACCGCGAGCAGGAACTCGAGGATCAACTAGCCAGCGACTTGCCGGCCACTGACATGGCCGTGTACATGGACGCCATGTATTTTCGCCTCGATGGAAACCGGTTCTACATGCCGGTTTCGCTGGTCGTGCCCGGCTCGCAGATACCGTTTGTGAAGGGCGGCGACAAAGACAAGGCTACGCTCGACATCATTGGAGCGGTGATCGATGAAGCTCAACGGCCGGTGGGACGCGTGCGCGATACCGTCAAGCTCAATCTCGATCCGTCGCTTCAGGCGCGGCAGAAGAACATCCAATACACCACCAGCTTCAATCTGCCGCCGGGCAAATACCAGCTTAAGTTCGTGGTGCGCGAGAATCAGACCGGGCGCATGGGCTCGTTCATCGCCGACGTTACGCTGCCTGACCTGAAGAAAGCTCCTTTGAAGATGAGTTCCATTGTGCTGGCTTCGCAACGGGCGCCGAGCAAAAAGGAAGATCCACTTGTGCGAGACGGCGAGGAATACGTGCCCAACATCAGCCATGTCTTTCGCCAGGACCAGCACATGTATCTTCTCTACGAGATCTACGATCCGGCGCATGAAAAGCCGGCCGATGCGGCGACGAAAGAACCCAAGTCCTCGATCGACCTTCTCAGCAGCCTGGAACTGATTCAGGGATCAACCAAGGTCTACGAAACACCCATCCTGCAAGCAAAATCCGTCAACGTCGAAGGGCGCGACGCCGTTTCGGTCGAGCTCGATGTACCCCTGAGCGGGCTCAAGCCGGGATCGTATGTTTGCCAGCTAAACGTGATTGACGACGCGGCAGGCAGCTTCGCTTTTCCGCGCTTTGCCATTTTGGTGCGTGAGCCGGCCGCGGCGGCGCTGCCGGCCAATGCTTCGCCTGCTGCGCCACCATCGCCAACTGGAGGATCTGAGTGAGATCGCTGTACACCCAATCTTCTCCGCCAAAGCGATGCGGAAAAGAGGGCATGCGCTTCACACGCGCTTGATCAGCCGGAGAATGGCCACCAGGATCACTGCGCCGACCACGGCGATCAGTGTGCTGTAGAGGAATCCGCCGTGCGCATCCAAACCAAGATGGTCCGCGATAAATCCGCCCACCAACGCTCCGGCAATGCCCAGCAGAATGTCTACGAAGAAGCCATAGCCTGAGCCCTTCATGATCTTGCCCGTCAGCCAGCCTGCAACCAGGCCGACCAGTATCCACATAAGAATTCCCATGTTTTCCCTCCTTGATTTCGTGAGCTGGTTTGTTTCGGGCGATTCGCCGGCATGGAAAGCACTTACAGTCCCAAGGTTCGGCGGCCCACTCCGCAAGTCAGGATTTATACCATTGCCAAGGCACACCCAGCCAGCAATAAATTTCACTGGAGAGTAGCAAGCCGCTATTCGAGGTTGCCTGGCTCGGATTTCGCGGCAGGCGTTTCTCTAAAAGGGCAATGACGGCAACCTGAACCGCAGCAGATCCCGCGCTTGAGATGGTACGCGGCGGTGAACACCAGATAAGGGCCCTCGAAGTAATAGTCTTCGGGTGCGAGTCCTGGCGGGGCGAGCGGCGCGGGAGTGGGAGAATCCTGGTCCACGTTCGTATTCTCTCTTGAATCGCGTTTGTTTCGTAAGCAGAGGATCGGGCACGCCCGTTAAAATCAAGGAATGGCACTTACCGCGCAAGACCGGGCCCGCAAGATCAAAATCATTCTTTTCGATGTGGACGGCGTGTGGACCGACGGCACCATCTGGCTCGTGCCCGGTTCCGCGCAGAGCGGAGTTCTGGAAGAACTCCGCGGCAAAGAAAATATCGGTTACGGCGTGCAGTCGACCACCATGGTCGAGGCCAAGGGGTATAGCGCGCACGATGGCACGGCGATTTCGCTGGCACGTCTGGGCGGACTAAAGTGCGGCGTGATTACCAAGCGCATAAGCGAGACGGTGGCCACGCGCGCCCGCGACCTCAAGCTCGAATTCGTCTATCAGGGATGCGCTTTCAAGATGAAGGCGATTCGCGAGATTATCGCCAAAGAAGGCGTGACGCTTGAAGAAATCTGCTACGTGGGCGATGACGTGATCGATCTGCCTGCGATGCGAGAAGTGGGCTTCGCGGTGGCTGTTGCCAATGCGCGCGAACGGGTGAAGGCCGAGGCACACTACGTAACACCGAATGGCGGCGGCTACGGCGGGGCGCGCGACGCGGTCGAGTTCATTCTTGAAGCCAAAGGCGTTTTGGACCAGTGCATCAACGCCTACATTGACGAGCGCAATCCGATCCCGCCGTCGATGGACATCGGGCGCGGCGGCGACGATCTCAAGTAGGTTGGTCGCAACTTTATCTCAGAAAAAGCCTGGCCATGCAAAACAAACCCCAACGCGCGGTCGTTCTTTTGAGCGGAGGCCTCGACTCGGCGACCGTTCTCGCCGTTGCCAAGAGCGAGGGCCACGAACTCTACGCCCTTTCGTTTTCCTATGGTCAACGCCACGCGTGGGAGCTCGAGGCCGCGAAGCGCGTCGCCGCATCGATCGGCGTCGCGGAGCACCGCACAGTAGCGATTGACCTGCGCGCCTTTGGCGGCTCGGCTCTCACCGACGACATCGCGGTTCCGAAAGGCCGCACAACTCAGGAGATGGCCGGCAGCATCCCAATTACATATGTACCCGCGCGCAACACGATCTTTCTCGCCTTTGCGTTGGCGTGGGCCGAGGTGCTGGGCGCTAGCGACGTCTATTTAGGCGTGAATGCGCTCGATTACTCCGGATACCCCGATTGCCGTCCTGAATACATCGCTGCCTTCGAGAAAATGGCCAACCTTGCAACCAAAGCCGGTGTGGAGGGGCGTCAATCGCTCAAGATTCATACGCCGCTCATCGCGCTCTCCAAAGCGGAGATCATTCGCCTGGGGCGCGGCTTGGGCGTCGATTACGGTTTGACCAGCAGTTGCTACGATCCCTCCCCGACTGGCGTGCCATGCGGCCAATGCGATTCCTGCCTTTTGAGGCAAAAGGGCTTCCGGGAAAATGGGATCGAAGACCCACTGCTGAAGACGAGCCGCTAGCCCTGGCTTCTAGCCTCTAGCTTTTTCGGGGCGGAGTTGGCGACGTTGCAATCTGCAAAATGAGCTAGAAGCTAGGAGCTAGCAGCTAGAAGCTGTATTTATGAGTTACGCGGTCAAAGAAATCTTCTACACACTGCAAGGGGAAGGCGCCCAGACCGGCCGGCCCGCGGTGTTTTGCCGATTCGCCGGATGCAACCTCTGGTCGGGACGGGAGCAGGATCGCGCCTCAGCGATTTGCAAATTTTGCGACACGGATTTCGCTGACACCAACGGGCGCGGCGGCGGAAACTTCGCTTCGGCCGAAGCTCTCGCAGCGGCCATCGATCGGCAATGGCCTGCAAACGGCGAGCCCGGGAAACGATTCGTTGTTTGCACAGGCGGCGAACCGCTTCTGCAAATCGACTCCGGGCTGATCGATGCTCTGCACGCCTGCGGCTTCGAGATCTCCGTGGAAACAAATGGAACCCTCGCGGCTCCGGCAGGTCTCGATTGGATTTGCGTCAGTCCAAAGGCCGGCGCACGGTTCGAGCAGAGCAGCGGAGACGAGCTGAAGCTGGTTTACCCTCAGCCCGGCGCGGAACCGGAACACTTCGAGCAGCTACCCTTCCAGCATTTTTTCCTGCAACCCATGGACGGGCCCGATCGCGAATTGAACACGACGCTTGCGCTCGCGTATTGCCTGGAACATCCACGCTGGCGACTCAGCTTGCAGACGCACAAGCTGTTGGGAATTCCGTAGGAACAGGGACCAAGGGACCAGGACTGCGACCTCAGCGGCTCAACTATCTTCGACACTCGCTGAACGTCCGGCATACCCGAATCTAGCGGCTCCTGCTTTCTTGTTCCCTTATTCCCTGCGTTTCTCCGCTTCACCCAGCCATCCGCGCCGCAGTTTCTCCGTTGGGATGCTCGACAGATACGGCTTGATGTCGAGAACCGGCGTTCCGTCGAGCATGTCAACGCCGCGCACGTGCAGCGATGAGTCTTCGCGGCGCAGCAACTCGACAACGGTCAGGCCGATCGGGTTTGGCCGGCGCGGTGACCGAGTGGCAAAGACACCGTGAGGCCGGCCCTCATCTGTGGGCGGATGCGCAATCAGGTCGAATCCATCCACGCGGTCGAACTGCCAAAGGATGAACAAGTGCGAGAAGCCGTCGATGTCAGTTAACCCATCTTCGAACTCATGCAGGATCTCGATGACGCCTTCGGCATCGTGCCTGGCGCCGAGCCCTTTGGGAATGGCCGAGCTTTCGCGGTACGGGCTATGAATGAAGCCAATTGGATGGGCTGAAAACATCAGCTGACGCCTCCACTTTTCATCCTATGCGCCGGAGTGGCGGAATCGAAGTCGCAGGCCAACGAATCCAAGATTCATAATCTTCGATCGTGTGAGGTGAATTCGATGCAAGCTGCCGTCGTCAACGTTCCCGGCCAGGCGCCGAAGTATCAATCGTTTCCCGAACCCGCGGCCCAGGATGGCGAAGTGCTCGTTCAGGTGCGCGCAGCGGGATTGCATCCCATTGTGAAGGCTCTGGCAAGCGGTTCGCATTACGCGAGCGCCGGCGCCGGACAAGGACCGGCAGTGCCGGGAGTGGATGGCGTTGGGGTTCTGGACGACGGACGCCGGGTTTACTTCGGATTGGTGCGCAAGCCGTGGGGAACGATGGCTGAGCGCGCGGCTGCTCCGCGGCAGATGTGTATTCCCATCCCCGACGGGCTCGACGACGTGGAAGCTGCGGCGATTGCCAATCCCGGTATGTCCTCCTGGGTGATGCTGAAGGAGCGCGCCGGCCTTGTACCCGGAGAGACGGTGCTCATTCTTGGTGCCACTGGCGTTGCCGGGCAGCTTGCTATACAGACTGCGCGGATCCTCGGCGCCAAGCGCGTGATTGGTGCGGGACGCAACGTCGAAGCCATCGCAGCGGCAGATGTGGACGCCGTGATCCCGCTCGGCCAGCCAGACGACGCCGTGCGCGAGGCCTTCGCCGCCGAAGCGGCCGCCGGCATCGATCTGGTCGTTGATTATCTCTGGGGCCGGCCCACGGAATTGCTGCTGGAGGCACTCGCCAAGGGCTTCAATGTCCGGGCCACGCACAGAACGCGGCTTGTGGAAGTGGGCGCCAGCGCGGGCCCCACGATTACTCTGCCGGGCGCCATTCTGCGGAGCGTCGACTTGACCCTTTTGGGGAGCGGCTTTGGAGCAGCCCGGCTGGACCGGATTCTGGCCACCCTTCCCGCCTTCTTCGAAATGGCAGCGGCGGGAAAGCTGAAGGTCGCCGCCGAGCCGATTCCGTTGGCCGGAGTTGAGGCGGCCTGGAACCGCGAGGTAAAGGGGCGTCGGATCGTTTTCACTACTTGAATCGCCAGCCAGTACGTTCACGCCATCAACATAGCTTTCATACCTCGAAAATCCGCGTTGAGGAGTACCGGGAACACTTCAGAGGACTCCGGTGTCTAAGAAAGGTAGGTACATGGGCCAGAATGCGGTACGGGTTGAGTCCCCGCATTTGGACCACAAGGGCTCTCGGGGCTGGATGGACGCCGGAAAACCCAGCACCTGGCCTGAACGAACTGTTCAAGCCGCGGCCTGTTGTATTTGTGATGTGCGAACGTGCAGAGGATGGCTGGTATGCGGTAACGTGGGAGGACACGAAATTGCAGGCACACCTCACCATGGGCAATCTTGCCAGTGCGTTCACGCTTCAATCGGATGAGGCGGCTCTCGTTGAAGAATTGCGAGCCGGCTCCGAGGACGCGTTTGCCTGGTTGATCACTCGCTACCATCAGCCGATCTACTCGCTGCTGGCGCGCACAGTACGCAATTCCGATGTCGCCGCCGATCTCACCCAGGAAGTCTTTGTAAAAGTCTTCCGTGGGATTCACGGATTTCAAGGCAACGCTTCACTGCGGACATGGATTTATCGCATCGCGCTCCGCGAAGCATCCAACCAGCGCCGCTGGTGGATCAGGCATCAACAGCGGGAAATTCCGATGGAGCAGGAAATGGCGCAGGGAGACGGCGGAAACCCAGTGCAACTGAAGGATATGCTGGTCGATCCGGCGGAGTCGCCTTTTGAAACGGTTCTGCATGAGGAGAATCGGGCGCGGGTTGAACACGCATTGCGCCAGGTGCCTGAGCCTTTTCGCACCACGCTCATCCTGCGCGATATTGAAGGGTTCGTCTACGAGGAAGTGGCCGCCATCCAGGGAGTCAATTTAGGGACGGTGAAGTCGCGTCTGGTGCGCGGGCGAGCATGCTTAAAGGGACTGCTGACTGCGGCGCGGCCCGGTTCTCAGCCCACGGCGATGGCAGAGATGAAGATGCCCCTGGGAGAGGAGGCGCGATGAACGGCTGCAACGAAGTGCAATCCAGCTTGACGGAGTATCTTGACGGTCGGTTGAGCGGCCGCGAGATGCAGGAGATCGGCTCGCATCTTCAAGCGTGCCGAGCGTGCTCGCGTGAGTCGACGTCGCTGCGTGAATTGCAGGCTTCGCTGGCTAGCCTGGGGCCGGTGCCGGAGCCGGCGGATCTGCCCTTACGGATTCGTGTCGCGGTGAGCCAGGAACGCGCGCATAACCGGCGCAGCATCTTCACTGGCTGGGGCCTGGCATGGAGAAACACCGTGGGGCCTTTCCTGTTGCAGGCCGGCGCCGGATTTGCCAGTGCGGTTCTGCTGCTGGGAACGATCGTCGTGCTGGTGACGGTGTTTGCTCAGCCTGAAGCGGCACAGGCTACGCCCGACGAGCCGTTGGGCGACGCGACTGCGCCTCATCTTCTCTATTTCTCAAATGCTCAGGGCAACAATGAAGCCAGCGCCATCTCCAGCCCGGTTGTGGTTGAGGCTTACGTCAACGATCTCGGCGAGGTCTACGACTATCGCATCGTCTCCGGGCCCACCGATTCCATTACGCGCTCCCAGGTCGAGAATCTCCTCCTGTTCAGCCGTTTTGAACCCGCGCGCTTCTACGGCCAGCCCGTTCGCGGTCTTGCGGTGCTGTCGTTCTCCGGCGTTTCCGTGCGCGGATAAATGCAGCCTTCAGCGGTTAGCTCATGGCTTTGTCCGGGTGCGGTCTTGGGTGTGTCTGTTCCTTGGATTTGAAGGTGGTTTACCTGCTTCTGCCGGTTATCGCACAAACAGCTGAAGGCTAATGGCTAAGAGCTGAGGGCTGCGACGTTTGACCCTGCCGTTGCGTCTAACTAGACTTGCATGCAGGGTTTCCTCATGATTCTTCGATCGCATTTTTTCGCCTTTATATCCGCCGCGATTCTGTGTCTGCCGGCGGGATTGACTTCCTCGCTCGCTCGGGCTCAATCATCGAGCAGCTCTTCTTCCTCCAGCCAACCTCCATCCTCAAGCCAGATGTATGCCCGCGAGAAAGCGCCTTCGCTGATCGATCCAGCTGGGCCGACCATCTCCCTGATTAGCTCCGAACCTGTGTTCATCATGGCTGCGGCGTTGAACACATGCGGCTACGACGAGGGCCTTGAAACCAGCGCGCCGATCCGCAAGAACATCCGCGACGAGATCAACCAGGCGCTCGCTCAAAGCGAGGAAGCCCGGAGTAAACGTGACGCGCTTTGCCTGTATATTGCCCAGCACCGCATGACCGGTTCGGAGCGTGACATCTCGCAATACATCTCGCTGGCACTTTACCTGACGCCGCCGCCGGAGCTTGAAGTGACAGCGGACCTCACCGAGATGCCTCCCGATTCCACTCAGGTGGTCGAAGTTCTCCCCGCTCTCCGCGCCTTTGCCGCCGCTGTGGATCTGCACGGTATCTGGCTCACTTCGCACCGTGACTACGACGAAGAGATTGACAAGCTGCACGATCCCGTCTCAAAGATGATTGTCAGCGCGGATCTGTACCTCAAGATGCCGGCCTCCACCTACGACGGCCGCAGGTTCATCGTGGTGATCGAGCCCCAGCTCTCGCCGGCCATGGTGAACGCCCGCATCTACGGCACCGACTATGTGGTCGTGGTCTCCCCGGTCGACGGCAAGATTCCCATGATCGACGTGCGTCATACCTACCTGCACTACATCATCGATCCCCTCCTGTACGAGAGGTCCAACGCCATCGATCGCGAGCAGCCGATTCTCAAGGAGATTCGCGATGCGCCTCTCGATTTCCGCTTCCGCTCCGATACCGTCTCGTTGACCATCGAATGCCTGATCAAGGCTATTGAAGCGCGCACCATGGACACGGGGATCCCCGAGTACATCGTTCCGGCGAACGTGGACCGTTCGCAGTTGCCGCGGTACGAGCATGAGCGCGAACTCTACCAGCAGAAAGTGGACGCGGTGAAATTGGCCGCCGTCGCGCACGATATGCGGCAGGGATATGTGTTGACGCAGTACTTTTATGAGCAGCTTTTGCAGTTTGAAAAAGATCCCGCCGGCCTGAAAGACACCATCGGAGAAATGGTGTACGGCATGGACGTGGATCAGCAGGTCCACCGCGCGCGCCAGACCGAATTCGACAAAGAGGGCGATGAAGACGTCTTGCAGCACAGCAAGCCGCATCCATTAACAGGACTCGACCTTGCCGAGGCGAAGCTGGCCGGCGGAGATGTTCCCGCGGCTACCGCCATCGCGCAAAAAGTGCTCGCCGAGCAGACGGATACAATTCAGTCGACGGCCGACGCGGCTCGTGCCCATTTCATCATGGCCCGCGTGGATTTGCTCACCGGCCATCCTGACGCGGCGGTCGACGATTTCCAGAAGACTCTCGCGATGAGCAAGGAGCAGCGGCTGCTTTCCTGGTCGCACATCTACCTTGGCCGTATGCTCGACCTGGAATGCAAGCGCGACGAAGCCCTGGCCGAATACAAAGAAGCGCTGGCTGTCCGCGACGGCCAGCTCGATACGCGCCTGGCCGCGGAACGGGGCGTTAAGTCCGCCTACGTGCAGCGGGGTCATGAGCACGACTGCGAAGACGAAGCGGGGGACGACGCGCCCGGCGCACCGCCCCAGCAACCGGCGACCGGCGCTCCACCTGTTACCCCGGGTTCCGGTGGCGCGGGAACCAAAAAGCTCGTACCTCAGTCCAATGAGCGCGGGCCGAATCCTCAGTAATCCTCAACCGGCGGTTCTTGCGATTTTCTGCAATCTCACGGATTGCACCGAACCTCTTGAGTTTCGCGCTTCATTCTCGCCTCGGCGAACGACGCGTCGAATGCATCGAACGGCAGTAAGCAACGGTCAGCAGCGAGGCAGGAGTGAAAGCGGATCTGAAAGAGCTTGAAGCCGCGCTGGGGCACGAATTCTCGAGCCCTGAGCTGCTGGTGCGTGCACTCACGCACCGTTCTCTTGCCCATCAGCTTGCGCAAGCTGACGCCGGCAAAAAGTCGGCACCGGCCGACAATGAGCGCCTGGAGTATTTAGGCGACGCTGTTTTGGGGCTCGTCGTGGCCGAGGCGCTGTTCGCTCTGCATCCCGAGTGGCGCGAAGGCGAACTGACGCGCATTCGCTCCGGTTTGGTCAGCCGGCAGCACATGGCGCAAGTGGCCGAGGCGATCGGTTTGGGCAAGCATTTGCGCCTGAGCCGCGGCGAGGAGAGCAGCGGGCTCCGCCGCAGGAGCACCGTTCTTTCGAATACCATGGAAGCTGTGATGGGTGCGCTGTTTCTCGATGGAGGCCTTGAGCCCGTGCGGTTTTTTGTCCGCGGCAGAGTCATGGCCGAAGCCGCGGATCGCCTGGCCCTCGAATTGCGCTCTGGAGAGGCCTTGGGTAATTACAAGTCCGCGCTCCAGGAGCGCTTGCAGGCGGCACACGCCGGAGCGCCGGTCTATCGCGTGAAGAGCGAGAGCGGTCCGGATCATCACAAGCGTTTTCTGGTTGAAGTGCGGATGAAAGGCGAAGAAGGTCAGAAAGGGAAGCCGCTCGCCCGCGGTATGGGGCGCACCAAGAAACATGCCGAGCAGGATGCAGCGCGACGAGCGCTCACTCTGTTAGCGAACGAGGCCAGTCACGACAAGGCCCACGGGCTGCCGGTCTCCGGTCCAGACACTCTGGCTGGCTCCAAGGACGAGGAATAACGCGCGCAATGAGCACCCCCGTTCAGGCTCCTGGTCCATTTCTGCAACGGTGGGCGCACGCGCACCCGCATCTGCCGAGCTTGTCACAGGCGCTGGCCTCGCTCTTGCAAACCATTGTCGTCGCCTTGTTCGTGCTTACTTTCTTGTTGCAGCCTTTTCTCATTCCTTCTGAAAGCATGGAGCGTACCTTGCTGGTGGGAGATTTTCTGCTTTTCAATAAGCAGATCTATGCTCCCGCCGGTCGCATTGGCAGTTGGCTTCTGCCTTATCGGCCCGTTCAGCGTGGCGACATCATCGTTTTCCATCACTCTCAGCCGCCGATGCTCATTAAGAGAGTGGTCGGGCTGCCGGGCGACCGGCTGCGAATCTCCGGCGGCCGTGTCATCGTGAATGGGGTGACTCTCGATGAGCCGTACGTGGCCTTTGAACCTGCGCCGCCCAATCCCGCGCGCGACAACTTTCCCGCCGCAATCTATACCGATCCGGATGTCGATCCTGACTGGTGGCGCCAGATTGAGAGCCTGACCCGCGACGGTGAACTTCAGGTGCCTCAGGGTGAGTACTTCGTTCTGGGCGACAACCGCAACCACAGCCTCGACTCCCGCTTCTGGGGTTTCGTGCCGCGGCAAGCCATTATCGCCCGTCCACTGGTGATCTATTTTTCACTTTCGCGCCCCTCCTCTACCGACGTGCAACAGATCGCTCAGCTCGGTCCACAACCCGGCGCGGATGATAAACTCGGACACGAACCCGATCTCGCGGAACGCCTCGCGGGATTTGCCCGCTGGCGGCGCATCTTCCACGTTGTGCGTTGATTCTGTCTCGCAACTTATTCACGACTCCGGAGCAATTCGCAAAGAGCAGCAGAATGACGAAAAACAAGACGCGAAGCCCCAAAGAGCCTCCCCAAAAATCTCAGGAAACGGCTCCCGAGCCCGCCAAAGTGGAAGAAACACCATTTGAAGCCGTGGCCAGCATTTGTTCGGTGCTGGTGGTCGGGTTGTTCATCCTCACATTCATCGCACAAAACTTCGTCATCCCATCGGGATCGATGGAAAATACCTTGCTCGTCGGCGATCATCTAGTCGTTGACCGCATCACCCTGGCTCCGCCCGCGAAGTGGATGCCGCTGGTTCACTACCGTGAGCCGCGCCACGGCGACATCGTTGTCTTCATCAAGCCGTCTCCCGAGCCGGATCTTGACGCCGACGGCAAGCCTCAATACTTCTTTCTCGTCAAGCGCCTCATCGGCGTGCCAGGCGACCACATTCATCTGCACAACGGCATCGTGATCCTCAACGGGGTGGCGCAACCGCAGCCCCACGCCCAACCCACAACGGCCGATAACTACCAGGAGTTTCTCGACGAGTTTCCTTCGGTGCCGCCCTACCCGCAGCCCGGTGGCGCAACCGAGAGTTGGGCCGTCGACTTTCCCAATCACGTTGTCGATGGCGACCTTGTGGTTCCGCCGGGAATGTACTTCATGATGGGCGACAATCGGCACGACAGTCTCGATTCACGTTTTTGGGGATTTGTGCCCCGGCAGAATATCGTCGGCAGGCCGCTCTTCAATTACTGGTCGTTCGAGACGCCGGACGCGGTCTACAACCAGACTGGAATCGGCTCGCGCATGGCCTGGATGGGCCACGTTGTCCTGCACTTCTTTACAGAAACGCGCTGGAGCCGCACATTCCACTTGACCCGATGAGCCGGTTGCTTGAGAGCCGCTCGGATACCGGTTCGCTCTGAGGTAACGCGCTGTCCATGACGAAGAACAAAAAGTCGCCGGCAAAACGGTCCGCACCAGAACCCGCGGAAACAAGGGTCGAAGAAACACCGTTTGAAGCTGTGGCCAGCATTTGTTCGGTGCTGGTAGTGGGGCTGTTCATCCTCACATTCATCGCACAAAACTTCCTCATCCCCTCGGGATCGATGGAAAATACCCTGCTCGTCGGCGATCATCTCGTGGTTGACCAGCTCACTTTGACTCCGCCCGCCACGTGGATGCCTCTGATTCACTACCGCGAGCCAAAGCGCGGCGACATCGTGGTCTTCTACAAGCCCGCCTTCCAGGCCGGCCTCGATCAGTTGGATGGCGACGGCAAGCCAATATACACAACCCTCGTGAAGCGCCTCATCGGCGTGCCCGGTGACCACATTCATCTTCGCAATGGCATCGTGATTATCAACGGCGTGGCGCAGCCTTCGCCGGAAACTGCCATCGCGGGTTCGAGCAACACGATCGACAGCGATTTTCTTGATGAGTTCCCGTCGATTCCGCCCGCTCAGGCTCCCAGCGGCGAGGAGACGGACAGTTGGGCTGTCGATGCACCGAACCACATCGTCGATGGAGACCTGGTGGTTCCTCCGGGCATGTTTTTCATGATGGGTGACAACCGGCACGACAGCCTCGACTCGCGCTACTGGGGATTTGTACCGCGACAGAATATTAAGGGACGCACGCTGTTCAACTACTGGTCGTTCGCCGCGCCGGATTCGGTCTACGGCCAAACCGGCATAGGTCCGCGCCTGGCTTGGATGGGCCATGTTGTGCTGCACTTCTTCACGGACACACGCTGGAGCCGCACATTCCACCTGACGCGGTAACGAGCGGATAGAATTCAAATTGACAATGACAGACAGTGCTGGCGGCAACGAACGAGTGCGTCGCTGGTTGCGGATAGCCCTCGCAGCCATTGCGGTTCTGGTGCTTGTGTTCGTGGTGCCTCCGCTGATCAGCGTCAGCGCCTACAAGAGTCAAATCACGCAGCTGATCGCGCAGTCGCTGGGAAGACCTGTCCGCCTCTCTTCCGTCCAGGCTCACATTTTGCCTTGGCCGGGCTTCGAGATTTCCGATTTGAGCGTTGCGGAAGATCCAGCCTACGGCGCCGAACCGGTGCTCCACGCCAATAGGGTCACTGCTTCGATCCGGCTGCTGGCGCTGCTTCGCGGGCGCGTCGAGATTGGCAAGATCAGCGTGGACGAAGCGAGTCTCAATCTGGTGCGTGCGGAGCCGGGTCATTGGAACCTCGACTCGATCTTTCGCACCGCTGCCGCACAGACTGCTTCAACAACGAGCGCGCGCCGCGCGGCACCGCTTCCATACCTCGAGGCCACCAACTCCCGCATCAACTTCAAAAATGGAGTGGAGAAGCTTCCGTTTTCACTGGTCGATGCCGATCTCTCGCTGTGGCAGGAAAATCCCGGCGAGTGGCGCATCCGGTTGCGCGGCCAACCCGCCCGGACCGACGTGAGTCTGCACCTGGAGGAAACGGGCGTGGTGCGTATGGAGGCGAGTATCCGGCGCGCCGCGGAGCTGCGCCAAATGCCTCTCCATCTCGACATCGACTGGCGGGAGGCTCAACTTGGCCAGCTTGCCCGCTTAGTAACCGGCTCCGATCCCGGATGGCGCGGCGACCTCACCGGCGAGTTGCACCTTGACGGCACCGCCGACGCCGCGCAAATTACCATGCGGCTTCGCGCGTCCGGCGTGCATCGCGCCGAGTTCACTCCGGTGGCGCCCCTGGACTTCGACGCCCGCTGCGGCCTTGTCTATCACTATGCGGGGCGAAGTGTAGAGAACCTGGCCTGCGATTCACCACTCGGTGACGGTCAGGTCCACATCACGGGAGAAAAGACGGGCGAAGATTCCTCGCCGCGCTTCTCAATCGAACTCGAACGGATTCCAGTTACTGCGGGCCTCGATGCGCTGCGCACATTCCGTAGCGGCCTCGCGCCCGATCTCGAAGCAAAAGGCACGGTCAGCGGCAAGATCGCCTACGATGTCAGCGCTGAGGCAAACGCCGCCCCCGCTCAGCCGGGACCCGCAGCGAAGCTGAAACGGAACCATGGAGCGAAGGTCGTAACGGAATACGCCGGCCCGCTCACCGGCAGTTTGACTGTCGAAGGCCTTACTCTGAGCGGCGACGGTCTTAGCAAGCCGATACAGGCGCCAAAGTTTACACTGCAACCGTTGGCGATTGAACCTACGACTCCTGAGCCTCCGGCTCAAGCGGGTCAAACTAGAACGGACAATCCGGCCCAGGCGCTGGCTGGCTCCGTCGCGATCCCTGTAGGCGGAGCTGTTCCGCTCATCTTTAATCTGCGCTTTTCACTTACTGGATACGAGGTTGCGGCGCGCGGCCAGGCGAGTTTCGTCCGTGCCAGGGAGCTTGCGCGAGTCACGGGCATTCCGGGGACGGATGCGCTCACGGCTTTTGCCGGCGAGCCCATTGCGGTGGACTTGACTGCGCAAGGTCCGTGGATGCCGGTTGAGGAGATCGCATCCAGCACTGCATTAACGGCCGATCTTGCGTCGGCGAACCCTACCGAGCCTTCCCCTGCGAATTCCCCTGACGAGTTGGCCGAGATTGGCGGTGGCGACACTCTCACCGGAACGGTCACCGTTCATAACGCCAACTGGCAGGCCGATTACCTGGCCGGCCACGTCGTCGTCAATGCAGCCACCCTCCATATCGCGAACCGCGATCTTCGCTGGGATCCGGTGGAATTCAGCTATGGCCCTCTGAAAGGAACGGCGACGCTGACGCTTCCAGCCTCCTGCATGCCGGAACAAGCTCCGCAACAACCATGCCGGGCCCAGTTCGAGATGAAGTTTGCCGATCTTGACGCATCGGCATTCGAGAGCGCGCTGCTGGGCGCGCCGGTAAAAGGCACCCTTCTCTCTGATCTCATTAACCGCATCCACCCCTCGTCATCGCCGTCCTGGCCGCAGCTTGAGGGAACCGTGACCGCCGATTCACTGGTTCTCGGCCCCGTCACGCTCCAGAGCGTCGCAGTGTCTTTGCGGATTGTCCCCACCGGCGCCGAGATTACCAGCCTCGATGCCTCCCTCTTCGGCGGCACGGTGCATCTGGCCGGAACGCTCGCCAAGCCCGCCAGCGAAAGTGACAAGCCGGACTACACGCTCGGGGGTGATTTTCAAAAGCTCAACGCCGCGGACGTGGGCCGCTTGCTGGGCGTGCGCTGGACGGGTGGAGCACTGAGCGGCACTGGCAATCTTGACGTTTCGGGTTACACCGATGCGGATTTGGCTTCGTCGGCCAAAGGCTCATTGCACTTCGAGTGCGGGCAGGGAAGCATCTCCAACGCAAAATCGTCTATCGCCGGCGGCGCAGTCAAGCCGCTGGCGATTCCTCCTGCCCTGGCTCGCTTCGATCGCTGGTCTGGCGACGCGGCCATCGCCAATGGAGCGATCGAGCTTGGCCAGAGTGTCGCGATTGCCGGCGCGCGCAAGCACCCCATCGAAGCCGCCGTCACCTTCGGCGATCCGCCCCAGCTCAGTTTCCCCGCGCCAAAGCCGGCGCGAGAAGAGAAACACAAGTAGATCCGCGCTCCATCTAAGATTGACTCATGGTTCTTTCAACCGCTTCCCCTGTCAGCATTGCCTGCAAAGCGATCCTGTTCGACATGGACGGAATTCTCATTGCGTCCATCGGCTCGGTGGAACGCAGTTGGACCAAGTGGGCACTTCTGCGCGGCGTCGATCCCGCGCTGGCGCGTGAAACCGCCCACGGGCGGCGAGCTGTCGAGGCGATCGCCAAACTCCGCCCCGACCTCGACAGTCAATCGGAATTAACGGTGATTGAAGATATTGAAGTCGCCGACGATGAAGGCCTGGCAATTTTGCCCGGCGTGCTCGATCTGCTCGCCTCGCTCCCGGTGAGTCGATGGACCGTCGTCACCAGCGCCACTGAGCGGCTGGCGCGGATTCGACTGGCGGCAGGAGGCATTCCTGTGCCGGAGAAATTGGTGACGGCGGACCAGGTAACACGGGGCAAACCCCATCCCGAGCCGTTCCTGGCTGGAGCTGCATTGCTCGGCGTTGCGCCAATGGATTGTGTTGTATTCGAAGACTCGTCGTCGGGAGCCCAGGCTGGGCGCGCCGCGGGATGCACGGTCGTGGCGACGACCTTTTCCCATCCGGCCGAGTCACTCAATGCGGCGCACTATGTCGTACGTGACCTGACTGGATTTCGCGTTGAGTGCGTCGGCGGAAAGATCGCGCTGACTTTCACACCGCTGCCAAAATCAGCATCGCAAGCTTGAAGCTGAGAGCTGGAAGCTGGAAGCTGCTTTATTCGTTCGCTTCGATCTTTCGCCCATGAGGATCCTGAATCGGGCGCGTGTTCATCTTGAAGAGACTGGCAAAGGTGCGCATCTGGCTGCGGCTCATGCTCAGGTCCTCCTCAAAAACAAACCAGCGCACTCCCTCGGTGCAGGGCGGGGTGAGCTCCGAGCCGGTGTAGGTCCAATAACCGCGGTCCACCGGTAAGAGTCCCCCGGCGCTCACCATATCGGTGACCTTCGCGCTCGTGCCTGGCTTCGCCGGCAAATGCTCCCAAAGGGACGCCAGCAACGCGTTCGGATAATCCCTGTCCTGGTTAAGGCGAACGGCCACGATCGCCGTTTTGCTCTCATCGCTGTGGAACACAATGTCCACTTCCATATCGCTGAGCTTGCCCTTGACCGGATGTTCGCTGGGGTGATGGAAGTCCAGCTCGATGAGGTGGTAGTGCTCTCCGTCGGCCACCATCGAGCTGCCTGGATCAACGTGGGCAACAATGCCGCGCCCCGTATTTTCAAGGGTCATAGGTCCAGCGATGAAGTGGAACTCGAGTGGAGCAAGCGACTTGTTCAATCGCGCGCCACGCATGTCGATGGGCGACTGCTCATGGCCTTTGGAGCAGGCCTCGTACGCCGGGTTGAGCCTGCCCCAGACCAGCGGGCCGGTTTTCCCTTCGTAGGTCCAATTCGCGCCATTCTGCGCGGCGCAAACGGTTGCAAAACCAAGCACGAAAGCTACTGGAACAGAAAGACGCATGGGTATCTCCGCTAAGAAAGGACGTTCAATCACCCCGGAGAATTCTAAGCCATCGATGCGGCAACCGAAAAAACGATGGGACCCGCGAGCGCGGATCCCATCGTCGAACGATTCGAATCAACAGCCTTCACCGTGCCTTGGCCGTCGCGGTCACGCCGCCTTGTTCGGCCAACTGAGCGGCCTTGCCGGTGGCTTCCCATGTGAACTCCGGCTCGGTGCGGCCAAAGTGGCCGTATGCCGCGGTCTTTTGGTAGATCGGCCGGCGCAGGTTCAGGTGTTCGATGATGGCCTTCGGCGTGAGCGAGAAGTTCTTGCGGATCAGCTCGGTGAGCTTTGCCTCGCTCAACTTGCCGGTGCCAAAGGTCTGCACCAGCACGCTCACGGGCTCGGCCACGCCAATCGCGTAGGCCAGTTGCACCTCAGCGCGGCTGGCTAATCCGGCCGCCACAATGTTCTTGGCGATGTAGCGGGCCATGTACGCTGCCGACCGATCGACTTTGGTCGGATCCTTGCCGCTGAAAGCGCCGCCGCCGTGACGTCCCATGCCGCCGTAGGTATCCACAATAATCTTGCGCCCGGTCAGGCCGGTATCGCCCATCGGCCCGCCAATCACAAATCTCCCCGTCGGATTGATGTGGTACTTGGTGTGCTCGTCGAGCCACTTCGAAGGCAGAACTGCCTGGATGACGTGCTTCAGAACGTCGGCATGCAGTTCGTCGTTACTCACGGCCTCGGAGTGCTGGCTGCTGATGACGACCGCATCGATCCGCGCCGGCTTTCCGTCTTCGCCGTATTCCACCGTGACCTGGCTCTTGCCGTCGGGACGAAGATAAGGCAGTTTGCCGTTTTTGCGCACTGTGCTCAATTGCTTGCAGAGTTTGTGCGCCAGCGAAATGGCTGCCGGCATCAGCTCCGGAGTTTCGTCCGAGGCGTAGCCGAACATCATGCCCTGATCGCCGGCGCCGCCGGTGTCAACGCCCTGCGCGATGTCGCCGGACTGCTTGTTAATGCTCGAGATCACCGCGCACGTGTTGGAATCGAAGCCGTAGAGCGCGTTGTCGTACCCGATGGAAGCGATCACTCCGCGGACCAGGTTTTGAAAATCGACGTAGGCCTTGGTTGTGATTTCGCCTGCGATGACCACGAGGCCGGTCGCCGTCAACGTTTCCGCCGCCACGCGGCTGTAGGGGTCCTGCTCCAGGCAGGCATCGAGAATGGCGTCGGAGACCTGGTCGGCAATCTTGTCCGGGTGGCCTTCGGTAACGGATTCAGAGGTAAACAAGAAACGGTCGCTCAACTTCAAGCTCCTTCCCATGATGGGATTCAATTTTCTGGCTGGCGTGGCCAACTGCTTTTAATGAAGTTCCCGGGTATTCGCGAAAACTCGCTTTAATTTGTCGCGTTTTCGCGGCCCATCCAATCGGATTGGCTGCACGCTCAGGTTTAAGCCGGATTCTGCTTCTTTCCATGGTAATTCTCGTGGGCGGCTGGGGGCAAAGACATACAGCGTATGGCAAGCAATGAGCCTCCAACTGCGGATTGGAGCCCCCGAACCGGGGATTGGCAACCTAAATCATGGAGACAAGCCGAGCGACTAAACCGCGCGTCGAAGAAACGGCGCTGCGAAAACCAAAGGAGACTCCGGGTATCGGCAGGAACGATCGCCACCAGCCTGCGCGCACGCCGTAGTAGCGAACCGTCAGGAATGCAGCTCCGGCCACCACCAGAAGCAGGAGAATGGCCCCAATCCAGCGCAAACGGACCTCAAAGGCTTCCCGGCGCAGCAGCCGCGCCTTGCCTACATTCGAGGCGAACGTTGCCCAGCCGCTGTCTTCGTCCGGTATGGCCCCCATGGTGTCGTAGGCCTGAAGAAAGCGATCCGTCCAGTCTTGTGGGTCGAGACCGATGGCGCTGGCGTATCCGCGCACGATCCCCTTGCTCAGAATGCCACCCGGAAGCTGGCGAAACCTCTCCTGCTCCAGCGCAATCAGGTGACGTTGGCTGATTTTGGTGACCGCCGAAATGTGTTCCAGCGCAACTCCGCGGGCTAAACGTTCCTTGCGCAGGTCTTCTCCAAAGTTTCCCATCGGCGACCAGACGAGGGTCAAAGACCCAAGCGGGAATTTCATCTTCACGATAAACCGGGTTCACTCCGCGGTCAAAACCAATCCGTGCCAAAGCCCTCTATTTTTACGGGTTTGAACACACTTTTGTAACAGTGCCGAATCGGAACTGCCCCGCTTTCCCGTTCCCTCCCGGCCGCTTCCCGGGCTGTTACCCTGATGACGAGGGTTCGCGGCGCTGCAAGGACCGCCGAATCCACGCAGAAACATGAATAAGCTCATCTTCGCCAATCTTTTGCACCGCCCTTTGCGCTCCATCATCAGCGTTCTGGCTGTGGCCATTGAAGTCATCATGATCCTGTCCATCGTTGGCATCTTCATGGGCATGTTGAATGACCAGAAGGACCGCACCAACGGAATCGGCGCCGACCTGATGATGCGGCCCAGCCACGCCAGCATCATGAACGGCATCAGCGGCGCGCCCATCCCGATCAAGGACATCGAAGTGATCCGGAAGCTTCCCCACGTAGCGATTGCCTCACCCGTGATTACGGTCTTCAACACCACTTCGAATGATTTTGGCTTGATCTACGGGATCGATTACTCGTCGTTCAACGCCCTGCGTCCTTTTGTGTTTTTGTCGGGCGCACCCTTTCAGGGGCCAAACGACGTGCTGGTCGACGACGTGTTCGCAGGCAACAATCATCATGTCGGCGACACGATCACCGTGATGGACCATCCCTTCCGTATCTGCGGAATCGTGGAGCACGGCAAAGGCGGGCGCAAGCTGATTCCGATTGATACGATGGGCGATTTGATGGGAGCCTCAGGCCGGGCTTCCCTCTTCTACATCAAGAGCGACGGCCCGGCCAACGAGCAGGCGATCATGCAGGAGATTCATGCAACGCGCGGGCTTGAAGACTTTCCGGTGCAGACGATGGAGGAATGGCTGTCGGAGATGACGCCGGAGAAGATTCCCGCTTTCAACATCTCCCTCAACATCGTTACCGGCATCGCAGTCATCATCGGATTCCTGGTCATCTTTCAGTCCATGTACACCGCTGTGCTCGAACGGACTCGCGAAATCGGCATCCTCAAGTCGATGGGCGCCTCCAAAGGTGTCATCGTGAGCGTCGTTCTGCGCGAGTGTGGCGTGCTAGCCCTCGCCGGTGTCGTGGTGGGCGTCGTGAGCACCTTCGGTGTTCGCACGCTGCTGTTCCACCTCTTCCCCACGCAACACTTCGAGATCACCGCGTCATGGCTGCTCCAGGGAGCGGCGATTGCATTCGTGGGTTCCATCTGCGGCGCGCTTTATCCTGCCTGGATGGCCGCCCGCAAAGATCCGATCGACGCGCTGGCGTACGAATAGAACATTGCAAAATGGACGACAGATGAACGACACGGCGACGCAAACGGTCTCACTTGACGCCATACGCGCCGCCGCTCTGCGCATTGCGCCCATCGCGATGAAGACTCCGTTGGTGCGCGCAGCGTTTCCAGGCCTCTCAGGCCACGGCACCGGCAGGGAGATCTGGCTCAAAGCGGAGAGCCTGCAGCCGATCGGGGCATTCAAGATCCGTGGCGCTTCCAACAAAATTCTCCAGCTAAGTCCCGCCGAAATCGCTCGCGGTGTCATTACCTATTCAAGCGGCAATCATGCTCAAGGGGTGGCTTATGCGGCACGTGAGGTCGGCGCGAAGGCGGTGATTGTCATGCCGTCGAATGCGCCTGCGATCAAGCGCGCGGCCACGTTGGCCCTTGGCGCCGAGGTCGTCGATGTCGGCGTGGCCTCAAGCGAACGCCTGGCCGTGGCCGAGGAACTCGTTCGAAAGCACGGCTACGTCGTGATTCCGCCTTACGACGACGAGCAGATTATCGCCGGCCAGGGAACGTGCGGGTTGGAGATCATGCAGGAGCTTCCCGAAGTGGATCTCGTTCTCTCGCCTGTCTCTGGCGGCGGTTTGCTCAGCGGCGTTGCCGCTGCCGTGAAACAACTCAACCCCAAAACCATGGTGTTCGGGATCGAACCCGAACTGGCCGGCGACACAGCGGAAAGTTTTTCCGCCGGAAAAATCGTCACCTGGCCGGCGGAACTCACCAGCCGCACCATTGCGGACGGTCTGCGCACGCAGAGCGTCGGAGTCCGCAACTTCGCCCACATTCAGGCTTTTGTTGACGGCATCATAACCGTAACGGAAGCCGAAATTCGCGCCGCCATGCGCGCCATCGTTGCCGCCACGCGCTTGGTGCCAGAGCCCAGCGGCGCCGTCGCAACCGCCGCGCTGCTCTTTCACGGTGATCAACTGCCACCTTATCGGAAGGCCGTCGCCGTGGTCAGCGGCGGCAATGTCGATCCCGCGTTCCTCGCCCAGGTGCTCACTGAATCCACACAATAGCGTCGTTCAACTATGATCTTGCATACCATGAACTCACGGATTCACGCGCTTCGCGCTCTCGCATTTGGGGTTGCGCTCGGCTGCGCCGTTTCGCCGGCGCACGCCGACAAGAAGCCGCAACAGGATGTGAAACCCATGGCCGGCCCTCGCGCGACGGTCCTGCGCATCACTTGGGTTTACATCTCGCCCGACACTGGCTCGCAGAGAGTCACCAAAGAGCAAATCGGCCGCGAGATGGTCATCGTAGAAAAGAGCGGCGCCTGGACCAAAGTTTTTGTCAACACCGACATTGAAGAGCAACACAGCGATCGCGATACGCCGATGGTTGGCGAAGACCAACTGCCCCCGCCGCTCACCGGGTGGATGGAAAGCAAGGGAATCGTCCAGGAGAACACGCCGAACGGCGATCAGATTTTGATGGGCGCCGCCGCCAATCAGGAAGCTCTGGCTTCGAACCCTCGTGGCCCGGCCAACGCCGCCGAAAGCGCGCGCTTGCTTTATCGCCGCGTCGTCGAAATGTTTCCCAACTCGACGTTCGCGCCGGAAGCAGCATGGCGGGCCGCCGACATCCATTGGCAGGTGGAGAAAGCCGACGCCGCGACCTTGCCCTCGGCGAATGAAAGGGACCCGGTATTCCGTCAATCGATGGACGAGGACCCTTTGCGCAAGGTGATTAAGTACTATCCTCGAACGCGCTGGGCGGCCTTTGCGGCCTTTGACCTGATTGACAACAAGCTCTGCGGCGACTGGGAAGGTTCAACCCAGTGCCCCGAGAAAGAGGCTGACCTCTACCTCAAGTACGCCGATGAATACCCTGATGGTCCTCGTACCGCGCAGGCACTTTATGAGGCTGTTTACCGCTACGCCGTCCTAAAGGATATGTACGACGCCAACGGGGACGACAAGAAAAGCGAAGGTGCGCACAACCAGGCGCGCAACGTCGCTGCGCAGCTAAAGGCCCATTTTGCTGACTCGGACTACGCCTTGCGGGCCGGCGCGCTGGTGTACAAATTGGATGAAGGGGTTCCCGTCTACGGTATCGAGCGGAATTGAGCTGCTTACGGCCTTCCGGGCGAACTGCGAGACATATTCGAGAGAAAGCCAGGAGACTTCTTGAGCCCGTACATTCTGTCCATTCTTTTGGGGATTGTGGAAGGTTTGACCGAGTTCTTACCGGTCAGTTCGACGGCGCATCTCCGGATCGCCGAAGCATTGATGAAGATCCCTTTGGGCGAGTCGGCCTGTTCGGTCGGCAACACGGCGTGCCTTCAGGATGTCGCGTACTGGAACATGTACACGATCGTCATCCAGGTGGGCGCAATCATGGCGCTTTGCCTGCTTTTCCTCGAAAGGATCGTCAACTTTCTCCGCACCTTTCCTCGCGGCGAAGAAGGCGACCGCACCTGGCTCAACCACCCCATTTCGCTCACCATCGTCGCATTCGCTTGCACCTCTGTTCCCGCGCTGCTCTTGCGCAAATGGAGCGAGAAGAACCTTGACAGCCTCAACGCCATGGCCATCGCGTTGCTTGCGGGCGGAATTGTCATGTGGGTGATCGACGCCTGGAGCGAGCGCCGTGAGGCGACGACCACACACGTTGAAGAAATGACCCTGCCGCAAGCCGTCTGGATTGGACTTTGCCAGGCGCTCTCCGCAATTTTTCCCGGCACATCGCGTTCCATGTCGACCATTGCCGCTGGCCAGGTTGTCGGTCTCGACCGGCCCTCGGCACTTGAATTCAGCTTTCTGCTCTCCATCCCCACAATGATCGCCGCAACTGGCTGGGATCTGTTCAAAGAGGTTCATCCCAGCAAGGCCGCAGGCGCCGCCACAGCCGCAGCTCACGTTGCCATGAACTCGCAACGCTGGATGGTGCTGATTATCGGCACCGTCGTTTCCTTCATTGTGGCGCTGGGAGTCGTGGAGTGGTTCCTCCACTGGGTTCGCAAGCACGGCTTCGCCATGTTCGCCATCTACCGAATTTTGCTCGGCGGAGCGCTGCTGATCTGGGGCGCGAGGTTGATCGCCCACTGATTTCGCCAGGCTGACATCCGATGCGCACCTTCGTTCGCCACTACATCGCTCCGCTGGCACGCAATAGCCGCTGGAATTCCGTTTGTGAGATTGGCTCACGCACGGGCACGAGCGCGGACCATCTGCTCAACCTGCCATTGACCAGCTACACCATCGTTGACCCGTGCATCGACCAGGATCTCGGAGCAAAGTATGCGGGCGATTCCCGGGTCCAGGTCGTCAAGAGCAACAGCCTTGACGCGCTCGGATCCAGCCAGCCCATCGGCCCGGCATCTGGATTCGACTGCATCCTGATCGATGGCGATCACAACTGGTACACCGTCTTTAACGAGCTGCGTCTCATTCGAGAACGCGCTTTGGTGCGGCCTGGCGGGTTCATCTTCCTTCACGATGTCGATTGGCCCTATGGCCGTCGCGACTTGTACTACCAGCCGGAAACCATCCCGGCCGAATTCCGGCATCCATACGCGCAGAAGGGAATGATTCGCGGCCGAAGCGCCTTGGCGGAGGCCGGCGGCTTGAACAGCACCTACATGAATGCCCTAGTGGAAGGCGGACCGAGAAATGGGGTTCTCACCGCGGTTGAGGACTTCGTCGCCCAGCATCCGCGGGATTATCGGTTCTTCCGCATTCACTACCAGTACGGTTTGGGTGTCTTGCAATTCGCTCCTGGCGGCGCATCCGATGCCGCGCCGTTCAGGGAGTTGAAGAGAAAGGCATTCTTTATCAGCCCCGTCTCTCGACTTTCCCGCACACTCAAATTCGCCTTCAAGCGGGAGCCCGGCGCATAAATCCCATCCGGGTCCGGCCAGATTCGATCACGGAACCATTCCGCCAAACCAAAGGTTGATGCCCAAGGTTCCCCCTGCCGCCCTCCCGCCCTGTTTTCACCCTCTGGACGCCGATAATAGAGATTGCTCTGGGACGAATTGCCTGCTTCGTTGGCCTGCCGATAAAACTTACCCGGCAGCACGAAGAGGCTAACGCCCTCATTCATGAAGCCCATCCGCATTGTTCTGTCGCCGACGCGCAGCCGCCCCGTGAACATGTTTCTGGGGATGGTGCTGCTGCTGGTCTCGCTTCTTCTTTTCCTCGCCCTGGCAACGTACCACGCCTCCGACCCCTCGCCGAATACTGCCACCGATTCCGCGACAGCCCACAATTGGGTCGGTCTTTTTGGCGCTTACCTAAGCGACATCTTGCTGCAATCGCTCGGCCTCACGGCTTTTTTGTTGCCCATGTGGATGGGCGGCGTGGGCTGGACCTGGATGAGATCTCGGCCCGGAGGCTCGCCGATCCTTCGCTGGATGGGAACCATTCTCGCTCTGGTGTTTCTGCCCGCTGTCTTTGGACTGCTCCCATGGCACTGGCGCTGGCTGCATATGGTTCCAGTGGAAGGCGTCGTCGGGCGGATGGTCGCCGGAATGCTGGTGGTTTATTTGAACATTCAGGGCGCGTGGCTGGTCTCGGCCGCGCTCGCCGCCTGCGGACTCTACTTCGCATCGGCAATCAGTTTCTGGGTCATCCGCGAAACCCTCACGGAACGTTGGGCACAGATTTGCTCTCTGCGCGATCGCTGGCGTGACCGCCGCGAGGCACGCGCGGAAATGCGCGCTGAAAACGAAACCCTCCGCGTGCAGCGGAATGAGCCCGTGCCATTCCCGAAGCTTGTCACAGCAGACGGCCCGGAAGCGGATTCGGAGCCGCCCGTTCGCCGGTCGAACCGCTTCCTGTCGTTTTTCACGCGCCGGCGCGCACCGCAGCCAGACCCGCTCGATGAGATTCCGGCTTACCAACGCAAGGATCTGCCGCAGGAGCCGGTTGAAGCTGCCGCCGCTTCGATTCCGATTACGCAGCGTCGCCCGAGTATCTGGGAGCGCGTACAGGCGGAGCCCGCTGCGGCACAGGCAGCGCCTCAAACAGTTCCGGCGCAAGCCCAACCCATGCAGGTTCAGCCGATCGCTGCAAAGCCAGTGAGCCCATGGCCCGCCGCGAAACCGGAGCCGGTTCCGGATCCTCCCCATCCTCATTCCGACGGGATTGCCATTCACAATCGCGCCGACGCCGAACTCCGCACCGTCACCATCGCGCCTAAAAACATGAGCGGCTTCAAGCTGCCGTCGAGCACGCTGCTCAGTTCGGGCGAAGCGCCGCAATCCGTGCGCGAAGATGAGCTTCGCGAAGAAGCCAAAGTCCTGGTGGAGAAGTGCGCCGAGTTCGACGTGCGCGGCCAGGTGGTGCAGATCAACCCCGGCCCCATGGTGACCACCTTCGAATTCAAGCCCGAGGCCGGCGTCAAATACTCGCGCGTCACCGGGCTGGCAGACGACCTGTGCCTGGCCATGCGCGCCGAGAGCATTCTCATCGAGCGTATGGCCGGCAAAAGCACCGTCGGCATCCAAGTGCCCAACCACGAGCGCGAAACCATTCACCTGCGCGATGTGATCGAAAGCGAAACCTTCATCAAGGCACGCTCGCGCCTTACGCTCTCGATGGGCAAGGATATCAACGGCCGAATCGTCACCGCCGATCTGGCCTCCATGCCGCATATTCTTATCGCCGGATCGACAGGATCGGGCAAATCCGTGGCCATCAACGCCATGATCATGAGCCTGCTCTACCGCACCACGCCTCA
>CAYOVE010000026.1:0-26211 GCA_964407295.1 uncultured Occallatibacter sp.
GCCGTCTCGTCCACCGGCATCGTGCCCTGCACGTCGGTCGTGAACGTCGCGCCGGCCGGCACAAGGTAGTTCTCTTCCGTCTGCCCGTCGGTCATGCCCGTGGCTACGCTGATCCGCGAAGCGTCGATCCCCTGCTCCGTCACCAGGTAGTCCTTGGCATTCACGGCGCGCTGCGCGGCGGCGTCTTCCACCTTGGCATGCTTGTGCTTGGCGGCGTACTTCTCCTGCTTGTCCGTCAGCGCCTTCTCCTTGGCATCCGACTCGCCCACCAATACCGCCTTGGCATCAGCCTGCTGCTTCAGATCCAGAGCCACCTGGTCCAGGCAGGCCTTGGCTTCGTTGTCCACGCGCAACGGGCGCCTGGGGTCGTTCGAGAAGCTGGTCGAGCACAGAGCCTGGGTCTTCGGCGCCGGAGGCGGCGGTGGCGGAGCCAGAATGGTGATCGTGGTATTCGCTGACGCCATCTGGTTCTTGTCGTCCGAAACGCCGCAGGTAATTCCCACTGCGCCCGTCGGCGCGCCGGCCGAGGAGTACTCCGCAGTGGTTCCGGTGCCCGTCACCGTGCCCGCCGTGGCCGTGTAGTTATAGGTCAGCGGACGGTTCTGCGGGCTCACGCCCACTGCCGTAACCGTTGCCGAGTCACCCGGCTTGATGGTGCTGGGGCTGGCCGAGCAGCTTACCGTCGGCGGCTCAAACTGCTTGACTGCGTAATCGGCGGAGCAATCGGCGGTCTGGCCGGGCTTCAGCCCTTCCTTGCCCTTCTTGCCTTCCTTCACTTCAGCCTTCGCGGTGTAGGAACCCGGAGCCAGAGAAGCCGTATTGACGCTGGCAGACGTGCCGTTGCCCGTTACCCCGTCCCCGCTCCAGCTGTAAAGAACGTTGTTCTTCTTGTTCGTATCCACCGAACCGGCCGTAGCTGTTACTGTCAGCGGATCGCCCGGATAAACGGTCGGTGCGCTGGCGTTGCACGATAACGTGATCGGCGGCGCCTTCTTGCATCCCATCGGCAACAACGCCAAAACCGCCACGCCGAGAACCGGCAAAACAGACTTCAGATTGAACGAGTGCATTTGGATCTCCTTCACCAATGTGCTGCAAAGCATGCTCCCCCTTTTCAGGGGGAGCCATGCGGGCGGGTTACTGACCTTTCTTTGCCTTCTTCTCCGGGGCCTTCTTGCTGGGCACAGGAGATTTGGTGCTGATAAGGGTCATGGCATCGGTAGCATTGAACGGGTACAGCTGAGTCGATTGCTGGCCCGTGGAGTTCAGAGAAACGTCTACACGCCGGTTTTGAGCCAGCACGATGACGTTCAGGTTGTGAAGAACCTTCGACCGCTCCGCATCGCTCAGGTCAGGATTCTGGTTGACCAGAGCTTTCACCTGATCCGTGGTGAGCTGCTGCTCTTTACCGAGACCGCGTGTTTCAATGCTGGCTTCGGGAACGCCAAGGCTGATCAGGAACTGCTTTGTGGTGGCAACGCGGCGCTCGGACAGTGCCTGGTTGTACGCGACGGATCCGCGCACGTCCGTATGTCCGCTAAGGGTGAGACGGGCACCCGGTTTGATCTCCAGATACCTCTTGAAGTCCGTCGCCAGGGCCGTCAAAGTTCCCTTCTGGCTGGCCACGAGGCCACCATCGGGATTGTCGATCCTTGGCCGATCGGTCGGGAAGAAGATGCTGTGCAGAGCCAGACGAGCTTCGAGCTGGATTTGCTCCGGGGTGGGTGCCGGAGGCGGCGGTGGAGGCGGCGCGGTGATTGTGACCAAGGCGCTCGCGGTTGCGCTATGACCTTTGTCGTCAGAGACGCTGCAGGTTATGGGTACATCGCCGGGCGAAGCTCCGGTGGAATCATAGGTTGCCGACGTGCCGGTACCGTTGATGGTGCCGGATGGCGCGGAGTAGCTGTAGGTCAGCGGACGGTTCTGCGGACTGACGCCAGCGGCTGTGATCGCGCTCTTGTCACCGGGGTTGATGGTGCTCGGACTTGCCGAGCAACCGATCGTCGGCGGCTCGAAGGCCTTCACCGTGATTCCAGCAGTGCCAGATGCCGTCTCCCACGGCTTCAGCCCTTCCTTGCCGGGCTTGCCTTCCTTCACGTTGCAGTTGACCGTGTACTCACCCGGCGCAAGTGAACTCGTATCCAGCTTTGCTGTCGTGTCTGAACCCGACGCTCCCGCACCGGACCAGCTATAGATGACGTGGTCCTTGGGGTTGAGGTTGCCCGCAGTGGCCGTCAGGGTCACAGGATCGCCCGGGAAAACTGACTCGGGGCTCGCCGAGCAAGCCAGCGTGACTGGCATCGGAGGCGCAATCGAGCCCACGTGCAACACGAGGCCGGCGCTCAGGCGGGCTGCGTTTATATTCGCGCGGCCGGCGAACACTCCATAACCCCAATCGGCATGCATGTACTCGTAGTCTGCCTGGAAAAGACGGATTGCCAGATGGTGGTTGAGCCACGGGGTTTCGTAGTCCAACCCGCCGCCCACCGTTAGATCAGGCCCCCACTTGCCGGGCTCGTGATCCGGTCCGTCGACCAATGCCGCCCCTACCAACGCGTGCGCGAACGGAGTGATGTTTCCGTCGGGGAAGCGCAGAATCAAGCCTCCGGCTATTGTCTGGAAGCCATCGTCATTGCCCTTTGAACCGATGTTCGAGCTTGTCTGTTGGCTTCCCCACTCGTGCTCGGCGTACTCCGCCTGAATACCAGCGAAGCGATTGAAGTAATAGGCTCCGCTAAATATTGCACCAATATTCACCGCATCGTAACTAAACGGAGCAGTTGTGCCGTCCGGCTGAAGAACCTGGACAGTTCCTTTGGGAGCCAGATAGCTGTAGCCCGCAAAAACGTCAAACCGCGAAGGCATAACGTTGCTCGCGCCTCGCGCTGATGGCGTCGCCTGACTCAATAACGCAGCGGGCAACATGATTCCAACCGAAGCCAAGGTGAAAATCCGGCCCACAATTTTCAAAACACGAGTTTTCATGCGATTATCCTCCGCAGTTCGTCTAAGGGATCCAAAATGAAAGAGAAGCTGTGACCGATTAAAATTGCTGAGCGCGGTCCATGATTCGGAGCCCGGCGCATCGGCGCAGTTTGCAGAGCTGTGGAAGGTTCCCACAGCATCATTAAACATATCACGGGAGTTGCGACGAGGGGACATCTCTTTGCCAGGAGATGCTTTGTTTGAGCATCTTGACTAAGCAAGAGTTACCGGCACAGATTACCTTGGTAACTCTGACCCAAGAATGCGCTCTTTTCCGCTTCCTTTGCCCGTCGGCGCAGTGGACTCCACCCATTTTAGGTATGATGCGTACTCGTCTTGCAGCGATCCTCCTACAATGCGTTCAGGGTCATGAATACACTCTCCGCACCGCAGCTGTAAGCCCGCGGAACTTCAAGTTCTCCCCGCTATGAGGACGCCTTCGGCGCTTCGAGCTTTCCGCAGTTGCGGCGGCCCGCTCGGATGTTGCAAGATCGCAATGCAAAAATGAGGCGCGGCGGGCCGATACCGCAATCTGCCGGCGATCCGCAAACCTCGTTCAAGGTTTTCCGGCGGACCATCCAGATGAGGAGACACTATCGTTGCGCTCCGCGACTACTTTGCGATTGGTTTCGTTGCCTTGACTCCAATAATGATCTCGTAATCGGGGTCATGATACTCGAGTTCGGACTGGGTTAACTCTTCCTGGACGAGCCCATGTAAGAAGGCGACTGCGGTGAGCACGTTTCCATATGTTTGAACAGCCACATTGTCGGGACCGAAAATTTCTCCAAACAGACGCCGCGCGGAACGCTCAGTGAAACGCCACCAATCTTCGCCAGCACCTCCGAGCATTCCTCCGCGCACAGACGAAGAGATTCCAGGCACCGTGACCAGTGAAACTCCGCCGGGCTTCAACATTTTATAGAGCGAGCGTGCGGCGGAAGCATGGTCGTATATCTCGAACAGGGTTTGTGGGCAGATGATGCAATCGAATACATTCTCTGGAGCAGATCGAGTGTCGGTCAGGTCGACTTTGATCGTGCGCTTTTCATTCAGCTCTTTGATGTCCAGAACGTCGGAGTGCTCGACTCGATTACGGCCAAAGAGCCGAGTGTAATGATCGCAATCGATCTCCGCGACGTGCCCGCGGATAGATTCCTGATGGGTGGCGAAGAACTTTTCGATGTAGAACCGGTCGATGAACTGGCCGTGTCCGTCGCCGAAGTCGCGCCGATAAGGCTGCACCCTGCGCAGAACGGACCAGTCCGTTACACCATCAAAGACAAGCTTTCCACGCTGAGCAGCCTTTCGGCCGGTGTTCAACCAGTCGCGTACCGGCCTGGGAATCAGATACCTGAGCTTCACAAAACTAATCTCCTCAACAACTCCGCGACGCCTGCAATCTTCATTGCGATCGCACGCGGAAACAACCAGCGATGTTTGTTGCGATCTGAGCATTCGGAAGGTTGAATCGAACTGGAAATGCGAGAAAAATTGGAGCGGCCTGGCGTTCGAGCCCGAATGCCATGCGCGCTGATTCTTCCTTTTAACTCCGAAACGCTCACCATGCCTGTTGCCGCGCTCTATGGCCCGTAATCCGACGTGCAAGCCGATAAAGCCTCCAGAGCGGCATCCATGCCCATGGAGCGTAGGCCAGAATCATGAGCAGTGGCGCGCGGGGACACTCCTTGAGACCTTCCCTGGCGGTTGATCGAGAGACTTCGTTTTGCCCGGCTTGTAACTGGCCGGCCGCCAAAACGCGCCAGTATCTGGCCAGGGTCTTTTGCATGAAAGGCCGGTACTTTGCTCCGAGATTTCGATAGACAGCTCGATAGCAGGACAGACCAAATTCACGCTTACTGACGTCATTCAATGCAGACCAATAACCGCCGCTGTGGACTCGATACGCTGAGAGAACCTCGTCAAGATACTCGGCAGTTCCATATTGAAGCGCGATAACCCAGAGTGGATAATCTCCGCCAGGGCAAGATCGGTACCACTCGGGGATTTCCGGGATCGAATTGCGAATGATTACGGAAGCGGTGAACGCTTCCGGCTCGTGCGCCAAAAAATCCTCAATGGTATGCGCAATCAACGAAAATGGGTTCCGGAAGGTGTCCAGCCAATTTCCGTCTGCATCGACCACATCGCTGGTATGCCAGGATAGAACGCACTCCGGATGACGCTCCATGAGCGTAATCTGCTTTTGGAGTTTCTCGGGCGAGGTCCAGTAGTCATCCCCCTCAAGGAGGGCGATGAATTCACCACGCGCCGCCTTGATCCCGCGCTCAACGACGAACGGTGAACAAATATTTTGCTCTGACAGCAAGAGGCGAATTTTGGCAGGATGCGCCTTAGCATACTCCTGGACGATTTGACGTGTTGCGTCTGTCGAACAGTCTTCGCTGATCAGAATCTCAAATTCGAACTCAGTCTGCTGGGCCAAGACGCTATCCAGCGCCTGGCGGATGAAACGCTCGTGATTGTATGTAATGACAAGTACAGAGGCTTTCACGGCCGTACGCACCTGGAAGCAGATGCACGTTCCGGCGCAGGCCAGCGCTCCCGGACTTCCGCGCCGTGCAGAACAACAAAGCGCAGCAGATCGCAGATGGCGCGAATATCCTCACCGCAAAGAGCTGGGCCGGTGGGCAGGCAGAGAATGTGTTCGCAGGCCAGCTCCGTCTGTGGGAGGTGCTGCCCACTATCGGGGTAAACAGTGCTATAAGGCTCCATGCGGTGGCAGCCGGGATAGAAATAACGGCGCGCAAGGATGTTTTCGGCGTGCATCAATGTGTGAAATTGGTCGCGGGTAACACCGGCGTTTGCGTCGATCTCCACGACGACGTACTGATAATTATTCCGCTCGTTCGGGTCGCAGTTCCGCAGGCGAATCCCAGGAATGTCTTTGAGACCCCGCTTGTATTCGAAATAGTTGTCACGATTGGCGACTATGATTTGATCCATATTGCCGAGCGATTCGATGCCCATCGCCGCTTCAAACTCGTTCATTTTGCCATTGATTCCCAGAGAAGTGACAAGATCCTCGTCGCTGAATCCGAAGTTCCTCATCGAGCGGCAGCGTTGGGCGAATTCGTCGTCGTTGGTGGCTACGGCGCCCCCTTCGAGCGCGTTCACGAACTTGGTTGCGTGGAAGCTGAAGACCTCCGCTTGTCCGAATCCGCCGATCATCTGACCCTTGTAACTACAACCGAAGGCATGCGCGGCGTCGAACAGCAGCGTTAGATTGTGGCGCTTGCAGATCGCACTCAGAGCCTCGACATTGCAGGCCTGCCCCCAAAGGTGAACGCCGATCACTCCGGTGGTTCGAGGCGTGATTCGTTTCTCTACCTCGCGGGGATCAAGACAGAAAGTTTCGTCGATATCGCAGAACACCGGTTGAATGCCTTGCCATTGAAGCGCATGTGCGGTAGCCACAAACGTGAACGAAGGGAGAATGACTTCTCCACTGAGCCCTGCCGCGCAAATGGCAATCTGCAACGCGATGGTTCCGTTGCACATGGCTACGCAGTTGCGAACTCCGGCAAGTTTGGCAACCTGCCGTTCAAACTCATCTACCTCGGGGCCGTTGTTGGTTAACCATTTTCGATCTAGAACCCCGCGCAATCTTTGCAAGAGTTTCTCTGGCTCCGGCAGGTTGGGCCGGCCCACATGGACAAACTTGCTGAACAGAGGCTCGCCGCCAAAGATGGCGAGGGTACGTGAGGACGATTTTATCGGTCGATCACCGGATCTAACAACTACACTATCCAATTCTCCTCCCTGATTCTTTGGCCCGCACTGGGAATATAGAATTTCGGCATTTAAGTCAATAGTCTTAGTAGAGCATCAAACCGGTAGTGGCTGTTCACACGGTCGGCACCCTGCATGCGGGGTTCACTGGCAAAGCCTTCAGCTCTTGCCACCGCATCTAGTCGCTTTGCGCTCCACCAGTTCTCGATCTGCTCAGTCCCCTCGGCCTTGCGCATTTGGAACGCGGCCATTCGCTCTCGCGTATGATAGTGGGCCTTAATCCGAGCGATATCTGGAATCGATTCGAGGAATAGCCGGAATTTAGGCCCTGCTATGAAATTGAGCTGAGTTAGCAGTTTACGCGCCTTCGCTTCGTCAAAATTATGGAAAGCAAAAGCGAGATAGGCTGCATCAACTCGATCCACTCCCAATAACTTGCCGTCAATCATCGTGACATCTGCAACAACAAACTCGACATTTGGGATCCGGCTCCTAGCGATTCGAATCAGTGGTTCCGAAAAATCGATGCCGATCAGACGGCCGCAATGAGGAGCTATTCTCTCAGTGACCAAACCGTTTCCGCAACAAAGATCGAGAACTATTTCGCCTGGAGAGGGACGAAGCGCTGAGAGAATCGCTTCCGAAGTCGTAATCAGGTCCGCCTGGCCTGTCGGCATGCCGCCTACTGTGCGACCGACTTGAGTGAAGAACTCACTTTGCGGCACGCGAGCCGGGTATTCGTTCCACCATTCTCGCCAGTCTGTCAATGTGATCCTCTTAGTGGAAATCTCATTTCTTGGCTTCGATTTCCTCAAACTAAACGGCAAGAGCAAGAGCTCCCTGGCTGACAAAGGATTTGTAGCCGACGAGCCGATGTGTGTGCCAATCGTAGATAGGCCAGGAAAACCGAGAGCATCTATCGTTTCGCCTGGACACCCGTATCTCTAAGCTTTTGTACGGGCATTGGCTTACCGGCTTCAATGTCAACCGATCAGATTGGTCAAGAAGGCAACTAAGTTGGTTGCGGATGTTTGGGCAGTTTTTCGGACTTTAGCCACAAGCTCTTGTTTGGGTTTACAAAGAGCCGGTTTCTCGCCGGCAGTTGAAGCGGACCTAATTCGCGCCAAGACTCGCCCCACCGGCCGTAAGAGCGGCGCTTCCCGGTATGAAATCGACCTCGTCCAGCATCTCCCTAATCGTGCTGGGTCGGTTGAACATCATTACATCAATGATTGACAGACCGCTCACGAAATGGTCGCACCGCTGGTCATAGCGTCTCAATCTGGGTTTCAGAAATGTCAACCGAATTCCGGCACTCTCGTATTTGGCATTATCATAGAGACCAAGTCCACCCGGCGGGTTGATATACTCCACCGCGCCAAATGCTTTTGCGGTTTGCAATGCCCACTCGTCAGCCGAATTGACCTTGATTCCCGAGAGTGCGCACGTGGAAAAAACCGTATATTTGAATGGCACGTCGAGAAAACTACAGCATTTTTTCAAGAGGTGCACGTTCAAGGCCGCAATTCTGTCCAAGTTAGTGTCGAAAGCATCCTTAAGCATCGAAATCACTTGATCGTAATATGGTGCGATTCGCCTGTAATGCACGAGCTGAGCCAATATCTTTTCCCGCCATGGTTCGTCGTCTCTAACCCTGACATTCATGATCGGCGTGGAGTGGGGATGTTTGGCTAAGGGCACCTGAATGTACAACCATCCGTCGTGCGGATGCAGAACGCGGTTTCGCTCGATCCAGCCGTGTCGTATGAACTGCACAGAGTCAGACACGACCCAGATGTCCGTGTGCCTGATGAGACTGAAATACCCCAAATACGGAAAGAAATACGGCTGCATCATACCAAGTCGCAAGCCGAGCTGACTGCCGGATCCGCTCATCGTTCTAAAATAACCTCTTGAGAAGATTCCCTTTTACGATCAGGCGCCTCATCGTCATATGGTATTAAGGCTCAAGAGAACCTTTGGTTTCGGAGCTCTATCGAACATGAAACCACTGTTTTTGCGCAAAAGAATTGGCGTTCCGAATCGTCGGTCCGTCATCTTCGCTGAAGCAGCGAAAAGCGGACTGGCGAGGAGTTATTCCGGGATTTCCGTTGTCCACTGGACGTTCGCACGCACCGCCCCGGGCCATTCGCCAAGATAGCCGTTGCGGAGATCGAGTGAGTCGGCAACTTCGAAGGTCAGTAGCTCCGCGCTGGTCCAGAGCGGAAACTCCGCCGAGTCAAGGACAAAAAACTCGATCCGGTAAATGCCTGTATTGAGAAGATCGCCTGGAATTCGTGCCGAAATTCGGACTAGTCCCTCGGGATAGGAGCGAGCATCGAACAGCCCGGTGAAAAGCACGCGGATTCCGTATGCATTGTAAAGTTGCACTTCAAAACTGAGGCGCGCACCGGCTGCCAGGACCCATAGTTCAAACTCCATGAGAATAGAGGTGTGAGTTGTGATCTGGGCGTCGCTATGGGTTGCTGGTCGCACGGATGCGCGGCGCAGCCGGATTATTTCATTCCCTGGAGCCGATTGCGGCTCTTCGTGAAGCGTCTCCATCCTGAAACTGCGCACGCTCTCAAGGTACCGCGAGGCGATGGCGCCGGGGCGTCCTTCGGCCATCACGGCGCCCCGCTCCAGCCAGATCACGTGCTGGCAGAGCGCCTCAATCGCCATCAGATTATGGCTGACAAAGATCACAGTGCGGCCACTGCTTGCGACATTTTGCATTTTGCCGAGACATTTCTCCTGAAAGGCCAGATCGCCCACGGACAGCACTTCATCGACAAACAGGATCTCTGTTTCAAGATGGGCTGCAATCGAAAAGCCAAGGCGGACGAACATCCCACTGGAGTAGTGCTTGACCTGCGTATCGAGAAACTTTTCCACTTCGGCGAAGGCCACGATCTCATCGAACTTGCGAGCGATCTCGGCTTTCTTCATGCCAAGAAGCGCGCCGTTCAGATAGATATTCTCCCGGCCTGTCAATTCGGGATGAAAACCGACTCCAACTTCGAGCAGGCTGCCGACTCTTCCCCAAAGATATACGATGCCTTCGGTGGGCCCCGTGATCTGCGCCAGTATTTTCAGGAGCGTGGATTTGCCGGCGCCGTTTCTTCCGATAATGCCAACCGCCTGGCCCTGCTTGATCTCGAACGAAACATCCTTTAGCGCCCAGAAGTGTTCCTCCGGCGCACTTCGTACACTGCGCCAGGGCGCGCTGGCGAACCGCGCGACAGCTTCCCGAAACGTTTTGTAGGGGGGGTGATAGCTCAGCCGATACTGCTTTCCAATACCAGATGCGCGGATAGCATTCTCACTCATGACTGAACCAGGCTAAAGTACGTCCGCAAATGTGCTCTCCAGGCGGCGGAAATGCATGACTCCACCGCAGAGGATCACCACGACCGCCAGCCCCGAAACCAACATCGGCATCAGGGGCGGGGCCGGCGTACCCAGCAACACCCAACGGAACCCCTCAACGACCGAAGTCATGGGGTTCAGTCCGTAGAGCATCCTCCACTTTTGCGGCACAAGGCTGCTGGGATACGCGATGGGGGTAACAAACATCCAGGACTGAACGAGGAACGGAATCGTGTAGCGTATATCGCGATACTCCGCGGTGAGCGCAGAAACCCAGACGCCGACGGCAAATGAGGTGAGCACGACCAGCAGGAGAAATACCGGCAATAACAAAATCGTCAACTTAGGAACCACACCATAAAAGGGCATCATCGCGATCAGAAGCGCGAATGCGAGCAGAAAGTCCACCATGGCGGTGAAGACCGGCGTTAGGGGAACGATCAAACGGGGAAAGTAAATCTTTGAAATGAGGTATTGGTTCTGCATCATGCTGTTGGATGATTCGGTCAGGGCGAAGGCGAACATTTGCCATGGCACCAACGCGCAATAGGCGAAGATCGGGTAGGGTACGCCATCCGACGGGATTTTGGCCAAGCGGCCGAATACCACGCTGAAGACCACCATGGTCGCGAGGGGCTGCAAAACCGCCCATGTGACGCCGAGTGCCGTCTGTTTGTAACGCACCTTCAAATCGCGCCAAACCAGAAAGAAAAGCAGTTCCCGGTACTCCCTTAGGCGGCTGAACTCCACTCCGATCCGGTCGGCTCCCGGACGGATCACCTTGAGCATTCGATCGTTTTGTTCAGCCATTGTCAGGATTCACGATCCGCGGCGACGACCGTTCGCGCGCAAGTGGGAGCGGCTTGACCCGGTCTATTCCCGCCGGCTACTTTGACTTCGCCGCCAAGCAGGACGCACGAAGAGTTTCCTTCAGAGGTCAGTGTATATCAGTGCGGCGTGCGCACTTGCCTGACATCCGGAAACGACTCCAATCGTTGAAGTCTCGCGCGGCACTATGCGTACGACCATCGGTGGCAGCCACATAGGGCCAGCGACTGCCTTTGCTCTTTACCTATCGTGTGCTGAAATGTTCTTAACCTTGCGGCGAGAGTGCCGGGCGATCATTTAATCAATCTCGCACAAAAATAGGCAGTAACTCAGCCGAGTCAACCTGGTTCTTGCCGGCTTCGAGTGGAATATCCAGGGCTCCTAGTCCGGAGCTAACTGTGATCCCCACTGGGACCACGTGCAATGAGGGTAGCGGCAGATAGGGTGAGGACCGGACCTATGATACTGAACAATGGCCGATTGACGGATCCAAGACTCTCCGCGTAACCACCAAGGCCAATGGCCAGCAGCGCAGTTACGCTCGACGCCATCACCCAAGGCCTGGGAAACCGGTTAAGACGCCAGACTCCAAGCGGTAGGAGCCAGACAAACGCGTACCAGAATTGCTGATCTAAGAATCCTTTCAGAATGAATAGAGCGTAATGGCCATCTGAACCCCACCATGCTGCCATTGCCCACGGTGACATGGTTGACCCTGCGATCAACCGATGTACAACGACAACCGACAAGGCGCAGGTGCACCCAAGAGCGGCTACCCAAAAGATCTGGCCTTTCGATCTGGCAACTCTCTTTTCAGTCAACCACCACGTCCCCGCGAACGTCGTGGAGAACAACAGGAAACTTTGTTTGGCCATTCCTCCCGGAATCCCTATAACCGGGAGCAACCACCACTTACCCGAGATCAGCGCCCAGGTAACCGCCATCATGAGACATGCTTCTGATGAATCTACAAACCCCGAAAGCCACAAGTTAGGGACAACGAAGTTAAGCAGGTAGAGTGTGCAGCCGAGCAGCGCGATGGGAAGATCTTGCAGAATGCGAATACCGACGAGCAGAAACAGGAAAGTAGAGGTGGCGCAGAACAAGCAATTCGACATCAGCAACGCGAAGGATACAGGATCCCAGGATCGAACTCGACCCTTCACTAAAAGATAGAATGGCCTGGCCACCTCCGGTACAAGGACACGAAAACAGAACGGAATCTCGTCGGGGCCGGCCTGATTTACGACCATTCTGTAATAGACCTGCTGATCCGGACCTAACTCCCGAATGTCGTAGCGACCGAGTGTCGGATAGCCAAGCCCGAAAGAAATCAGAAAAAAGAGGAACCACAGGGTCAAAGCTCTGACCGTGCCGAGGCTCTTGTGTCCAATATTTGGAGATACCGAGGCGTCCATTGTTAATACCAGTCTGGTGAAATGTATCGCGGAGACATCGGCCCCTCGCTCTCAGGTGTCTGGTTCGTTCGGTTTTACCTTGAAAGAGCGCAACCTTCGACGCTCGAGGAGGGGCGGCCGGCATCCTTCGATTCGGCAGATCAGGATGCCTTCGATCCCCAGCCATTTCCTTCACCTAAAGCTAGTCCGCTATTGAGCGAGGCATCCCGCCGCGCCGGAAAGACGGGGCTACAATCTAAGTCGAAAGCAGATTTGTCCGATACAGTTCGAGCGCATCAAATCTGTCTCAATTGGGCGGCATTACCGCTGAGTCGCGTTTTCGAAGCTCATTGCAGCAAAGGACACTCTCTTGCTTCACATGCAGTCAAAGGAGGATAAATGGCGCCGATATCGATAGGTTTCGTTCTTGTGACACATAGCAATGTGTCGCAGACGGCGGTGTTATGCCGGCGCCTGAACGCGATGTTCGATTATCCACCGATCGCGATTCACCATGACTTTGACCAAGCTCCCATGAACTTGGCGGCCATCCCAAGCAACGTGCATGTTGTCCAGGATTGGATCAGGACTTCCTGGGCAGGCGCGACTGTTGTCGACGCGAATCTAAGAGCACTAAGGCTCTTGATGCAACGGGCCGATCCAGACTGGATAATCAGTTTAAGCAACGCGTGCTATCCGATCAAAACCGCTGGCCAAATCACGAAAACACTGGTTGGGACGAGTGCGGACGGCTATTTGTCGCACGAGTTGATCACCTACGATTCAGTCCGCGACCGGTCGGAACCTGATCGTGCGCGTCCCGTCGACCCTTTTTGGCGCTCGGATTGTCTGCGGCGTTATTTGGCCGTCTCCGTGCCGAAACGAATCATGATTCTCCTTGGACAGAAAGACCGCGAATTGAAAATCGAAAATTTCACGTTAACGAAATGGTTCACACCCTTTCACAATGAGCTTCAATGCTATTGCGGGGATGCCTGGTACACGTTGCGGAGGCCGGCCGCCCTGGCCTTACTCGAAAGTACGGAGACAGCACGCAAACTCAGAAGACACTACCAGGATCGGTTCTGTCCGGATGAGAGTTATTACCACACAATCCTTCTAAACAATAAGACGTTACGGATTGTGAACCAATGCCTCACCTATATCGACTGGAACTCAGGAGGCGCGCACCCGAAGACTTTGGGCTACGAAGACTTTCCGAAACTGTTGTCTTCGGATTCACTCTTTGCTCGCAAGTTTCCGCTGGATGAGCGCTTACTTCAGGACTTGGACGCGGCCGCTGCGGCGGCGCCGAGACAAAAGACTCATTCAACCGCCTGAGAGTCGTCTCAATTTCCGGTCTTTAGCAATGATGCATTCAACTGCTTCTCTTCCGGGGCCGAGGCACATTGACCCGGACGTTCGAGCAAACAAGCCTCGTTCCAACATTGGGTCAGCCTGAAGCCGTCGGGCACCTTTGGCATAGAAGCTGGGACGATCAGCGCGTTGAGAAGCAGCTTGTCCTGTGCAAGTTCAGCGACGCTCGGAATCAGAAGAATGGGGACGTTCCGATGGAGATGGGCATATCCGCCAGCCGTGTACCAACTGAGAGTCCAATAATCGGAGCCGGGCCCGTAGAAACCTACACCGCAAAGATTGGAATCCCGGCTTAGCTGGTCGAAGGCAGATTCGGCGCCGGGAGTCTTGCACCACCGAGAGAAACGCCAGGCTAATAGAGAGGAAGATAATGCAAAAACAATCAGGCCGGTCGTGACAAGACCTTTTGGCGAGGCGCGCAGCCGCGCCAATACTTTCATATGAAAAGCAACTTCAACGAAACCGATCGAGGCCAGAACGATCAAAAGCGGAAGGACAGGATACAGATAGCGAACTTCCTTGTGACCGATCAAAGAATGTGAAAGAACCACGATGACCGAGAATGCGGCCAGAAATGGGGTTCGGCGAGCGCCGTGCCAAAGAAACACGATTGCGGGGCCGAGCAACACGAGCACGGCCTCCAGGTACCAATACCATGGTTTGATCCCATCTGCGGCTGCACGGCCCTCGATTAAATTAGCTTGAAAGTAGCGAACAAACGACTGCCATGGATAAGACCAGGTAATCTTGTCCACAAGGCCAAACACCAAAATCGGTATCGCGAGGCCGGCGAGAACGACGGGGATTCTCTGGCGCCATCGGGGATAACAGAAATAGATTGCAGCGAACAAAACGGCCGGTATTAGCTGAATCCGCAGCGCCACCGCGAGCCCGCAGAGCAGTCCCGCGAAGAACATCCGCTTTCTCTCGCCAATGTGATCGGCATAGACACCAAGATACAATCCCGGAAGAAGCAAATGCGTAGCAAACACTTCACAGAATGCCTTGGGAGCAAAGTAAACGAGCCCATAGTAGATTGAGCATGCCCCGGCAGCAATGATCGCAGCATTCAAGCCGCTTGCGCGCTTGGCCCACGCAAAGGCGAACCACACCGTTGACAAGGATATTAGGGAAAGAACGACGACAATCCCGTTGATGTAACCGCTTGAACCAGGCCCCAGCCACGCCATCGAACGCATCAAGCCTGCAAGAAACGCCGGAAACATCCAGGAGCGAACTCCCTCACGCCATTCCCATGTAATGACTCCATAGCCAAAAGCCAGCCGGTGCGCCGGCTCTAACGTTTGATAGGTTTCATCGGGTTGAAAAATACTCGGCGAGCCGATCGCCAAGGCAACGCGAAGGCCCAGGGCTAGCCCCAACAGTGCAACCCAAGAGAGTACAGCTCGAAACCGAGATCTGTCTCGTTTGCGGCTCCGGTGGCTTAACTCCGGCACTATGTGCGGTCGTGGCGTCGACATTAAGATGGCAAACAGGACCGTTTGCCTTTGGCTGAGCTATAACATTACTGTGGTTCACTCGTATCGGGTTCGATCAAAAATACAGGCTGCGGCAAATTCAGGCACTCGCGTCTAAGGCCATTCGTGCGAAGGGTTCTTGAAGTTACCAATTACGAACGCTTTTAAGAAAGTGGCGGGGATTGAAAAACTGCCTTGGTCCCAATCCCCTTCGCAAAGTGAACTTGAAATCCGAAACCGTGGTGGAGTCGTTCACCTCCGCTCGTCTCTGGCGAAAAAGATCATTTCGACGGTTAAGACCGGGCTCAACGGTAAATGCAAGCTTGTATCCCGCGCCGGCAACGGCGTTGCGAACGCGACCGTCGATATCTCCAAACGGGTAGGCGAAGGATGCCGCTTCGACCCCAAGTAAATCTTCAATCCGATGCTTCGAGTCAGTGACTTCGTGATGCAACTGCTCGTCGGACACTTTGGAAAGCCTCGGATGGGACAGCGTGTGCGATCCGAACTCGACACCGTAATTCTGCATTTCACGAATCTGCTCGACCGTGAGCAAATTACGCGCGCGCAGGCCACTGGCCTGATCCCAAACATTCGACCCGCCAATGTGATCGGCAACCAGATACACAATCGGCGTGTAGTGATGCTCAATCACCAGGGGAAGTAAATGCTCATAAAGATCGTCGTATCCATCGTCGAATGTAAGTAGCACATGATTCGCAGGCACTTCATCGCGCAACCATTGTGCGGTTGTCGCTGTGCTGTAACCCGATTCCCGGAACCAGCGCATCAGTTCGTGGAAGCGGCGGGGCGAAGTGTAGTAAGCGGCCTCTCCTTTTGTATGCGGATCGCAAACGCTGTGTAGCATGATTGCGCATTTCGGAGGACCGACTACTCCCTCCACTTGCGGAAACGTGCGACCGATAGGGTTCACTTGGCTCCAATATTTGGCGTCTGGCAACTCCCCCAAACGCTGAAGATGGGCAACATCCGCGGTCAATGCGCACCGATTATGAGCCGCGATGAGACTCACTCAGGCTCCATCGGCCCCGGACCCTGACGAACAGGACCACTTTTGAATGGCAGCCACAATCTCCGGCAGATTGGACTCATGGAGGACGCTGGCGTGGTCAAAGGCCACAAACCGCTCCTCGATGCCGCGGCGCGCTATCGATCTCCACCCAAAACGAGAAAGGCTGTTGATCGGGTCGGCCTCATCTGCACTGAGGAAATGAAGGATCGGAGCGCGAATAGCGCGCGCTCTATAAAGGGGGAAATATCCTTGCTGGGCCCAACCGAGAACGCGCCGGATGACAGGAACATGCTCGATGTGGGCGAGAAGTCCGCGAATAGGAACAATAGCGAACCAAGCCAAACGGAGTCGAAAGCCACGGAGCTTCCTGGCAGCCCCTTGATGGTTACCTTCGCGGAATGTGCGCCATTCAGAACCAGCCCTTTTAAACCACGCGCGCCAACCGCGAAATGGAGATGGATAGCCAGGCATCATTACGTCAAACAAAACCACCCGGGCAATCTGGCCGTGAAGGACGAGATTACGCGCAGCCTCCAGGGCGACGATGCCGCCGTAACAGAACCCTCCCACAAGATACGGACCGTCGGGCTGAACCTGGCGGATAAGTTTTGCCATGGCCTCCCCTGCCCGTTCAAAAGTAAAGAGCGAATAACGATGCCGCGTATTCGCCGGGCGCACGATGGATACATCAATCTGACCACTCAGATGTCTTGCCAGACGCCGGAAGTAAAGGCCCTCTTCTTCATCGGCGGGAACACAGAACAATTTCCTCGCCAGACCCGCTTCGAAAACCGGGAAAATCTCCATTTCGCTTGAAGTATTCTGGATAGACAAAGCGCGCGACCCGCCGCGCACCAAGTCCGCCAGGTGAGCGAGCGTTGGCTCATCAAGAAAACTCGCAGCCGATGCGCTTGTCTGACTCCCAAATCGCTGGTCGACCTCGGCGAGCATGGTGATCGCCATCAACGAGTCTCCTCCAGCGGTAAAAAAGTCCTCGTCAAAACCGAGATTGTCGCACTCCAGTATCCGAGCCCAGATCTCGTGCAGTTTGTAAGGGACATATTCGACTTCGTCGGCAAGTCTGTTTTCATTCACTTCGGCTGGCGACGGCGGAGCTGATTGGCTGCCGCTCAGACGTTCTGTTAGCAACCAGCGTTGAGGCTTGCCAAGTTCTCCACGAGGAATCTCATCGACAAAGTAAATGCGGCGAGGAACTTTGAACGCTGCCAGTCTTTGCGCCGCGAAGGCTCGGAGATCACTTGCGTTCGCCGGCGATTCGCCTGAAGCGCGTAAAACGACAGCGCAGGCCACGTCTTCGCCCAGGGTCGGATGCGGAACCGAAAAAGCAGCTGTCTCGAGGACCCCAGGATGAGTGGCCAATACGGCGTCCACTTCGTGAGGCAGAATCTTTTCACCGCCGCGATTAATCATCTCCTTGATTCTGCCGGTTACAAAAAGGTTTCCTTCCTGATCCAGACGGCCGATATCACCCGTACAAAACCACCCATTCCGAAACGCGCTCCGGTTGGCTTCGCTGTCGTCCGCGTACCCGGAGAAAACTGCCGGACCACGCACTGCGATTTCTCCTTCCTCGTTAGAGGGAAGGGCTTCCCCGAAAGAGTTCAGGATGGCAATCTCAAGTCCGCAGGAGCGCCCGGCCGTGTTCGGAATGCCGTCGCGCGAAAGGAAAGCGTCAGTAGCAATGGGCCCAGTTTCCGACATTCCATAGTCGTTCAGAACCGGGACCTGCAGAATCTGCTGAAGGCCCTGCCTGATGTCGCCTGGAAGCGGAGCTCCGGCCGATTGGACGAGACGAAGAGAGATTGGCCTGTCGAACGAAGTGCGCCGTAGTTCCGCGAGCACTGCCTGATGAATCGTTGGTGAGCAGTCGTACCAGGTCGGTTGCAGCTCGTAAAGCCAGCGCACGTAGGCAGTGGGATCGAAACCGTCCGTAGCAATCACTGCGCCGCCCGCAAGGAATTGAGCGAGAGTGTTCTCGATTGCCATGCTGTGACAAAGAGAAGTCATCTGCAACAGACGGTCTGAGGCGGTCAAGCGCAACAGTCTGCTTCTCGGCGCGGTTTGGGCGTCGAGGTTTGCGGCGGTTAGTGGCACCAGCTTGGAGCTACCCGTAGTTGCGGAGGTGACCAACAAAAGAATTGCGTCGGAAACAGCGGCGTGCACTCGACGTGGAGATGCAGAGCGGCGAATCAGCCACTCTCCAGGAGACTCCATGTTGTGAGCGACAAAAACGCTCAGCCCCATTTCGATGGCAGCCTCTGCCTCGGCTTCACGCTCCGGCGAAACGATAAGTCCTCGGGCACCTAACCTTTCCAGGACCGCCTTAACCTCCGTAACAGTCGTTTTAGATTGCAGTGGAGCACAAACACAGTGACCGAGCACTCCGGCAACCACAACAACCTCCAAGGCTCCCTGCGGCAGAAGAATCGCGACCGTGTCCTGGGTGCCGATGCCCGCTTCGCACAATCTGCTGCCAACAGCTACAATTTTCGTCCACAACTCTTTGTAAGTTAGTGAGATGCCGTCTGGCTTTATCAGGGCCGGCGATTGGGGGCTGCACTCGGCGAAGTGTGCAATGGCCCCAATCGACGTACAGGAGCTGGAAAGCATCTTGGTTACCTCGAAGTTAGACAAAAGTGAATCGTTACAGACTTAGCGGATATCAGCGAGTGGATTTGTCTTCATTTCAGCTTATTGCTATCCTGCCGAACCGATTGCCCATCGCATCAGGATGTGCACTGCGGCCAAGCTCGATTCAGCGCTAACATCGCTTCATGCGCAACCAGTTGCGGACTCCGCGCTTTCATTTCATCATTGAATACTTCAATTCCGACCGGTCCACCATAGCCTCCTCCCACTAGGCGCTCGACAATGGTGTGTGTTGGAAACCACCCATGGCCGGGCAGGAGACGACGATGCCGCGCCGTATCGATAACTAGCTGGAGATCGGCGCAACTGTCCAGATCGGAATCGGAAAGCTGAATGAGGTAAATGCGGCTCATGGGAATGCCGTCCAGGTCGCTCGCGTCGCCGCCCCTTATGAAGATATGAAAGGGATCCACGACAATTCCAAGATTCGGTTCATCGACGCGCTTGACACAGGCCCACGCGGAAGCCAGTGTGAAGTTGATCGAGCTCCAAGCCAGGCCTTCATAGGCGATACGCAGACCACGAGAAGCGGCTTCCCTGGTGAGCCAGCGCAGGTCATCATCGATATGATCAGCAATGCACCCAGGATCACTTGAAGCCGTCACCAGCACAGTATCTGTCCCGAGTCTTTCGGCAGTCTCGAGCATGAAGAGTGCGTCACGACGTTTTTCCTCGCGAAGGGCGCCGGGGGCACCCTCGAAATCCCGCACTACTTGAAAGTCGGTGACGCCTATGCCGTTCTCACGAAGCTTGCTGCCGAGGCCGTGAGGACCGCCAGAGTGAGCTTCCACATCCTGCCGCCATATCTCGACTTGATCGAAGCCCGCCGAGCGAGCAGCTTCGATTTTCTGCTCGGGAGTTCCGCCGAGAAGAATCATATTTATGAATGTAGGATTGGATGGCAAGAGCGGGCTCATGTCGGGTCTATTCCGATGATATTTTGGGTAAGAATTCTTTGAATCAATGGGCTGCGGCAGCCCTGCAGCCGATCACCGGTTGCATTCCCTTGGCGACGTTCAAGGAGGCTTATGGCAGGGGCGCATTTCGCAAAGAATGTGCGCTTCAAAGCTGGTGAGGATGGCACTCGATCAGAGAGTAAGCTCCTGCTGGAGTGATGCGGTTGATTGTAAAGCCGGCGGATTGAAGGAGTGAGTGAAAGTCCGCTTGAGTGCGTTCGCGGCCGCCTAACACCAGCATCATAAGATCCATAAGTCCGGCAGGATTCACCGCGGAGTCAACCAGACCTTCCACCAGAAGCAAGGTGCCGTCCGCGTTCATGGCCCGGCGCACGTTGGCAAGAATTTTGACTGCATCCGCGTCTTCCCAATCGTGAATTACCCTCCGCAGCAGGTAGGCATCGCCGCCTTCCGGTACGAGGTCGAAAAAGCTGCCGCTGACGATTCTCATTCGCGTGGCGACATCGACATTCAATAAGTCCTTCGACTTGGCAATGACATTCGGCTGATCGAAGAGGACTCCCTGCAAGCCTGGTGTGGCCTTGAGCAATTGGCTCAGGAACAAACCCTGGCCTCCGCCCACATCAACCAAAAGCTTGAAACGCGCGAAGTCGCAGGCCCTAAGCAGAGCGGGAATTGTCCATATGGTCTCCTGAGTCATCACCCGGTTGAAATTTACAGCGTCGTCGGGATGGTCAGCGAGATATGCGAAGAAGTGTTGGCCGAACACTCGTTCAAAGGCCGGCTCACCCGTTCGCACCGACTCGAAAAGCTCGCCCAACGGCCGCCACATGAAAGGTGCGGGCAGGAACATACATTCGGAACTCAGAGATTGCGGATGATCCGTGCGAAGAACTTCCGTGATCGGCGAATTGCGGTAGCGGCCTTCAGGAGTCCTGACAAAAACTCCGATACTGGTGAGGGCGCGTAACAATCGTTCCAACGTGGGCGCATGCGCACCGCAAGTCGACGCCAGTTCCGATGCGGTCTTAGGACCGGAAGCGAGAAGGTCAGGAACGCCGAACTTGACTGCCGTGTAGATTGCCTGCGCGGCTAGAACTCCCGGATAGATGTACTCGAGCGGTCTTGTCGGCATCGGTTATCCTATTTTTCAATCAGAGTGCACAACTACCGCAAAGCCGGGTGATTCAGTCCCCTGGATAGAGACCGGCACCAGGAAGGGGTGGACTCGCCTCAAAGCAATATGCAAGCGCTTGAGCTGTCTACCGAAGAGGTGAGCTGAATATACGCGCGCTGATTGGCTATTCGCCCTTGGGCTTTCTGGTGCGGAAGAAGAGCAGAACACCGTGCAGGCTCGCTGCCAGCAGGACACGCCACCCGCTGCTGGCAATTTCGCCAGGGTCCGGAGCATCTCGTGACCAAGTCAGAGGCTTCCGCCGCATGCGGCGAAAAAGAAATCGCAGAAGATCCAGGCGCCTGTCGGGAAACTCTGCAAATAGCAGCATCCAATATGCGATCCGATTGCGTGCCTCGGGCGCGATTTCGAGCGGCCTTAAGGTCGGATGGAAGACGATCGCATCAGGAAGATAGACGGCGGTATAGCCATGCGATATCAGAAATGCGAGGGCGTAGTTTTCTTCTGCAATCTGAAATGGCGCTCCCCTGCCCAGCCGCTCATCGAAAACTCTCTGGCCGCCACAGGCTTGCTTGCGAATTGCCATATTGCTGCCCAGGCCAAAGCCGCCAAAAGTGGCGATTTCAAACCACTTGGGGTCTTTGTTGCTGAGGGAACGGGCCACTTGACTCGTACTGCTTTCAGACGGAGACTGCGGGGTCACAATCCTACCAGCCGCCGCCGCAACTTTTTGATCCTCGAATGGCCCAAGCAGGTTTCCGAGCCAGTGCCTATCGGGCACAGCGTCATCATCCAAATATGCAACGATGTCGGAGTTGCTCTCTGACATCCCCCGGTTGCGCGCGCGGCTCAAGCCCTGGATCGGCTCAAACGTATAGACCACGGCAAATTCCCGGGCAACAGCCTTCGTCTCTTCGTCTCCTGAAGTGTTGTCGACTACGATCACCTCGTCAGGTGAGCGGTCCAGGTGGGCGATGCCCTCGAGGCATTTCCGCAGAAGTATTGGCCGATTCCGTGTGCAGATGACAATCGTGACAGTCAGTTCTGATCCCCCAAATACAGGAATTGTATCGAGCTGCATCGGATCACGTGCCAAGGGAGTCAACCAGCAAATCTCTCGTACAAATAAAGGATGTGCCGATCACGGGTTCCAAACGTTGCGCCGATTCTAACAAAAAGAACCTCGCACGAGTGCTGTCTTGCGCTTGAAAGATAACGGCTCTTTACCGGACGATCGAGAAGATACCTTAGATTGAAGTACGTCCTAAGAGAAATCTCCTATACATCTTAGGATCAATCACGGCGAATCGCCTCGGCGGATAGAAGCCCGACGGTGGCGCGATCATCAATAAAATTGTGCTTCTAAGCTTCAGGCGCAAATCGCACTGTTCACTCGGCCCGCACCCCTAAGAGATTCAGGACGAGGTTGCACCAAATCCACAGAAGAAATATCTTGAGGGTCGAGGACCCTAATCGGGACGGTGTTCTATCGGGGCAGATCCTTCGTTAGTCGACTGCGGGCCTGCACGTAATGTCTGGGACATCAAGAACCTGACAATTAATCGGACCACTTACCGGATTCTATCTTTCCTAGGGTGCCCAGGGTCTGAAGTCGTAAGACGCGCCAATGGTAAAGCCAGTAGGCGTGAGGTCATGAGGCCCGAAAACATGCTGCCAGAACTGGTACTCGTAGTCACCGCGTATCCAAATGTGCCGCCAGGCATGGTATTCCACTCCCCCGCCGGGCGCAAGAACCAGAAACGTATCATGCGAGTATGTTCCCGAAGGTGGAAAGTCAATGCTTCCTATGCCTGCCAGATACTTGACGTAAGGACGAAAGTTACGGTACCGATTCCAAGCGTAGATTGCTCCGCCTACGCCCGTGTCCTGGCGCATATTCGAAATTCCTGCCGGACGGCCAAAATCAATATCACGACCTTCGGCCTCGATGCCCAGTCCGTCTAGGAACGCAGGCAGCCGCTTCGGGAACCAGTCGGCCCATGCCGAAACTCCTTCCATTCTTTGGCCGGGCCCCCAATCGAGACTGTAATCGGAAAATCCGACGCCAACGACGATGGGTATGCCGCCTTCGTTGGCAGCCGGAACAACTTGGGACTGGAGGGGCATTACCGCGGCCACAAGCAGCGCCGCGAAAACGAGTTTAAAAGTGGGCTTCAGATCCATATTCACTCCTTTAGAATTGACGAACGAGCTCTCCGCGAGAATCCCCTTTTCAGGAGAGAGCGGCGAGAGCGATTCATCTCATTTCAGGATTCGCAAGGCAGAAACCCAGCAGCACTGCAGTGACTTGGGGGATGATTCTTCGAGCCGGTTTCCGTGCTTTCGGACGCGATCCGGAGTTCCCGTCTTCTCTTCCAGACCCAAGATAGGGTATATGTTTCGACTACCCCTTTGTTGGTCCTTTATATACACGTCCCAAGGCAGAGGTTCGATCAAAGTACCACTAAAAGTTGACTTTTCGTCCAGGGAACCATGTGAGCTGAATCGTAGTAGTGGTCACAGTTTGCTGTCCCGAAAGATAAATGGGCGCTTTCCAGTGCTCATAGGTAAAGTCCCCCTTCATCTCAAAGTCTTTGCCAACTCGTTTGACGGCCCGGAAGTTGATTTCGTTTAGAGTGGTTCCGCCAGGAATGAAGTCTTTGGCCGCTTTTTGATCGCGCAGCCCAATCTGAATCGACTCATTGCCGCTCAAGTGGTAAGTGATCCAGCCCTGGCCGCCCTTGTCTTCACGACCAATCCAGTCTCCGAATAGCTGGCCCTTGTTGGTGTACCCCTGACGCTCGATCCCCTCGTAGTACATGAAGCGGCCGCTGTTGCTTGTCGACACCGGTGGATCGGTGGAAATACCCTCCACGCGAACATCCAACTTCGGAATGCCCGGAACATGAGACAAGTAGAGACCCGGCCGCCACGATGCGCGACGGGGCGCGTCTGCCGGGGAAACATCGTCATGCACCTCCGAGTCGCAGTAGAGCAGAAGCCAGTTGCGGACAAAGGGAAGCCGGTAGGAGAAGTCGAAGGAGGCAAACCGGGCCCCGGGATCATCCGAGTCGTCCTTGGCGCAAGGAGGGTTGGGGTCAGCAGGGGTCGGAACCTGGCACTCGGGAGAGCTTAGGCTGAAAAAACTTCGAAGGAAGCTCTTGATGGTGATGGGCTCGTGGCCTTTGCCACCCCAGATCACTGTGCGCTCGAAACCGAGCTCAAGATTCGATGTGGGTCGGAAGTTAATCTTCTCCAAATGCACCCAAGGGTTGCCTGGATTAGTTACGTTCGCTACAGCCGGCGAAGGATTAGCTTCATAGGCAGGGTTCGGCATATAGGTGTGCCCCTGCAGCTCGCCGACGAGAAACTCATAGCGGAACGGACCGGTCAATCTGGAAAGGAGGGGAACCTCGAGTGGCTCAACGCGATCGATGTGAAATGCATAGATGTTCTGTGCGTTGTTTGAATAGGCAAAGCTACCCCCCTGTGCGGGTCCAAGCCATTCATCCTGCTTTCCGAAAGAGAAAACATGGTTAAGATATTCGTACGAAACATAGGCCTCGAGAAAACGCCCCTGAGTCGCGGTGGGGATTGTTCCTTGAGGAATCGTGGCCTGGTTGTATACAACCGTAGTTGGGCCATATGGCGGCGTATTTGAAGGAACAAAGTAGAGAGTCTGATCTACGCTGGAGAGCGTTTGGGCCAGCGCGGAAGAGTAGCCGGCTGTCGAAGGCGCGCCCTGAAACTCACCGCGGACATAGAGGACAAATCGCCCGGCGGAGGCGTAGCCGCTGGCGCCCGAGTAGTTATTAAAGCCGTTAGCAAAGGGCCGGCCATAGTCGTTTACGATGGTCGAGCCCAAATGATAGCTGTCATCCAAAGGCGTACCGCTTATAGCGCGCGCTACGCTATAAACAGACTCGACGTGAACGGTTCCCTTGTCCACCTCGCAAGACTTCCAATTGTCATCGCGCAGCTCGCGCTTTAACGCATCGTACAAACCTTCAGCTTCGCTTGCAGTCTGCCCTTGATCCACATCCTCAAGACGCTCTTCGGTCTCGTCCAGCATCCGGCTGACACTCGCGCGCGTCCACGGTCGCAAGCCCAAGTAGACGGTGTCGACATAGCCCAGCGCATAAAGCCGAAGCACCGCCGGGTAAATCCAACTGTCGACCGGAATGTAAGGGGAACCCCTCGTGACCGGCTGGCAATCGGAATCGTCGGCACTCTGGCTGCCACCGGGCTGTCCTGCACCTTCTGGCATCCCTGGTTCTGCAGCGGCAGAAATGCCGATGGATAGCAATGCGAATCCAGCCAGCACCGCCGCACAGCGGATCGAGTTTGTCACAACCAATCTCTTGCTCACGTTCTTACTCCGGTTCTTTTCATGAGCCGCGCTCAACAGCAGGACAAGATCCACGGCATGTTGAAAAAACACATCTATTTAAAAACTCAACTCAATTTGATGGGCTGTCGGAGGCCACGGTTGTCCAAGTAAGCCTCAAGCGAACAATGTCTTCGAGTGCCGCCTGCTTAAGTCAAGACTTCGAAGCGACGAGATACCAGTCGATCGTCTTGCGCAGGCCGACTTCAAACGGCGTTGCGGCTCGGAACCCGAACTCCTTCTCTGCCCTGCTAACGTCCAGCCGTCGGCGGGGCTGCCCATTCGGCTGATTCGCATCCCACACAATCCGCCCCTCGAAGCCGGTCATTTTCGCGATGGTGTTTGCGAGATCTCGAATCGAAATCTCCATTCCGCTGCCGAGATTAACCGGATCGGATCCATCGTACTTTTCGGTCGCCAAAAGGATACCTTCCGCTGCGTCTTCCACATACAAGAACTCCCGCGTAGGAGAGCCATCGCCCCAAAGGACAATCTCCTGGCATTTCGCCTTCACGGCCTCGGTACACTTTCGAATCAGCGCGGGAATTACGTGAGAGGAGTGCAAATCAAAGTTGTCGCGGGGACCGTAAAGATTAACCGGCAAAAGGAAGATAGCGTTCGTTCCATACTGCTCACGGTAGGCCTGGCACTGCACGAGCAACGCCTTCTTGGCCACTCCATAAGGAGCGTTGGTTTCCTCCGGATACCCATTCCACAAATCGTCCTCGCGAAATGGCACCGGCGTGAACTTTGGATAGGCGCAGATGGTGCCTAGGACCACGGTCTTCTCTATCCCTCGACGTCGCGCCACTTCGATCAATTGGATACCCATGATCGCGTTTTCGTAGAAGAATCGGCCCGGGTTGGCGCGATTTGCGCCGA
>CAYOVE010000027.1:0-24458 GCA_964407295.1 uncultured Occallatibacter sp.
TCGACAACCAGCTGCGCGGGCGCGCCGGACGCCAGGGCGATCCCGGCGAGTCGCGTTTTTTTCTGTCACTCGAAGACGACCTGATCCGCATCTTTGCGCGCGGATTTGCAGGCTCCGTGATGCAGAAAGTGATGGTCGAGGACGAAGCGATCGAGTCGCGCATGATCACCAAGCGCATCGAAGGCGCGCAGAAGGCAGTGGAAGCGCAGAATTTTGAGGCCCGCAAACACCTGCTGGAATACGACGACGTGATGAACAAGCAGCGCGAGGCGGTCTACGGCCTGCGCCGGCAACTGCTGGAAGGCGTCGAGCAGCGCGAGCTGATCCTGGAGGATTATGTAGGCGGAATTCTGAGTGGTCTTCTCGATGAATATGCCGGCGAGAAAGTGCGGCAGGACCAGTGGGACCTCAAGGGTCTGGGCGAGAAGCTCGTCGATCATTTTGGATTCAACCTTGCCGCGTCGGGCATTAAGCCGGAGACGCTCAGCCGGCATGAGCTGGGCGAGGAGATCTTTGCCAAACTGGCCGAGAGCTATGAGGCGAAGGAGAAGATTCTGGGCGCGGCCACGATGCGCCACCACGAGCGCATGGTGATGTTGAGCGTGATCGACGGGCTGTGGAAGGACCACCTGCTCTCGATGGACCACCTGAAGGAGGGTATTAATCTGCGCGGCTATGCGCAGAAAGACCCGCTGGTGGAGTACAAGCGCGAGTCATTTGAAATGTTTGAAGCGATGATGGCGAAGTTCCAGGAAGACACGGTGCGGTTCCTTTTCCGGATGCAGATTCTTGGGTCCGACGGCCAGCCGATGGATGCTGCGCCGCGCCCACGCGGGCCAGTTCCGAACGCACCGCCGGTGGCCAGCGCCGCGCGCCCGATTGCCGGCGACGGGGCGCCGCGGGAGATCGAGATTACGACGCGCAAACCTTCGACGACCATCGACGAGCTGGAGAAGGAGTTCCACCGCAAGAAGGAGAAGGAGCTTGCCGCGGCGAGCCGGCAGGGCGGCGGAGATGCAAGCGAGACCGCGCAGCGGAGGACGGGTGACAAGGTGGGCCGCAACGACCCTTGCCCGTGCGGCAGCGGCAAGAAATACAAAAAGTGTCACGGGGCGTGAGAAGCAGGGAATAGGGATTAGGAAACAGGGAACAGAAGGCCATCTTCTCGGTTTGGGTGGCGCTGCCTTTCTTAGCCGAGAAAACCTAGCGCAGGAAGCTGAAGAAGCCTCGCTTTTCGTTTTTCCCAGCGAGCAGGCCGGCGGCTGATTTGGCCATGGTGCGGATGGTTTCCGAGATGTTGGAGTCGACCATCACCATGGGAGTCGCGGTTTCGCGGGTTCTGCGCGCGGCGGCATAGTCGTCGGGAATTCTCCATTGAGCGGGCCGAGTCAAAGCCTTCAAAATCTGGGCTTCGTCAAAGAGCGCGTCGCTGGATTTGTGACGATTGATGACGATCTGCAGGTTCTCATCGCGCTTGGCAAAATACTTCAGGATCATGCGGTTTGCCGTCCGCATTTCAGAGATGCCCGCCTGCGTGACGAGGAGGACGGTGGAGGAATCCTCGAACAACATCGAGTCCATCAGATCGATCCTGGATCCAATATCGACCACAACATAGTCGTAGATTTCCCGCGTGACTGTCAGCAGCTTGTCAACGGCCTCCTTCGTAGCCCGCACGTCAGACAGATCCGTCGACGCGGGAAGAACCGAGAGCCCCGAGCTGTGCTTGGAGACCAGCGTGGAGAGCAGATTCGCATCGACGCGGTTGGGATTTTCAAGAGCCGTGACGACGGAGTATTCGGTGACGATGCCGAGGTTGATGGCCACGTCGCCGAGCGGCTGGCCGAGATCGATGAGGAGCGTAGTGCTGTCGCTCTCCTGAGCCAGGGCGAGCGCAAAATTCGAGGCCAGCGTAGTGACGCCGCAGCCGCCTTTTGAGCCGAGGAAGACAAATAACTTGCCGATCTTTTTGCCGTCATGTTGCGCGGGGGGCGGTGGCGCGGCACGGTGCGCGGTCGCCCGCGTAAGGGCGGCGGAAACTTCGGTCAGGTCAAGCGGCAGGGTGAAGAACTCGCGGACGCCCGCGCGCATGAATTGAACGGCCCGCTTCATATCGGCGCTTGCCGAGTAGGCCATTACGTAGGCGCGGCCGCCGGCGCAGAGGTTTTCGGCGAGAGCGTAGGCGTAATCCGGGTCGCTGTCCACATCGATGATGACAACTTCGTAGGCCTGCGCAAGCCGCTGAGGCAGGTCATTCAGCCTGGGAGGGAAGGAAGAAAACTCGTGGAGTTTGAGGCCGGGATGCTTGGCGACCGCGCTGGCGACAACCTTGCGGCGTTGTTCGTCCGGTCCGAGAAGCGCGACGTTCAAATTGGTGACATCCGGGATGGCTTTATCCCTCGAGGCTTGCAGCATAGCAAACAAACGGCTCCCAAAGGTCTATTTTAAGCGATCTCGTTGCTGATATGGGACTTGCTCTAACGCTTTCGGGGGAGTGCGAAAGGATGGACATGCGAGGAAATCGCTAAGCGACTGATGGGGATGGGGCTAAGGGAGCGGCGCGACAGCGGGGACGCGGGAAGAGCCGTGCAAAGTGGCGGGATTGAACGGGTCGAATTGGGCCTGCGGCCGGGCACGCTATCGCGCCGAGGCAGCGACGGCCGAAAAGGTGAGGTCTTCGGCATTACTTCGGCGCTCGATGCGCCACTGGTCGAAGAGGCGGCCGTAGCTGAGGGTGATGTATTGGGTGGGGTCGATGCCAAGGCGCTGCGCAGCGCGGTCGATCCAATCCGGGGGGCCTTCGAGCTCGGCATAGTTGCCGATGGGGGTTTCGTCGATGACGCAGTGGCCCTGGCCGTCGGTCCATTCGGTGCGCCACTTCTCATAGCGGAAAGCGGCGAGAAGGCCAAAAGAGAGGAAGAGTTCGGCGAGCGCGTCGCCGTGCGTGACCGAGGTTTCGGTTTCAACACGGTGCTTGTGGCGATCGTTATCGGGATGACCGGGGCCAGAGGCTGCGGGGCCGGGAAGTCGCTTATGGGTGAGCGTCCAATGGCCTGCGTAGCTGCGAATGCGGAGGATTTCGGTGCGGCCGCGCAACTGGCGATCCGGCGTGTCGTAAAGGACGTTCGATTCGAAGCTGCGCGGGGTTTCCAGGCGGAAGCCGGCAGAGGGAAGCCGTCCGGCGAGGGCGGCGAGATCGGCAACGCGGAATTTGATCTCGGTTTCGATGGGCATGGGACAAGGTGAGTATAAGACGAGAATCGTGGGTCGTGGATCGTGATTCGTCGCTTCAGAGCTGTTGCGTCTTTGGGCATGCCGGCCAGGAAGTGGCGCCAGAGGCGAGAATAGAAGAGTGAAGACGCGGCGGCTCAAGGTGGATGCGAACAGTCTGGAAACCCAGGAAGCGCGGGAGGCTCTGGAGCGCGCGGCGGGGATTCTGCGCGGCGGGGGCCTGGTGGCGCTGCCGACGGAGACCGTGTACGGGCTGGGCGCGAATGCGCTGGACCGTGTCGCGGTGGAGCGGATCTTCGCGGCGAAGTCACGGCCGGCATGGGATCCGGTGATTGTGCACGTGGCATCCGAGGCGATGCTCGGTGGGCTGGTTGAAGAGATTCCTGATGCGGCGCGGCGGTTGATGGAGGCATTCTGGCCGGGGCCATTGACGCTGCTGCTGAAGCGGACGCGGGCAGTGCCGGACGCGGTGACGGCGGGAAGGCCACTGGTGGGCGTGCGCATGCCATCGCACCCCGTGGCGCTTGAATTGATTCGGCGGGCGGGAGTTCCAGTGGCGGCGCCGAGCGCGAATCGCTTTGGGCACGTGAGTCCGACGACGGCCGAGCACGTGCTCGACGATCTGGATGGGCGCATTGACGCGGTCCTCGATGCGGGACCAACGCAGCGCGGCGTGGAATCGACGGTGCTCGATTCGTCTTCCTGCCCGATGGTCATCTACAGGCCGGGCGCAGTCACTGCGGAGCAAATTGCGGAGATCGCCGGGCCGGTAGAGCAATTCCGGAGCGGCGAAACGTTACGAGAGACGCCGGCGGAGGCGCTGCCTTCACCAGGAGTGGGACTGAAACACTACGCACCGCGTGCGCGTCTGGTGCTGGTAGAAGCACGAGACGAGGAGTTGGGCGCGCGCCTGGTTGCAGCAGCCGGCGCTGAGTGCGGCGAGCGTGTGGGCGTGATGCTGCCGGAAAGGATGAGGGCGCCGGAGGCGATCCCGGCGGCGCAGATCTATTCGTGGGGCAGGTGGGACGCGCCGGAGACGCTGGCCCACGGGCTTTACGCGGGATTGCGGGCGCTCGATGCCGCAGGGTGCACAGTGATTCTGTGCCCGCTGCCGCCAGCGAAAGGGATTGGAGCAGCGATCCGGGACCGGCTGCTAAAAGCAGCTTCTAGCTCTTAGCTTCTAGCTGCTAGCTCAAAGCACCTAGAGGAGGTTTATCAGGTTCGCCCGAAATGTGATGGGCAAGCGGGCAGAAGCCTGCTAAACATTGTTCGAGTCCAAAAGCTAAAAGCTAGAGGCTAGAAGCTAGAAGCTAGAAGCTGTCTCTATCCGTTGTCGCCGAGCTTGTACATGTACTTGATGGCGGATTTGAAGATGAGAGTCTTGGTCTTCCCGCGGATCTTGAGGGAGTTGCGGTCGTACCATTCGATGCAGCCGTCTACGCGCTCGCCATCTTCCAGCACAATCACCATCGGAGTTTGCGACTGAATCTGCTTCTGCAGATAGAAGAGCTCGGCGTGGCGATTCGGCGTGGAGCTTTCGGACTGCGCGGGAAAGCGGAAGGGAAGCGGTATGGGAAGATTCTTCCTTCTCGGCGCAGGGAGTTGGACAGGTTCGACGGCGTGCGATTCGGGGATGCGGGATTCGGGCAAAATGGATGGCGAGCTCATGGGGAAGGACCCTCCGCAAAGAACGAAAGCTGAAAATTCAAACATCCGCAGGCGCCAATCGCCTGGAAAAATGCATCAGTTAGCCGAACGACACTGCCCCGGCTGCAAATCAGAACCCAGAAACCTGGCAGCCACGCCCAAAACAGAAGGCAGTCCCGCGTGATCGGGATAAGCGATTCCCGCTGTAGCCGCACTCAGTAGGAGAGCTCGTTACTCAAAAAAGATGCGTGGCGCAGATTGGGGGTTGCACTCTTATTCTGCGGCCATTCCGACCGAGCGTCAAGCAGAGAGACGGTGAACGGTGGGCGGCGGACGGTGGGCGGTGAATGGTGAACGGTGGACGGTGTGCGGGCGAGGACGCCCGCACGACAGCCGGCGAGTCGCCCCACGGACGTGGACCTGTCCGTGGGGACCCCTGGCCAGAGGCCGGCGCCACATTGGAGACGGTGGACGGTGAACCGTGGGTCGTGAATCACGGACGGTGGACTGCGGTTAGAGGGCGCTGTTGGCCGCGAGGCTGACGGCCATGGCGTCAAGCGAGAGCGAGCGCAGCAGGTTGCGGCGCATGCCCTGCTCGACCTGGACGAGGGCGCGAGCGGCGGAGTCAATCCAGTCGACGGTGAGGCCTTCAGAAAGACGGGTCAGCTCGGCGGCGATGTCGATGTTGCGGATGAGCGAGGGAGTGCCGGCCACGTTTAAAAGCAGGTCTTCAACGAGGCTGGAGAGCGCGCGGAGGAGATTGACGGTTTTCTCCTGGCCGTCGGCGCCGGCGCGATAGCTTTCTGTGGCGTGGAAGAGTGCGGAGTAGTCGGGCTCACGAATGGCCGAGCGCAGAATGACGAGCGCGTCTTCGCGGCTGGTGAGATACGCTGCGAGATCGAGCGAGAGAGCGCGGCCCACTGCGCCCATAGCCAGACGGGCGACAAGAGAACGGTCCTGCGGTTTGAGTTCGGGGCGGCGGCGCGCGAGGAGGGTTTCGAGATCGGAAGCCGGAATGGCGCCGAGACGATGGATGAGCGCACGGGAACGAATGGTGGGCAGAAGCTCCTGCGGATTCTCAGTGAGCAGGATGAGTGACGTGTGGTCGGGCGGCTCCTCGAGCAGCTTGAGCAGGCTGTTAGCTGCCTCTTTCATGAAGGCGGACGACGTGAAGATGGTGAAAGCGCGCCTGGCTTCGGCGGGCTGGCGGTAATAGGCGACGTGAATTGCCTGGCGAACCTGGCCGAGCTTGATCATGAGCTGCGGCGGATCGGGCGGAATGACCAGCACGTCAGGGTGCGTCTGGATGAGGATGCGCGTCTCGCGCTTGTCAGTTTCGCGCAGATCGTCGCGAGCGTCGACGGCTTCATCGACCAGTGTTTCGAGGTTGGCGGAAGCGGCGATGCGGACGCAGTTGGAGCAGACACCGCAGAAGTCGGGCAGGCCATCGGATTCTGTGGGCTTGAGGCAGTTGACGGCTTGCGCGAGCATGAGGGCGAGAGTGTATTTGCCCGCGCCGCGCGGGCCGGCCAGGATCATGGAGTGCGGGAAGCGGCCGGAGCGAATGCTCTCGCGGAGGTGCGTGACGGTAGCCGCGTTGCCAAGGAAGTCCTGGAAGCTCACGGATTGAGAGTAACAGCGGCTGGTCGGCGGCGCACGGTGGGTTGTGGATGGCGGAGCGGGCGATGGAAGAAGGCCATTGAGCGAGAGAGTGGTGAAATGAAACAAGAGTAAAGAAATGAGGCAGTTACAGGGTGAAAACGTCATGCCTGGAAAATCAGCAGATTGAGCGTTGATTCTAAAGGAGTTGTTTGCTGTAAATACGACGTAATTTGGTGCATTTTTCCGGCTCTCCACGGAGCAATTTGTTGATTCTAAACGAGTTATTTGGCGAAAGTTTGGCGAAAAGTGCCATTATTTTTTATTTCATTCTATTTCCCTATTTCAGATGGTTCAGCGACTGAGTGAAAGAGTGAACAAGTGAAGCAGAGAATGCAGGTCGTGGATCGTAAGACGGTGAACGGCGGCCATTGAAGGATCCCATTCCGGCCGTTGAGTTTCGACCTGACTAAAGTATGCGCCGGAAGGCGGAAATAATCGGCAAACTTGGGAGAAAAATGTGAAGAAGTGAATGCCTGAATAAGTGAATTTGAAATGAGCAAGTTAGCCGATGAGCGAGCGGGAATGGCATGCTGCCGGGGGCTTGACACGGGCCGAGGTGGACCCAAACTTCATCGAGGGCGTCTGGCCCAGCGGCTGGAGGTGTCGCGGCAATCCGTCAATGCCATTGAAACGGGGAAGTTCGATCCCAGTTTGCCGCTGGCGTTCAAGCTGGCGCGGCTGTTTGGGCTGCGGATTGAGGAGATATTCGAAGACGGCGAGTCAGCGGGTTAGCATGGTTCTCGCTATCCCACCCTAAAGTTCGCCGGCGAGCAGCGAACTTTAGAATGGGGCACCCTGCAAGTTAGCAAGTTAGCGAAAAGGCCCCGCGGAGGGGCCTTTTCTGTTCCTGTGCGTGATGGATGTATCGTTTCGCTGTTTAGAGCGGACTGACCCCCGGCCCCGCTGCGTTTGGAGGCGGATCGATTTTGAAGATCTTCCAATTGCCGTTGTCCCGCCGGAGAGAAAACGTGGTTGTCCGTGCCATGTAAGTGCCGCCTCCGTGAAAAACAACGGCTGTCGCCACAGTTGCCATGTCTCCATCCATGGTGACGCTGTCAGGCGTGAGGAATTCGGCTGTATTCGACGCCGCGAAGCCCCAGCCTGATTTCTGGTTGGCCTGGAATTCAACGACCAGATCGCAGGCGCAGCCCGGAGAAAGGAAACCCTGTGTCGCGGAGGAATCCAGTGTGGCCGCTGCCGAAAGATAATCGCTCACCGCTCTCCGCACGTCGGCAGTCTTCTGCTCCGCGAGTGCGCGGGCTTGATTGATTTTGGCCAGAAGCTCCGGGTCGGTGACGCGTTGCGCGGCCGCATGGCGGATGGCCGGGTTCTTGTCCTCCAACGCCAGCCTGGCGAGGAGCGGTTGATCGGTGACCTTGGTGATGGCCGCCTGGCGGACGTCGTCGTCGGCGTCTGTTGCAGCAATCTTCGCGAGGGTCGGTTGGTCGGATAGTCGGCTCACCGCGGCGACCCTGACCATGGCTGAGTTGTCCTGCGTGGCGATGTTCGCCAACGCGGCTTGGTCGTTCAGTTGTTCTGTGGCCTGCTCGCGGGTGTAGGGATCTTTGTCAGTCGAAGCAAGCTTGACCAGTTCACGACACGCGCCGGCCTTGCCTTGCGAATTGCATTGGTTGGCAAGCTCAGGGATATTGGTTTTTCCGTAGGCCGAAACCGCGCCGATCACAAACGCGGTCAGGACCATGGCGGTCTTTGTCAAATTCGTCATGAATGCAACGATCTCCTCGTAACAGCGGATCATCTTAGCAGGTTCATCGAGCCTCGGGCATAGCGAGTCGGTCGGCGGATCATCGAGCTTAACGGAGTTCCCGCCGCCCCGGCTATCGTGCCGGCTCATTCACCGGCCAGTTGAACCAAGCCTTTCATGAACCGCCATCCACCGAACACGATGGCTCCCCAGAAGACGAGATAGCCTCCGCCTGGTCCGGCCATCGAGTGGCCGATCGAGGTGGCTATAATTCCCCCTCCGCACCACAGCGCACCCGCAACCACGTTTCTCTTGGCGGAATTCCGTATAGGCTGTTTTGCAATTCTTGCCGCTTCGCGCTCCTTTTTGTCATGTGCCAGGAGGAGGACTGTCGCGCTTTGCTGACCCTTTAGAGCAGTTGGATCGTTCAGTGCATGGTTAGCGAGCAGCAAATCCACCACGTCGTCATGGCCATTTGCAGCCGCTCCATATAACGGAGTCGCGCCGTCCGTTGTCTTGGCATTAACGTCTGCCCCGCTCGCAAGCAGGAGTTCCGCCACGCTCTTACGGCCATTAAATGCCGCCTGGTGCAGCGGTGTGAATCCATTTGCAGACCGTGCGTTCACGTCAGCATGGTTTGCTAGAAGCAGCTCGGCAATGTCTTGATATCCCTTGGTGGCAGCCGTATGGAGCGGCGTCATACCGTTGCTGTTAGCGGAGTTCACGCTGGCACGATGTTCCAGCAGCAGGCCTGCAATGCTCTTATGCCCCTTCGCGACCGCGGCAGACAACGGGCTAATGCCGTTTTCATCTTTGGCGTCGACGTCGGCATGATTGTCGAGCAGAAATTGCACCGTTTCTTTTTGCCCGTTTACGGCGGCTGCGTAAAGAGGCGTAATGCCATTCTTGGCGCCGGCGTTGACATTCGCCTGTCTCCCCAAAAGGATGGCGACAACATCTTTGTGGCCGTTTGCTATGGCCTCAATCAGAGCTGTGTTCCCCTTCGCGGTCGTCATATTCGGATCTGCGCCGCGAGAGAGCAGGTATTCCACAAGGTTCAAATGACCCTTACGCGCCGCCTGGAACAAGGGCGTCCACCCATCGGAGTTCCTCGTTTCGATGAGACCGGGGCTACTCTCAAGGATCGACTTGACTTTGTCGAGATCGCCCTCGACACATGCCGTGAAGAGCTGGTCGGCGCCGGAATTGATCGGCGACGGGCGGCTGGGTGTGTAAAGGGAACCTCTTGCTCCGTGAAGATTAGTTAGTGCCATAAAATCCGTCCTCTGTCCCGTGCGCACTTCATCCGGGCACGTTTGGTTCCTGGCTGAGCCGGCGGCATCACTTGCACGGCGCTCAGGCCGCAGAAGAGCGCAGTGGAAGTCTGGCTTTGAATGATCCCTGGGGGAGAAATGATTCTATCGCTGCTTTCGTTAAGCTGTCCACAGGTAAGCTCGGAGCAGCAGGCTCCTGCCCTTGCCGGTCGAATATGGGCTCAGATCGAGCCCGGACTCGCGCACGAATTAGAAAGGGCAAGGAAGTTTCTGGAAGGCGCGACGAATTCACAGTTGCGATCCGTTGCGGCTGCTGTAGACTTGCCGGGTCAGGCTTCCCCAGAGCATCGCTGACTAAATCACAACAGGAGAAAGCGGATGAACACAAGAGGTTGGAGTGTCTTCACAGGTTTGTGCGGGCTCGCAGTGTTCGGTCTGAGCGCAATTCCCTCGGGCGCGCAGGCGACAGAGGTCAGAGAGAAACCGGCCATGTACTCGTACGTTGCCAACTGGCAGTTTCCGCGGGAGCGCTGGGGCGACGTGGCCAGGATTAACGATGTTGACAACACAATTTTCCAGGCAGCGCTCAACGACGGAACCCTTGTGGGGTATGGCAACGATGTCAATCAGGTTCATACGCCGGACGGCGAGTCGCACGATACCTGGTGGTCGTCGACCTCGATCGCGGGGCTGTTGAAGGTGCTGGACAAGCTGAGAGGGCTGGCGCCTGCCGATACGCCGATTTCGCTCAGTCCGACCAAGCACTGGGACATGGTACTCGTGAGTCACTATTACAACTGGAAGCCGGGCGCCTACACGGGCGCGTATGTGAACGTGGCGATGTATCAACTCAAGCCGAACGCGGACGACGACGCGGTGGAAACGCTGAGCAAGAGCGTGGTTGTGCCGATGCTGGAAAAGATGCTGGCCGACGGGACGATTCTGGAATACGAGGTCGATACTGAGGCCATCCACACCGATGCGCCAGGTATGTTCGCGATCGTCTACGTGACACCGCAGCCGGAAGGCATCGATACGGTTCGCGCGGCGATCAGGGGCGCGGGGCACGACAATCCGCTGATCGGGGCGGCATTCGATTCCTACGTTGATTACACCCAGCATCGCGATGAACTGCTGAAGGGGAACGGGGCGTACAAGTAGAGCAGCGAGTTAGCAGGTCAGCGAGTTAGCAAGTTAGCGAACAGGCTCCTTTTGCGGGGCCTGTTCTGTTTGCGGAGGCGGACGAAAGGCAACCGCAGATCCTTCGGTCGCCGCGGCGACCTCAGGATGACACTGTCGTGGCGGGTGGGGTTCGTGCTGTCCCACCCTAGCGACAAGAACAAATGCGTCGCGAGGGCGGGGCACCCCGATTATGGGCTGCGGAGAGCAGTCACTTGCCGGTGTAGATGACGTGCCAGATGGAGCGCGAGCCGTCGTCGGAGACGAAGAGCGAGCCATCGGGCGCGACTGCGACGCCCACGGGGCGGCCCCAGACATCGCCGTCGGCGCCGCCGACAGTAAAGCCGGTGAGGAAGTCTTCATATTCGCCGGTGGCGTGGCCGTCGTGCATGGGAAGGCGGATGACCTCGTAGCCCGCACGCTGGGCGCGGTTCCATGAGCCGTGCTCGGCGGCGAAAGCGTCACCCTTGAACTCGGCGGGAAACTGCGAGCCTTCATAAAAGGTGAGCTCAAGCGAGGCGAAGTGCGGCTCGAGAAGGATGTCGGGCGTGAGGACTTTGGACTTGAGCTCCGGGTGCTGGCCCTCGAGGCGTGGATCCTGATGGCCGCCCATGTAGAACCAGGGCCAACCATAGAAGCCGTGCTCCTCGACGTGAGTAATGTAGTCGGGGACGAGGTTGTTGCCGAGAGCGTCGCGCTCGTTGGTGGAGCACCAGAGCTGGCCGGTGGTGGGATTGATGGCCTCGCCCACACAGTTGCGAATGCCCCAGGCGTAGACTTCGACGAACTTGCCTTCGGGCGTGAACTCGAGCACATCGGCGCGATGAAACTCCTCAGGGTGCGTGTCAAAGTCGTCGACGTTGGTGAGCGAGCCTACAGAGGCGAAGAGCTTGCTGCCGTCGAGCGAGAAGCGAAGATCGCGGGTCCAGTGGCCGCCGCCGCGCAGCTTGCCGCCGCCGGGCAGGTCGGCGAGCTGCTCCATGGGGCCGGTGGCAGTGAGATCGCCGTTGTGATAGGGGAAGCGCACGATGGCATCGGTGTCGCCGATGTAGATCCACTTGGGGTTGGGGCCGAGGGGATAAAAGGCGATGCCGAAGGGCTGGTGGAGGTCGGTGGCGAAGACTGAGACTTGCTTTGGATTGCCGCCGGCATCGACGCCGCGGAAGATTTTGATTTTTCCGGTAGCGCTTTCAGCAAGGAAGAGGTCGCCGTTGGGAGCGAAGCGGATGAGGCGCGGGTTATCGAGACCGGTGGCGTAAAGCTCGACCTTGAAACCCCTGGGCGCGATGGGCCATGCGTTGGCGGGGCGAGGAACAACGGTGGCGCCGTTATCGACGGATTGCTCGGGCATGGGCTCGGGCAGGTCGGCGACGGTGAGATGGCGGCGCGTGCCGGGAGATTCGTGAGCCGCGTCAGTGAATGCAGCCTGGCCGGTGAGGACGGCCGGCTTGGTGGAGGAGTCGGCTGCTGAAGGCGACGAGCCGGCAGCGGTCGCGGGATCGGCGGCGGAATCCCATCCTGGCGGCAAAGGCGCCGCCAGGATGGGGCAACCAAAGTTGAGAGTGGACGCGAGGACGGCAAGGCCGAAGACGGCCGAAGCGGTGCGGAGACTGTGCCGGTGATTCATGAGACCTCTCCAGGGAATAGGTTGAGGGAATTGCTGATCGACCGAGGAAAATCCAATGACCATTTTAAGATGCGGCGGAGGGGGCGGGGGCTTCGCGAAGCAGGGACCGTGAGCTGAGGACCAGGGACTAAGGGAACAAGGGAGCGGGCGGGCGCCCGCGGCGTCATCGCTTATCGCGGGGAGGGCGCGGAGGGACTGAAGGCCAGTGTGCTTCGGGAGTCCAGCGGCCCTTTTCGAGACGCGCGCCAACCTGTTGTCCGCAAACCGCGCAGGGATGGAGAAGCCACTGGGCTCGATCGACGTTGGCGAGGAGTATTTTGTTGGTTTCCTCGCTGAAGGAGCCTTCGCATGGTTTCTTGGGAATTGGCATGTTTTTCCTCGTCTCCTGCTTCAATCAGTTTATCGGCAGGTGCGAGCGGTTTCTGTGCCCGACGGAACAAATTGAGTGAGCATGGCGGTCAGTCGCTTCTCGCGAGAAACCAGTGGCCGGCGCCGAAAGACGAGCGAGCCGGAGAGTTCGCAGATCGGCAAATCATTGGACCAGAAGGCTGCCGGTAAGGGGCGTGTTGCTGGACGACGGGCCGACAAGGACCTTGTAAGCGCCGGGCGCGAGATTCCAGCTTTCGCTTGCTTCATCGAAGGTCTGCAACACGCGCGGATCGATCGAAACGGTGACGGTTTGCGATGTGCCGGGAGCGAGAGCGATGCGCGCGAAGCCGGCGAGTCGTTGGTAGGATTCGTCGGAGCCGATGGGCAGCGTTGCGTAGACCTGCGCGATCTCAGTGCCTGCGCGCGTGCCGGTGTTGCGGACCGTGAAGCGGGCGGTTTTGGCGGCAGAGTCCACGCTGAGGCCGGAGTAAGCAAACGTGGTGTAAGACAAGCCGAAGCCGAAGGGGAAGAGCGGCGTCCTGTGCTCGGTTTGATACCACTTGTAGCCAAATTCGGCGCCTTCAGTGTAGGTGACGGAGTAGTTTGTGGCCGGGGAATCGGGATTGACGGGGTCGGCGCCGTGCGCGCGAATATGGGGTGGCAGTGGCGGAATGACGGGATGGGGAAGATCGTCAACACTCTTTGGGAAGGTGATGGCCAGCTTGCCTGAGGGATTGACGTCGCCGACGAGAACGTTGGCGAGAGCCTTATGTCCTGAGCTGCCGGCAAACCAGGTTTCGACGACACCGGGAACCTTGTCGAGCCAGGGCATAGTCACGGCGGTTCCGGTTTCGAGGACGACGATGGTGTGAGGATTGGCTGCCGCCACCTGCTCGATCAATGCGTCCTGATTATCAGGGAGCGAAAGATCGGGCAGGTCCATGCCTTCCGATTCCCACTGATAGGCAAAGACGATGGCGATATCGGAATTGCGGGCGAGCTTTGCGGCGGCGTCCAAATCGGCGCCGGAATCGAATGTGATTTTGGTGCGCGGAAGTTTATCGCGTAGCGCTGCGAGCGGAGAAGTGGGGAACCAGATGTGCTCCTGCCAAACGGTTGCGCCTTTGCCCGGAGGCATGATGGCGTTGCCGCCGGGAGGATCAACCTGCGCGGAGCCTCCGCCGGAGATCATGCCGACGTCAGCGTGGCCGCCGATGATGGCGATGGAGCGGACGCGCGAGGGAACGATGGGAAGCACGGCGTTGCGGTTCTTCAAAAGAACGATGCTGTTTTCTTCAACATGCTGGGCGACGTCCAGTCCTTTTTGCACGTCGACCACCCCCTTTTTCGGCGGATCGTCGACGATGCCGGAGAGGAACTCCGCATAGAGAACGCGGCGCGCGTGGTCGTCGATCTCTGACATGGGCACGCGGCCGGCATCGACCGCGTCTTTCAAGCTCGGGCCGAAGTACTTGCCCATGGGCTGTTCCTGATCAAGACCAGCAGCGGATGCCTTCTCGGTGGAGTGCGTTCCGCCCCAGTCGGAGTCAACGAAACCTTTGAAGCCCCACTGAGTCTTGAGCACCTCGTGAAGGAGGTAGGAATTCTCGCAGGCGTAATCGCCGTTGATGCGGTTATAGGAGCACATGACGGCGGCTGGATTGGCGATGGAGATGCCGATGTGGAAGGCGAGTAGATCGGACTCCTGCATGCCACGTTTGGAGATGATGACGTTGACAAAGTTGCGGCCAGATTCCTGATCGTTCATGGCGTAGTGCTTGATATCGCCAACGACGTGCTGGGCCTGCTCGCACTTCATCAGATTGCCGACGATGGTTCCGGCAAGGAGCGGGTCTTCTCCGGCGTATTCAAAGGTGCGGCCGTTGCGCGGCTCGCGGGCGAGGTCAACTCCGCCACCGAGAGTCATGTTGAAGCCCTGTGCGCGCAGCTCGCTGCCGATGACGGCGCCGTATGCGCATGCGGATTCCGTGTCCCAGCTTGAGGCGGCTCCGAGGCTGGAAGGCAACGCGGTCGAATATCGCCCGTTGGCGCCCGAGTCGCGGACGCCATAGGCTGCGTCGGAGATGACGAGCCCAGGAATGCCGAGGCGCTTGATGCCCTCGACGTATCCTGCGCCACCATTGGAGAGATCAGTGAGAGGCATCTGCCAGTTGGGAGTGTGAGCCATTCCGTTGCCGTGGAGGAGGGCGATCTTCTCGTCGAGCGTGAGCTGCTTGAGGACGAGATCGGCACGATCTTCAGGGGAGAGCGAGGGATTCATCCACGGTTGGGCTGAATCGGGACGATCGGCATCCGTGCCCTGCGCATAGAGAGCATTTGCTCCGGAGAGGACGGCGATGGCCGCAAAGAGTAGAAGAAGCTTGAAGCCAGGGTAGCGATTCTGCATATTTCTCCAAAGAAGTCCCAGGATCGAGCGATGATGAAGCCTGGCTCCGTTCCCGTCGGGACCTTGAGGCCGTGGCCTGACGGGCGCCCATCGATGATACCGAATCGAACCCAGAGCAGGCATGCGGCGCCCAGACCGGAGATTCCGGACAGGCCGGGGAAAGCGGAGTCTGTTCCGGGGCCGTTAGCCGCGTGAGGCAAGCTGGTTCAGGGCTTGCGCTGTGGGCACTGAGAGGAGAGACTATTAGCGATGTCCCGGCTGAGCATCTGGCAACGAGCGCTAAAGCGGTTCGGCGAACCGGAGCAGCCGCGCGCCGAGCGGTGGCCCGCGACGGGCCTTTCGGCTCTTTATGGGATCGACTCGGCCACGAAACCCGCGAGCATCAAAGACATCAGCATCTCCGGCGTCTACCTTTTGACCCAGGAGCGTTTTGACGCCAACCAAACTGTCGCCCTCATACTCGGTTTGGATGGCAAGCGGGGAGAGAATGCGGATCTGCAGATACCCATCCAAACTCGAGTCGCATGGCAGGGAGAGGACGGGGTTGGGCTGGAGTTTGTTGTGCCTCCCGGCATGACTCCCGGCCTGTGCGGAGCGCTACTGCACGAAATCGTAAGTCATTCGGATCGCGATGAAGCAGCGGAGATGTTCCGTAACCTCCGGACGGTGCTTTTTCTATACCGCCTGTGCGAATCGCAGGCCGAGGAAGCAATTCTTCTGCTGGATGGGCAGCTCGACCCTGGCCGCACATCGACGCTGTTCAAAATAGCTTTCGCCGTGGAAAGCCTGCTTGCCTCAAAGCCCGACGCCATCCGGATGCGCGCCCATCCAAAGCTCGTGGCAAACATTCTGCGTGAAGGCTCCTGGGCCTCGGATGATGTGACCATGAAGCTTTGGGTGGGTCTTTTCGCGTCCTCCTGCTCGGTTGATGCGCCCGACGACAGCAATCAGATCTTTGTCGACCTGCTGGTCCACATCACGCACACCGAGGCCATGATCCTGGTGCACGCATGCGAGCAGGCCCTTAGCTCGAAGCCGGGGCCTGTGGATACAGCTTCCTTGTCGATCGTGGTGAGTCCCCAAGAGATGATTCGATTGACAGGCGTGCACGATGCCGGCAGGAACGCGACCGATCTCGCCTACTTACACAACCTGGGGTTGGTTGCGAACCTTTTCGACTTTACCTCTTATCGCGATATCGAAAGCTTCGATATCACGCCCAGCAGCCTGGGTCTGGAACTCTATAAACACTGCCACGGCAGCTCGGAAAAAATAGATCCGCAAATGGTTGCAGATGCCAGGGAGCACCTGGCTGTCTTTTTCCCTCCGCCCATACCCAGCGCCTTTGAAGATTTCATGCCTCTTGCGCCGGACACCCCTCCTAAGAAGTAGTCACTCGAGACCAAGAGTCTGCTGAACTGGGGAATTACGGGCCCTGGGAGCGGGGCTGTGCTTTATAGATGCGCGAGGGTACTGGCGGCGATGGTTGCGGTGATGACGACGCGCTCGCCGTGCTGGGTGACCTGGGCGTTCTTGAGCAGCTCCTGAAATGCCCCGTTGGCGGCGTTCGGATGCTGCTCGAGAGAGAGGCCTCGGACCAGCGTGAGAAGCGTGGACAGATCGGCGGCCTGGCTGGCGGCCTTGTCCTGCGTGGGGGCGATCTCCTCCACTTTGACACGCAGCGCGGCGAGCGAACCGGGAACGGGAAGAGCGGGCGCGACGCTGGCGATGATGGTGGAGTCAGGCTCAAGCGGCAAGGCGAAGCCAAAGATGTGTATGGAGCCGCTCTCAGAGAATGGAAGGCCGATTTGGCCGACGCCCCAGGCGAGTGAGAGCAGAGGCACGTCGTGGTAGTGGTGTTCGAGGAGCGAGGAGCCGGAAAAGGGCAGCGCGGCGGCGCGATGGCGGTCAAGCATGGAGTGGATCTGCTCGGCGGTGGGGGTGTTGGAGATGGCAACGGCGTCATAGCCGATTTGTGCGACACGGACGGTGCGGTCCTGCGAGGCGATGTTGTAGATGGTGTGGCCGACGTAGGTTTCGCGCGAGGTGGCGTGGGCATCGAGCCATGCATTGAAGCGCGGGCCGGTAATCCTGCCGACAAGGACCATGGAATAGGCGACGGGTCCGTTGGGGCCATTGGGGTCGGGCATGCGATGGAGAGCAATGGCCACCTGATCGAGGTCGCGCTCGGGGTCGATGCCGATGTCGTCAACGAACTGCTGGTACTCGGGGACGCGGTTGGGCGGCTTGAAGTTCCTCGAGGCAAGAGTCCGTATGGCCTTGAGATTGAAGTAGATGATGCCGTCAGACTCCGGGAGCAGGCGCGCGGCCTCGGGGGGCGCCTTGGAGCGCAGGAAGACGGCAAGTGCCAGCGCCAGCAGGACCCCGGCGACAATGAGAAGCGTTTTGCGGGTGCGTCGGCTCATGGAGATGGGATGCGGGAACCGTCAGAATGAGCGTAACAGAGCGGGGTGAGCGGCGCTGGCGAGGAGGCAACTCAGAGGGCTATCGGGTTCGCGCGGAGCGGCATTGAGGGCCTGGGACCAGCGCTAATGCTCCGTCGGCGTGGAACGTTCACGATCGCTTTCGTGCTTGCGCGCCGAGCCAAGATTCAAATCCGCGAGACCGGTGTCGAGCGGACCACCGAGTCCGTCTTCCCAGTTGGTGATGAAATCGCCGACGTTGTGAAAGCGAGTCATGGCCAGAATCTCGCCAGTTTTGGCGTCGGCAAACGTGATGGTCACGATGGCGTTCTGCGTCACAAAGGTTCCGGCTAGCGCGCCCATCGCCTCGCGGCCTCCGCTGGGAACTGCGCCGGCGCCGCGGATAAGGACCAGCACATCGGAGTTCGCGGCGCAGGGCAGCATGGCAACCTGATCGCCGAGCGTATAGCTTCCTTTGTCAATCGCCCGCGGGTTCTTGTCGAGTTGGTGGGAGAGTGAGTTGTATTTCTCCTGAATCTGTTCGATCGCCTGCTGGATGTCGTTGTCCGATGCGCCGCTCGAAAGAGGGTCGGCGGCGGTGTCGATGACGATTCCGACAGCTCTCAAGTGCGCCTCGACAAGAACATCAAGCGCCACGGCCCAGCTATCGGACTCCCTGGGCATTCTCTCCACTGCTTTCACGCCGAACTTATCGATCTCGGCTTCGGACGGCATCAGGCAGGCAGTGTGGATCGGGGGCTTGGCTGACGTAAACTTGTGCTCCGCCCAGAACATTTCAGCGGAGGCGTTCGATGAGCAGGCGCTGAAGGTGATCGCGAGTGAAAAGGCAAGATAGATTCGCCGTGCGGTGTTCATCGAAATTCATTCCTCTCAAAACAAGCTTCCGGCTCGAAGCATCGTGCGAACGATTCGGTTAGACAACAATTGAAGATCCCTTGCTACGCTTACCCGATCGTTGCGATGCGATCAGAGGGCTGCAAACGCGCTCTGCTCGGGATGACATCTTTTCTCACGCGGTTCATTGTGCTTGCCGGATCCTCATGCCGGAGACCATCAGTGCGTCTCCGCGGTTTGGCTGGCCTGGCACTTGGCGAGACGGCGCTCAATGCGATAACGGTCAAGACTGTTTGGGGCCAGCCGCTTCAAATATTCCTGGTAATTTGCCGCGGCGTCAATGGGACGCCCTTCATCCTCATAGAGAAAGCCGAGTTCGCGATAGGCGACGGCATCGTCGGGTTGTTCCTGAACGACAGCGAGGAAGAGTTTCTCGGCGGCGGCCTCGTTCTGTTTGAGCGTCGCGCGGCCCTGATCGGTCAAGAGCAGCTTTTTTTGTTCCTGCTCCTCTGACATGTTCAGCATAAGCTTGCGCTGATCCGCTTCGCCGGGAAGAGTGAGCTCTGCCTGGGTCGGCTCCGTGGTTTTGGCTCCGAGCTGCCGATATGCCTCGCCGAGGAGCATTTGATACTCGGGATTTCCGGGGAAAGCGTTGACGAGGCGCGTGGCGCGCGCGACGGCGGTGCGCGGCTTGCGGCTTTCCAGATCGTCTTCAACGTTGGATACGATGGCCGGCGCAACTGCGTTCAGGTAGTCCTGCTCAGACACGGTTCGAGGGTTTGCAGGCGCGTGGTGGTCAGCATATGCAAGGGCGGCTGCCTCCCGTTCCTTGAGCCTGGGATGATCGTGATAGAAAGTCGGACGCGGCTCGTATTCGAGAGTGCTGTCCTGATCGCAGAGATCGAAGGCCGCAGCCATGGCGTGAGGGTCGTAGCCGATAGAGGCCAACGCAGCGATGCCGTCGCTGTCGGCCTGCTGTTCCTTTTCGCGCGAGTAGCCGTAAATCGACTCAATCAAAATGAGAGAGCTGACGCTGCTGGCGGCGGTTGCCGCGAGCCAGCCCGCATATCCCCCAGGAACCCAGTGGGCCGCCGCGGCGATGATCTCGATGGTCAGGCTCTTCTGGCCGATGCTGCGATTTTCAAGGTAGGAGTGGCGGTCATAGACATGAGAGGTCTCATGACTGAGCACGCTGGCCAGTTGCGCCTCATTCTTAAGCAGCGCCAACATGCCGGTGGTCACGTAGATCGAGCCGTTGGCATAGGAATAGGCGTTGACCGACGTGTCGCGCAGGGCGAAGAAGCGGAAGGCGACTTTCTCGGGAACCGGGCGACCGGCAAGGATGCGGTTGCCGGTTGAATCAAGGTAAGCCTGCACGACGGGATCATGCAGAACGAAGCCTCGCTGCTCCAAATCGCTATCGATGGCGTTGGCTTCAGCGAGGAGCTTCAGGTCCTCTTTTGTAAATTTGAATGCCGCGCCGGGACCGTTGGAGACTTGCAGAGCGGCAGGGGCCGGATTCTGTTGAGCGCGCGCGCCCGCCGACGAGATGGAAAAGGCTAAGATGCCCACGAGCGGCAGCGTGAGGCGAAGGAGCAATCGTCCGGGTTCGAACATGGTTTCTTCCAGAACGGCTTTTAACAGTCTTTGGGTTCGCAAAGAATGTTAACGGCGATGGGGCAGTGGTGCAAGTTGGCGGCGGGGCGGTTGTCTCTTACGCGCGTGATCGCTCGTCCAATTCCGCCCCGCTCTCAACCGGGACATCCGCGCTGCAACTGGCGCAAGCGGTCCATTCCTTCTACGCTCGCTGAACGCCCTCGCCAGGCAAGGGCTGATTGAGCTGATCGTTGGAGAAGCGGTTTCTAGTGCTTCTTCTTGTCGAGGTACATGCCGATTCTCAATCGCTCAAACTGCTTGTTGAGCGCCTTGCCGTAGACTTCTTCCGTCTGGTCAACGAATTTATCGCCAAAGCTCTCTGCGTTGGACATTCTTGAGAAGGCGATAATTTCGCCGGTTTTGGCATCGGCCATGGTGAGGACGAGTGTGGCGTAAGAAGTATTGCCCATGCCGCCGACGATCATCCCCATGGCCTTTTTTCCACCCGAAGTCACCTGACCCTCGCCCTCGACAAAGACGAGCACATCCGATTTGGCCGAGCACGGCAGCAACGCCGCATCATCGCCGATTGTGTAGCGCGATTTTCCGATGTCTTTCGGTTTCTTATTCAGCGTTTTTGTGATCTCGCCGTATTTCTGATCCAACTGAAGGATGACCTGCTGGATCTCATCGTCGGAGGCTCCGCTTGCCAGTGGATCATTAGCCTGTAGAACCTGAACTCCGGCGGTCTTCAGGTGCGCCTCCACCATGCTCTCAAGAGTTGCGGTCCAGGCTTCCGATTCCTTAGACATGCCCTCACCGCCCTTCATGGTCGCCTTGGAGAGCTTGCCCTCGACGGGCATCATGCAGGCGGTACGGATGAGAAGCGCGCCCGAGGTGACCTTTTGATTCTCGTAGGACCAGGACGGCGTAGTTGCGGAGGCGCAGGAAGCGAAGAACCCTGCGGAGATCAGCGCGGCAAAGATGCGAACTTTCAATTGCATAACACCTTCCTCGTGTTTGTAGACTCAGAAAATTTGGTGACGCGATTGCCGCCCATTCCTGCTATTGCGGCTGCCCCGGAGATCCTGACAGTTTCTGCACTGCCGCAAGGCGGCGCTGGATGCGAAGGTGATCCATGCTGGTTCCGGCTTCCATTTGCAGGTAGGTCTGGTACTCCGTTGCGGCCTCGTTGTATTTGCCTTCCTGCTCGAAAAGGAAGCCGAGCCCGCTGTGGGCGGCGGCGTAGTTGGGGTTGCTTTGGATGACATCCTTATAGAGCTTTTCAGCCAGCGCCTCGTTCTCGCGAAGCGCGGCGTCTCCTTCAGGCTTTTGGCGAAGCCTATTCTGTTCTTCATCCGGCGTCATGGAAAAGTATTCTTTGCGGTGTTCCGCTTGCCCGTGCCGGGTGCGCTCCTCATCCGTAGGGGCCTTGGTTTTGGCTCCTAATGCGCGGTATGAGTCGGCGAGCAGCACCTTGTACTTCGGGTTGTCGGGAAACATTGCAGAGAGCCGTGTCGCCCGATCGACTGCCGTCCGTTCGCGGCGGCTGCTCAGGTCAGCCCCGATCTCGTAACAGATGGCCGAAGAGACATTGTCAAGGTATGTCTTTGGATCTCCGGTCACAAGCGTGCCGGCCTTGTGCGCGGAGGCGAACTGCGTGGCGAACTCGCGGCGTTCGCCGAGTTTGGGGTGGTCGCGGTAGAAGCCCTGGATGGGCTCGTACTCAAGACTGCTGTCCTGGTCAAGCAACTCGAAGGAGCGCGCCATGGCGGAGGGGTCGTAGGAAGCGGCGGTCATGGCGGCAATGCCGTCGCTGTCTGCCTGGCGCTCCATGTCACGCGAGTATCCGTAAATGGTGGCGACGATAACATCGCTGCCAATCATCGCGGCCAGTTGTATGGACGCGCCGAAAAGCTGGACGCTCTGCGAAAAATTGCCTCCCACAGGCGCAGCCGAGGCGACAATTTCCAGGATGTTGATGGTGAGCGCTTTCTTGCGAACGCTGCGGTTTTCAAGATAGGTGTGGCGCTCGAAGACGTGCGAGGACTCATGGCCCAATACGCCGCCAAGCTCTGCTTCATTTTCAAGAAGGGCCAACAGGCCGGTGGTGACATAGATGCTGCCGTTGGGCAGCGCGAAGGCGTTCACCATCGGATCGCGCAAGGCTCTGAAGCGAAATGTGACGTTCTCAGGGATAGGGCGATTTGCGAGAACGCGGTTACCCACCGAATCGAGAAGGGCCTGCAGGACCGGATCGTGCATGACGAGGCCTTTTTTCTCGTACAGTGCGTCGACGGCGTTGGCTTCATCGAGGAGGTCGGTGTCGATCTTCGTGAATGCGAACCCCTGGCCGGGACCGTTCGGGACCTGCACCGAGTCGGTGCTGGCAGGGGCTGAAGTGCTGCCCGCGGGCGCCGGCTGAGAAGAAAGCAGAGGACAGAACGCGAGCAGACTGATAGCAAGAACCCGCGCGTGCATGGGCATCTCCTGAAATTGAATGACAAATTCGCCGGGGGTTAGAATGCGCGACAATGATCTACCCCGGCCGGTGGTTTGCGCAAGGGCGTTTTTTGCTGGGCTGGGGGCGGCGAATTCAGTTATGAGGCGGATTGCGCGGGCATACCCCGCCCAGGCGGAGCCCGAACGGGCGCCGAGAGGTGAGAGGACGGCAAGCGGCGCCCCGAGACAAAGCTACCTTTGTAGTTGCCGTCAGTTCTTCACTGTCATCGTGTCGGAATCGACAGCCTTTTTGCCGGTGATCCCTTCGAGCCCCGCAAGCAGGCCGCGGTAGTCGTTCTTATCAGCCTGAAATGCGACTCCGCCCTTTTGGCCGTTGTTGTCCCAAGTAATTCCGACAAAGTGCTTCTTCGATTTCGAAAGGGCCAGCAGGGCCCCCAGGCCGAGCGAAAACACGGCGAGGCCGATGGCCGCACCTACGCGCCGGTGCACGTCCTGTCCATAGCTGATTTCCGTGACGGACGCCGCCGGTATGACCACGACTTCAGCCCCATCACGCATCATCCGAATGTTCGTTCCCTCGATGGACAGTTTCATGTCCGTTCCAGGCTTGGAATCAGGAAGTGACCCTCCGTCATAGGTGATTTTGTACCCGAATTCGCCGGCAAATGCGCTTACTGGAAATACGACACAAAGAAGAATTGCGATTAATCTGTTCACTTTTTCCGCCTTTCAACACACGTCTACCTTTTTGTTCGCAACGAGGAAATTTGCTCTTTGAAATTACAGGAATGATCCACCCAAAGCCCGAGATGCGCAATAGGACTATGGTTTCCTCGTTTCAGGTCGGCGTGGGATGGCGCGGGCGTACCCCGTCCAAGCGGAGCCTGGACCGGGCACACAACTGGCCTAGTTGACGATGGCGAAGGTGAAGATTTTGCCGGAGCTGGCGGGGGTTTTGGGCGAAGCCGTGTCCTGCGGCTCGAGGAAACCGAACTCGCCATCGCCTAATCCGTTATTGAGGACGACCTGCCAGACGGAGGGGCCGATCTGGGTGCTGGAGAAATCGATCTCGTCGCGGATGGAGCCGGAGGTGGACTCGTGGATCAGGCCGCCGGCGACGGATTGGAACTGCCGGTTGTTGCCGACAACGTGGAGGCGAACCAGCTCGTAGTCGCTGGCGGTGCGTCCCTGGGACACGTGGAGGATGAATGTGATGGGGGTGCTGACGACGAGGCGGCTGCGCATGCCTCCGACGAGGCCATTGAGATCCTCTTTCACGAGGCCGGCCGAGGCGACGTGCTTGACCAGCCCGCCGGACTGAAAGATGACGACTTCAGAGGGCAGCGGCTGGAAGTTTCCGCCGCTGTCTTTGTAATACGCGCCGATGTTGTCGACACCGGGAGGAAGCGGGGCCGTGGGCGCGGACACGTCGGGGGCTGAAGGCGCGACGGAATCAGGTGAGGCTGGAGCGGATGCGGCAGCAGTCGATTTGGCGACGAGGGCGTCGATCACCTGGTTGCTGACGCCGGCCTGCTTGAGCGCAATGAGGCCGTCGGGCGAAGTGTCATAGGCGCCGGGCGAGGCGTTGATGGTGGTTACGATGACGTCGTCGGAGAGCTGTGCCTTGACCATCTTGATGATGGAGTCATTGTTGAGCGCCTGCTGGGCGACGAGGATCGGGCAAATCGCCAGAAATAGAACCGCGCAGACTGCCTTGCGCATAGAAGCCTCTCCTTAACAAACAGAATCCGGGACGAGCAGGATCGGAAGACGTGTTGCAGTGATTCCATCAGAATGATCCATGGTAGCGCGAGGATTCCGCAATACAACTCTGGAGGGTCAGGCACATTGGGCATCCGGATTTGCACTAGCTCGCGGGGGCGCGCGCAGCCGCTGGATTGCATTGTTTTCGGGGGTTCACTGCGACGTTTTTCGGGTCGATCGGTCGTTTGCTCGCGGTGCGTTGGTGTGCTAACCTTGTGTTCTGTGCCGTGTACGCGGAAAGCTGGAGTGTGTCCGC
>CAYOVE010000028.1:0-23890 GCA_964407295.1 uncultured Occallatibacter sp.
CGCGCGTGGCCACGTCGCGCGGCACCAGGTTGCCGTACTTCGGATACCACTCCTCGAGGAAGTAGAAACGCTCGGCTTCGGGAATCGCCTTCACCGCGCGCTTGTCGCCCGGCGTCCGCGGAACCCACACGCGCCCGCCTTCGCCGCGCGCCGACTCCGACATCAGCCGCAGCTTATCTTCGCCGGGAATGCACGTGGGATGCACCTGGATGAACTCGCCGTTGGCGTAGTATGCGCCCTGCTGGAAGATGGCCGACTGGGCCGATCCGGTGCAGACAACGGAGTTGGTGCTCTTGCCGAAGATGGCGCCGATGCCGCCCGTCGCCAGGATGATCGCGTCGGCCGCGAAGGACTTGAGCTCCATCGAGCGCAGGTTCATGGCGACAATGCCGCGCGCGTTGCCCTTGCCGTCGATGATGGCGGAGAGAAACTCCCAACCCTCGAACTTGTGTACCTTGCCCTCGGCTTCGAAGCGGCGCACTTGTTCGTCGAGCGCGTAGAGCAGTTGCTGTCCTGTGGTCGCGCCTGCAAATGCGGTGCGATGGTAGAGCGTGCCGCCGAAGCGCCTAAAATCGAGCAGCCCTTCGGGCGTGCGGTTGAACGGAACACCCATGCGGTCGAGCAGATCGATGATGGCCGGCGCTGCTTCGCACATGGCTTTCACCGGCGTCTGGTTGGCCAGGAAGTCGCCGCCATAGATCGTGTCGTCAAAGTGTTGCGCGGTGGTGTCGCCCTCGCCCTTCAGGTTCTTTGCGGCGTTGATTCCACCCTGCGCGCAGACCGAGTGCGACCGCTTCACCGGCACGATGGAAAACAGGTCCACATTGCCGCCGGCCTCGGCGATCTTGATGACGGCCGCAAGCCCCGCCAGCCCTCCGCCAACCACGATGATCCTGGGTGCTGCCATTGACGCGTCCTTAGCTGACAGTGAACGGTTCGCAGTTCACAGCTCGTAGTTCGTAGTTGATTGTCCCCGGACCGCCCTGTTGGGCAGGCTCCGCGCGGAGCTGAATCGCCGCAAGGGGCACGTTGTTGGGAGCGTTCTGATACTTCGGCCCAACGAACGCCCAGATGCTGGCCAGTCCCATGCCGGCAAGCAGCACGCCGAACGCAACGCAGAAGTATCCGAATCTGCGCCGCGCAGTTTCTCCCGGCGTGATGCCCCACTTGGCTGCGAAGAGCCAAACACCGTAGGCAAAGTGCCAGCAGACGGCGATCATCGCGATCACGTAGACGGCAAGAATCCACGGATTGGCAAGCTCATGTTGGACCTTCGCGAATGCCATGCCGGGATTCTCGGGCAGGCTCGCTCCCATGAAGCGCTGGGTGGCCACGTGATAGGCGATGTAAGCAAATGCGATCAGCCCGGTGTAGCGCTGCGCCAGGTACATCCAGTTCCCCGCCCACGGGTAATACACAATGTTCGATTTGCCGCGCAGCCAGATATAGACGCCGTAGATCGCGTGATACAGGATGGGCAGAAAGATGAAGACCCACTCCAGCACGCGCACCAGCGGCAAACCGTTGAGAAACTTCACCTGCTCGCCGTAAGCGATCGGTCCCTTCAGCGCTTCAAAGTTCGAGAGCAAGTGCTCAAGGAGAAACGCTCCAATGGGAACGATGCCCAGCAGCGAATGCAGCTTGCGCCAGATAAAACTCGAGCCCTCGCCGGCGCGCAAAGGCTCCACGCCGCGGCGGACGCTATGCGCAGGGGTCGGCGCGGCGGGTTGAACGGTTGCCATCGAGAGTTTGGCTCCTAAGAGTTACAGGCTCGGGCCGAAGCAGTCTCTAACCGAAGACGCTTTGGCCCATGCAGTCCTATATTGAGGGACGGAAACTGGCGCTTTGGTTCACACGCATTATTCGAGGCCGACGTTACAGTCGTCAAGGCGGGCGCTCCGCGGTGCTCCGCACTTCGAAGCTTTGGAACAGTGAATCGGCAGGACTAGAGGAGCGTCGCCAGCAGCGCCGCAATCGCCCTTCCGCGATGGCTGAGCGACAGCTTGGTTTCGAGATCGATCTCGGCCATCGACTTACCCAGTTCCGGCAGGTAGAACAGAGGATCGTAGCCGAAGCCGCCCATTCCGCGAGGCGCATCCAGAATCGTCCCTTCCACCGTTCCATCGGCGACCTGCACCACTTCACCATCGCGAGCGGCAACCAGGGTGCAATGGTAGCGGGCCGTGCGCAACTCCGCTGGAAACGCCTCCATCTTTTGCAGCAGCAGAATGTTGTTCCAAACGTCGGTGTTGTCGTTGGCGTCAGGCGAGTCCACAAGGCCCGTATCCGCTGCAAACCGCGCCGAGCGCACGCCGGGCGCTCCTCCGAGCGCATCGACTTCCAAACCCGAATCGTCCGCGACCACCAACTCCCCGGGCGCGAAACGCGAATAGTAAACAGCCTTGGTCGCAGCGTTCGCCAGAAACGTGTCGCCATCTTCTTCCGGCGGCAAGATCTCTTCGATCCCGGGCAGTGGCTCGATGTTCACCGAATACTTCTCCGCCGCCGTGCGAAAGTCGCGCAGCTTGCCCTCGCTCGTAGTGGCAGCATAAAGCCGAATTGCCATAGAGAGAGTGTAAAGTGGCACGCCCAGAACTTCGTCTCTGTACAAGGTGCGCATGCAACCGCTAGGCTTTGAAATCACCGCGGGCGGAAACCCTGAGTCCGCCGCAGTACGCAAGAAACGGAGACTGAATGCCGACAGCGATCCTGGCAGGAATCGGATGGCACATCATCGGAGCGGCCTGCGCTGCTTCGTTCTATGCGCCGATTGAGAAGGTGAGGAAATGGTCCTGGGAAACCACCTGGGCCATTGCTGGATTCTTCTCCTGGATTCTGCTGCCGATCGGCGTCAGCTATCTTCTGCTGCCAAACTTCCACGGATTCTACGCGTCGCTCGACGCCGGCCTTATGTTAAGAGTTGCGCTCTTCGGCGCCATGTGGGGAGTGGGCAACGTCAGCTACGGACTCACCATGCGCCACCTGGGAATGTCGCTGGGGATCGGCGTGGCCATCGGCGTCACACTCATTGTCGGCACGTTGGTCCCGCCCCTGATGCACGGCCAGGCAGCGATGCTCTTCAGCACGCGCAGCGGCCTGCTCACCATGGCGGGTGTTCTGGTGGCCGTCATCGGAGTGGCGGTCGTTTCCTACGCCGGCCATCAGAAAGAAGTGCAACTGGGCGTCGGGGCGCAGGAGTTCAATGTGAAGCTCGGTCTCGCGCTCGCTGTCCTGTGCGGGATTTTCTCGTCGGGCATGTCGTTCGCCATCGATGCCGCCAAGCCCATCGCAGCGGCAGCCGAACATGCGGGCGTCAATCCGCTCTACGCGGCGCTGCCGAGTTACGTGCTCATCATGGGCGGCGGTGCGGTCATCAACATGAGCTACTGCTTTTTCCGCCTGGCCTTCAAAAGAAATCTTTCTCTCCGCGCCGATCTAGGCCAGCCTCGCGCAACCCTCGTCAGGAACGGCGCACTGGCTGCGGCCGGCGGAGTCATGTGGTACCTCCAGTTCTTCTTTTACGCATGGGGCGCGGCCAACATTCCGCAGCGCCTCGGCTATGTGAACTGGATGCTACACATGAGCATCTATGTACTCTGCGGCGGCCTCGTCGGCCTGGCGCTGGGCGAGTGGCAGGGAGTGCGCAGCCGGCCCATCCGTCTGCTATGGGCAGGAATCCTCGTCATCATCGCCGCCGCCAATCTGGTTGGCCTGGGAATGGCGTCGTAGTTTCAGCCGACCCGTTCAACCCGCCAACTCGTCCTGCACTCAGGCAATCGCCAGCCCCACACATCCGTTATCACGCGTGCACTGCTTTGGAAATGACGTCTTGTCATGGACGATTCCCGCCAGTAGACTAACCGCCATATACGCTGTCTTTCGTTGCGCGGCTCGCTCGCCGAATCAACATCAAGAGGTTTCTTTTCCATGCGGCTTCCCAGGTGCGGCCTAAATCCAGCCTTGGCGTTTGGCCGCCGCCGCACTGCCCTGCACTCCGGCTTTGCCCTGTTGTGCGGCTTCGTCGCGCTCGGCATTGCCCTGCGGATCCCGGCGTCGGCGCAGGACGCATTACCCGCGAGCAGTCCGCCGGCAGCGCCATTGGTCACGGCCACTGAGCACCCCATTAAACCGCCGCCGGCGAGCGAAATCACTGTCGAAGGATTGGTCTCCTACGGCAACTACCACATTTTTGCGTCCGGCGAAAACTGCAAGCTCTACGACGTTGGCATCGAATACGATCGCCACACCTGGGGCCACTTGCTGGGTTCGCGCGTCGATTGGGTTGCCGAAATTCAGCCCATGGTTCTGTTGAACCAGCCGAAGGAGATGGACATTTGGGGCAACACTCTCACGGCCGCCCGAAAGACCGTGCCCGGCATCGAGATCGCTCCCCTCGGGATTCGCTGGCTGTGGCGGGACGGAAAGGCTATCAAACCCTACATGATGGCGAAGGGCGGCGTGCTCGTTTTTGCGCAAAAGCCGCTTTCAAACAAGACCACATATGAGAACCTCACCTTGCAATCGTCCGTTGGACTCGAAGTCCGGCTGAACGAACGCTTCGATCTGCGTCTGGGTCTTTTTGGCGATTATCATTTTTCCGACGCTTTTATCGTGCCCGTCAATCCCGGCCTCGACGTAATGAACGCCACCATGGGCCTGACCTACCATTTGCACAGTAAAAAGCAAAGCGACGCGCACTGACGCTTTCGCCTCACGGCAACGGAAGTTCGCGATTCAGACCCGATTCCACAAGGTCCGCGCGCAGCTTTTCAACACTCGAGAAAATCATTCCCTTCATCCCCAACGCTTCGGCAGTCTCAACATTTTCGGCTTTATCGTCGATGAACAGCGCTTCCTCGGGCCGTGTCCCCAGCCGCTCCAGAGCGTAGCGATAAATGGCTGCGTCGGGCTTGGCCACGCGAAGTCGATAACTCCACACCAGCACATCGAACCGCGAGAGCCAGTCGAGCTCGCGCACCATGTGCTCGTGCACTGAATCTCCCATATTGGAGACGATGGCCGTCAGCAACCCGCGCTGCTTGATCGCCATTTGCCACGCCAGCATGGCGGGATCTCCGCGCGTCCACATGCGCGCGTCCCACTCGTTCAGCTCTTCGAGCGCGGAATCGCTGAGCATGAGCCCCGCGTCGCGCGCCACATTGCGCCAGAAACCCAGACCGGTCAGCTTTCCCTCGTCGTAGGCATGCCGATCCTTCCAATAAAAGCGGTCCAGCCGATCTGCTGTGAGCCCAGTAATGCGCAGCAACTCGGCATACGCCGCTGGGTCCGGGGGCCCCGTCAACACTCTTCCATAGTCAAAGATCACCGCGCGCAGAGCCAACGTGACCCCTTCCACTTCATTCTGATCGCGCCCGTGGTTCTCGATGTATCGTTGCAGAAGGCGCTGCTTTCATTGTGCACGATCGAGATTCGCCGCCCATTGAAACGTCTCCGGCGATCCGCAGAGTCAAATCCCATGCCCTTCTCGCACCGAACCAACTGGAACACCGAAGACAGCGATCTGGCCCGCGCCCACCGCGAGCGTCTCGCATCCGGCTTGCCCATTGCCGACCTCACCGCATCTAACCCCACGCGCTGCGGCTTTGCTTATTCCGCCTCTCTGCTCGATCCGCTCACCAGCCCGGACGCGCTCCAATACGATCCCCAGCCCAAGGGGCTGCTCTCCGCGCGCGAGGCGGTCTGCGCATACTACCGCGACCACGGCCTCGCCCTCACGCCCGAGCAGATTGTCCTCACCACCAGCACCAGCGAGGCATACAGCTTTCTCTTCCGCCTGCTCTGCGATCCGGGCGGCGAGATTCTCATCCCGCAGCCGAGCTATCCGCTCTTCGACTTCCTGGCCGACATTGACGACGTGCGCCTGCGCGCCGCGCCTCTGGTCTACGAGAACGGGTGGCAGATCGATGCCGAGGGCGTTCGCCGCGCCATCACTCCGCAAACGCGCGCGATTGTCCTCGTGCATCCCAATAACCCGACAGGCCACTTCACCAAGCCGTGGGAGGCCGAGCAACTCGCCGGCCTGTGCCGCGAGTTCGGCCTTTCGCTCATCGTGGACGAGGTGTTTCTGGACTATAGCTTCGGCGCCAAGGCCGAGAGCTTTGCCCGTGGCCTCGACGGCGTTCCTGTTTACGTGGTCAGCGGGCTCAGCAAGATCGCCGCGCTACCGCAGATGAAGGCTGCATGGATCGTCGCTAAAGGCCCCAAACGCCAGCAGGCACTCGCGCGGCTCGAGGTTATCGCCGACACGTTCCTGTCGATGAATGCTCCGGTCCAGCTTGCGATGACTGCATGGCTCAAGGGACGCGCAGCCATGCAGGACCAGATTCGCCAGCGCGTCGCCGCGAACCTGGCCGTGCTCGATCTGGCCATCGGAACCGTGGAAGCCGTCCAGCGTTTGGAGGTCGAAGGCGGCTGGTATGCGGTGCTGCGGATTCCGGCCATTGCGCCCGACGAGCAGGCGGTTCTGGCACTGCTCGAGCGCGGCGTCTGGGTTCATCCGGGCTACTTTTTCGGGATGCCGGAAAGCGGTTGGCTGGTCATGAGCCTGCTCGCGCCGCTGGCGGAGTTCAGTAACGGAGTTGCCACCCTGATTAACTACTTGGGAACGAATCACGGACGTAACAAAAATGCCTGATCACAAGAACCATCTCTTGAACTAATCTAGCTATCTCATTGAATAAATTTGCCTTAATTTTGCGTGATTTTTCTACGACTTTTGCGGGGCTTAAGTCCCCCGATCGAGTTTTCCGCTAACGGCCGCGCGCTTGCAGGAAGGGATTCGACCTTCGTTCCTGGCCGATGGTAGTGCCGGGGCCGTGGCCGGGGAGCACACGGGTTTCGTCGGGCAGGGCGAGCAGCCGTGTGCGCAGAGAGGCCATGATCTGGTCCGAGTCGCCACCCGGCAGGTCGGTGCGGCCGATGCTTCCGGCAAAGAGCGTGTCGCCGGCGATCAGCAGATTCAGCGGGGCAAAGTGCAGGCAAATGGAGCCCTGCGTGTGCCCCGGCGTGTGCAGCACCTCGGCGGGATAATGCTCCAGGCCCACCACTTGGCCTTCGGCCAGGCCCGCGTCTGGCGGAGCGGTTTCCGGCGTTGCGCGCAGGCCGATCCACGCGGCCTGCGTGTCCATCATGTCGAGCTGCGGCAGGTCGTTCTCGTTCATGTAGATCGGCGCGCCGGTCAGGCGCTTCAGCTTCAGCGCTCCGCCCACGTGGTCAATGTGGCCATGCGTCACCAGGATCTGTTTCAGATTGAGGCCCAGCTCGGTCAGGCGTTTGGCGATGCGACTCACGTCGTCGCCGGGATCGACGACTATGGCCTCGCGCGTGGCCTCGTCGGCCAGAATCGTGCAGTTGCAGGCCAGCGGACCGACGGGAAAGGACTCGAGGATCATGGAGTCATTCTAGGACGAATGACAGGTCGCAGTTCACAGTTCGTAGTTCGCAGTCGCTTGCTGCGATGTTTACCTTTCGGTACCTCCCCCCCGCCCTCCCCCCCCACCCCTTTTGGTGGTTAAGAGATTTGTTTTCAATCACCTGTACCTCGATCACTTCGGCCAGATCTTTGATTCCAAAGGGGTTACATCGTAAAGTCTTCCATCCAAAGGGAGTTAGGAGCGGGTTTTGCCCCAATCGTACGCTCTGGTAAACCCAATGAACGAGACGGCGCCGGTCCTCGTTCCCTCGGTCCCTTGGTCCCTGCTCTTCTGATCTCTGAAACCATTGTGCGCCAAACGGGGATAACTATCGGCAAACTTGGGAGAGAAAATTTGGGGGTGGATAAGTGATGGAAAAGGCAGGGAGTTAGGACGCCGGAGGCGGCGCGGATTTGAGGGCGGAGGGCTTGACAAGAAGAGAGAGTGGTTAGGGATTAGCGGCTCGGCGGACCGAGAGCGGGAGGCGGATCGAGGAGTGGCTGGCGGTGACAGTTCAAGAGACGGACCGCGGTGCGTATTTACTATGAGCTCGATATCGGACGGGCCATTTCGGGCGTCACGAACGAGCCGTCGGCCAGTTTGAATTGAAAGCCTATGTTCGGGAAGGCCGACTCGACGATTGCGAAGGTGGTGTAGTCCATCCTAAGGCGCCGACGCCTAAGCTCTGCGAGACAATAGCCTAGAAGGACGTCGTTCCTGGAGTTTCGTTCCCTAGCGAACTGCTCGATCAACTCGCTTAGGAAACGGTGGCTTAGCAGCCCAAAGAGATTCACCTCCACACCACCTGCGACGCTCTTTTCGCTGTTTGTATCAATCACAACAACCCTCCCCCTACCCGAGTAAAATTCCTTGAGCGACTCCGAAACTTTGTGCATATTGAACGAGGGTGCGTTCATTAGCGCCTCGGTTGCGCAGGTTAGGCCCTCGGGAGAAGCAAGAGCGCCGACTAGGACTTTGGTGGCGTCACCTGCGATGCAGGCTGCATATGCAGTGCGCGTGTTCCATGCGTACCTCGTTTCATTGGCGAAGGCACCAGATTCCACCCAATACTTCGCCGCCAGATAATCCTGAATGCTCCTGTGCACAAATTCCCAACCCTCTGAGGACTGCACGAGTATCCCATAGAATTGCGCGGCTTCCCGTAGGACTAATGCCGGATCGACCTTCCCGACTTGCATCTTGTCGACCGCCTTCCTGGTAATGGCTTCAACTCGGCTGGCTTGCATGAATGGAGAACGGGAAGCGAATGCAATGCACTTTAGGATTTGCATTCGGTCCCCGGCGTCGAGGCAGGTAAGCCTCTCACGATCAATTCCTTTGTCCGTATCCCACGCGTACTGGAGTGTCATAAGCGCCCTCTCCAGGAGGCGAATTGCACTCCTTGGTTGCTCTGAACTGCTCCCACACTTCACGATGCAAGCGAGTGCTAGAAGTAGTGGGTGTGAGAGGAAATCGGATAAGGCACGATCCTCGAAGTTGTTTACCACCTCGATAGGATCAAGGCGCGACTCAAAGGCTGAAAGGAATGCGGTGACGAATCGATACTTGTCCTGCTTATCAAAGCAGTCTATGTGCACTTGCGATGCGTTTAGGCCGATAACGGAGTAGTGGTCGCGGCACGTCAGAATGAATCGACCGATTCTCTCTGCGCTAAACCTAAGTAGGGCGTCTGACACCTTTCTCCGATCGCTCATTGAGACTTCATCGTAGCCGTCGACCAGCAGCAAGACTCTCGAGCGATGTTTCGCAAGCAGGCCGTCAATGCAAAGTTTCGTGAACTCCTCTAAGTCATCGATCGCGGTGGGCCTGCGCAGGGTGATGAGGACTGTGTAGAGGCCCTTCTCCTGGGATTTTCGACGAAAGATATGATGTAGGAAGGTGGTTTTTCCCCATCCCGGGCCAGCAAAGATAATGGCATTTTCCGGCGATTCCAAAAAACTTTCCACCGATACGGTCGACATCGCCTCGTAAGCTGCTAGGGCGATGGACTGAGCGCTTCGATTCTGCTGCCAAAATGCCGAAGCGGTCGAAATGTCTAGTCCAGAACGCACGCGGAGTTTTGTGGGCTGATAGATTCTCTCGAATGGAACAGGCTTATGCATTCCAATGCACTGGACAGATCGCGTCATCTCAACTGCGGTTTCGTGGAGTTGCTTCAGCATCGCCTTTCGCAGAACTGTAAGTTCGTCGTTGCCAAACAGAACGCGGATCTTTTCCTCCGCCCAAGGCAGCGCGCTGCCCAAATCGAACAATGTGACGCCATTTCCGGCCATGGTCGGATTGTAGCGCGCATCGTGGATGTGGGCCGCTGCTCTTGGTAACGTCTGCACTGGGTTCGGCTCTCGCCTACCGCCTTTTGACGGTTATGCGTTCCTTGGAAAGTGGCGGGCGGCCACTAGGTCGATCGATCATTCGTGGGTCTGAAGGCCCGCGCTTCCTCCGTAGTTGCGGTTAGGGTGTGGCGGTCGGCGGGGTTCGGTGGCGAGCTAAAGAGAGCGCGCCGGGGGCTCGCGCGGCTTCGCCGCGCACTTTGTTTCCAAGAAAAATGTTTCGGGGCTTGCGTTCCCCACGCTGAAGCGCGGGGCTAACGACCGCTGCGCCTACGGCGCGGGTTAGCGCGGCTTCGCCGTGTACTTTGTTCCCAAGAAAGATGGGTTGGATTAGTTGCGGCACGGCTAAAGCCGAGCCCTGATACAAAGCGAGGTTGGCTCGCGCGTTGGCAGGTGCTATCGGGCAGATGCGGGCAATTAGGCGCGGCTTCGCCGCGCACTTTGTTTCCGAGAAAAATGGTGGGATTGGTTGCGGCACGGCTAAAGCCGAGCCCTGATACAAAGCGAGGTTGGCCCGCGCGTTGGCAGATGCTATCGGGCAGATGCGGGCAATTAGGCGCGGCTTCGCCGCGTACTTTGTTTCCAGGAAAAATGTTTCGGGGCTTGCGTTCCCCACGCTGAAGCGCGGGGCTAACGGCCGCTGCGCCTACGGCGCGGGCTCGCGCGGCTTCGCCGCGCACTTTGTTTCCGAGAAAAATGGTGGGATTGGTTGCGGCACGGCTAAAGCCGAGCCCTGATACAAAGCGAGGTTGGCTCGCGCGTTGGCAGGTGCTATCGGGCAGATGCGGGCAATTAGGCGCGGCTTCGCCGCGCACTTTGTTTCCAAGAGAAATGTTTCGGGGCTTGCGTTCCCCACGCTGAAGCGCGGGGCTAACGAACGCTGCGCCTACGGCGCGGGCTCGCGCGGCTTCGCTGTGTACTTTGTTTCCAAGAAAAATGGGCGGGAGCGGTTTCGGCAGTCGGGGATGAATCCCCGACCTACCAGACTTGCCCTGATACGGGACGGAAAAGCAACCGCAGATCCTTCGGTCGCCGCGGCGACCTCAGGATGACACAGCGTAATGGGTGGAGTACGGCGCGGGCGTTCTCGCGGTCCCACCCTAGCCACAATTCCAAGAAGCAGGTCCCCGTTCGACTCGTCCGCTCGGCGGACTCGCTAAGGGCAGGCTTTCGGATTCCCCCCGCGGCGAGCCGCGACGCGACTTGCGTGGGGCCCCAAACTGGCTTCGCTCAGGATGACACAGCGTGATGGGCGGGGTGCGGCACGAGCGTTCTCGCGGTCCCACCCTAGCCACAAAAACAAAAACGTGGCGAGGGTGGGGCACCCGGCTTCGCTCAGGATGACACAGCGTGATGGGCGGGGTACGGCACGGGCGTTCTCGCGGTCCCACCCTAGCCACAAAAACAGGAGCGTGGCGAGGGTGGGGCACCCGGCTCAGCTGAAACTCGCTCCGCTCAGGATGACACAGGGTGGCAGACGCAACTTCGGCGCGCACTCGAAGAGAGCACGCGCCGAGTTGAGACCGGGTTAACGTTTAGCGGTGGTCGCCGCCGTGGTCGCCGCCATGATCGCCGCCGCCGCGATAGCCGGGGAGGGCGTGTTCATTGTGCGCGTCATGATCGCCGCGGCCTGCACGGCCTCGTCCATCGCGCGCCTCGTTGCCGTGGAAGTGGTTGAAGGGCTCAGCGCCGCGCTCGGGGAACGGTCCACGATAGCCGTGGTGGGGGTCATAGCGGTTGTCGACGTGGCCATAGAACTGGCCGGGGCCGCGGTACCAATGGCCGGCGCCGATGAACACTCCACCCTGGAACCAATCGGGCCCATAGTAGCCGTAGGGCGAGCAGTTATAGGGAGCGTAGTCGTAATAGCCGTAGGGGCAGACTGGCTCAACTCCGAATTGGATGGAGACCTGGGCCGGCGCTACGCGCGCGGAACAAAACAGCGCCGCTGCGAGAGCTGCGAATGCAAAGGAAGTAACTTTGGACATGATCGCTCCGTAATTCGTTGGACGTGTGGATTGGTTTAGGTTGAAAGGCAGCCGTCAGCCGTCAGCCTTCTGCCTTCTGCCCTCAGCCGTCAGCTTTCAGCCGTCAGCCGGCAGCTTTCAGTCATGATCCCGCCCGATTCGGCGCGAGCCCAAATGAGAGCGCGCGCCGAGTTGAGGGAGGGTTGCAATTTAGTGGTGATCGCCGCCGCCGCCGTGTGATCCGCCGCCACCTTCATGGCCGCCACCACCGCCGCCGCCGTGCGATCCGCCGCTGGGAGCTGCGTGCGAAGCGGGTGCGCGCGATGAATCCTGGTGCGAAGCGGGAGCACGCGAAGGTGCGGATTGGCGCGGTGCACTGGTGCGCTGGACGGCCGCATGGCCGCCGCCGGACCGCGAGCCGCCGCTGCTGCGATAGGACGCGGGACCGGGGCCACCGTGATAATTGCCGCCGCCCTCGTTCACAAAGCGATGGCCGCCCCAGCCATGGCTATAGCCGTAGCCGCCCCAGGGTCCCATGCCGAGAAAGATGCCGTTGTAGAAGTAGCCCGGCCCGTAATAGCCGTAGGGCGCGCAGGCGTACGGCGCATAGCCGTAATAACCGTAGGCGCACACTGGTGGCGGTCCGCCGATATCAATGACAAGTTGCGCTTGAGCCGCCGGCACAAGGGCCAGGCCGGCGAGCAGTGCTGTTGTTCCAAGTAGAAATCTGATTCCACGCATAGGTGACCCCCCTTTAGGGTGTCTGCGGTTCTCTGGTCGGGTGGGATGCTCTGGAGCCGTTAAGACAGACCCGGCAACAGCAGCCTACATAAGGGGTTTCCCGTTGCTTGATGGGGACGAAACTCATTTGCCCTTACGAGCCTGAATCTAGTCGCGGGCGGCGCGGCTGTCTGAGCAATCGGGCTCACACACGGAGAGGGATCGCCGCAGAGGTCGGGACGGAGATTGATTCAAGGGCAGCGAGGCGCCTGGATCCAGAGACACGACCAGTGACTGACGCCCCGCAACTCCAACCTGGGCAGCAGTTATAGAGCGGAGCGGCGTCCGGAGATCAGGTTGATGATGAGAACGATGACTGCGACGACCAGCAGAATGTGGATGAGGCCGCCGGCGATATGGAAGGTGAAGCCGAGAAGCCACAAGACCAGCAGGATTACGAAGATTGCCCAAAGCATTCTGAACGACCTCTCTCGATTGCGCACGCCTGGGAAGGGGAATCCGGCCCAGGCGCAAGCAACGGTTCACAAACGACAGTTAGTTGGATGCAACCGCCTGGGCTTTAGCGTCTCTCACGGCTTCAATAAATCGGTCGGCCGAGCGAGGGGTTGCCACATCGCCGCGCAGCACGCGGTGTGTGGGGACATCGGGCCCGTAGAGGGCATCCATGGAATCGTTATCGCGGCGAACATCGGCTCCGGTCAACGTGAGTCCGGCAAACAGGCCTTTGGCGCGCGAGTAGGTGAGGATTTCCGTGTTCAGCTTCCAGTCGGTATCGGCTGTGGCATGGCGGCCAACCGGGCCGGCTGCCGCGGAGGCGTCAGCGCCGAGCTGGAACTTGGCGTCTTCAAGGCGCTGCATTCCTCGGTCGCCCTGAAAGATCATGACCAGATCCACGCCTTCAACGCCGATCTGCAATCCCCAGCTTCCGCCGGTGATGACAAAGAACGCCGGTGCGCTCCATCCGTCCGCGGTGCGGCAGGTGACGACGCCCTTGCCGTTCTCCGCGCCGAACACCAGGCCACCCTTGATCATGTGCGGCACAACGGCGATGCACTTGGCGTGCTCCAGCACCTCTTGCGGAACACCATGATCCGGCGCAGCCATAATCTGGTGCAGCACCAACGTCGCATTCTCGAGCCGGTTCTGAACATCTTCGCGAGTCTCCGCTGCGGCAGCAGATGCCACACCCAGACCGAACAATGCCACCAACGTAATAAATTTCCTCATAGAACACACCTTTTCTACCCAGGCGCAGCGGCATTTTCTGATTGCGCAGTGCGGCGCACAAGGTATCCCCACCTTAGAGAGATTGAAGGGGCATGTCTGAGCAATAGGGCTCTCTCGATGGATAGCGGCAGCTCGATGCCGAGGTGAAGGTCAAGGAGATGGACTGCTCAGTTTCGCAGGGTCGTACTGCGGCAGTCCGGCAACCCTCCGCAGAGTACTTGGCGCCGGCGATTCCTGCCCGAGCGAAAAAGCCTGTCGTGAGTCTTGAAAAGCATCGAGAAAAGTGAGCAAAATTGAACAGATTGACCCCGGCCTGGGGGCGCAGTATTGTGCTAAAGTTCCGCTGGGGCTGTGGCGCGGGCGTCGTGCTGCGGATGTTCTTCTGAATGAGCAGTTTGCTGGCTGAGACGTCGCCCTGATGGTGTCGCTGATACCGTGCTGACCGCGCAATGAAGTGCACAATGAAGCGCAGTGGGGCCGCGTTCTTCCTGGCCGATCTCAGGCGCTCGCTGCATCTGAAAGGAGACTTGCCGGATGGTTGAGTTCGACGAAGAACCCTTTGATGCCGCAGGTTTCCTGGTAAGCGCCGGGCTGGGGCGAAGAGTTGTCCATCTGAAGGCGAAGGAGAAGTTCTATTCGCAAGGCGACCCCGCCGATTCCATTTTTTATCTCCAAACGGGCATGGCAAAGGTGACGGTTGTCTCGCAGGCCGGCAAAGAAGCCACGCTCGCGATGCTCTCGGCGGGTGACTTTGTGGGAGAGAGCGCACTGGCTTCAATACCCGGGCTGCGATTATCCGCGGCGATCGCGACGACCCCTTGCACGGCGCTTAAGATCAGCCGGGAAGAGATGATCCACGTGATGCACGAGGAGCGGGACGTCTCCGATCTTTTCTTGAAGTTTCTTCTGACCCGGAGTTTGCGCACTCAGGCCGATCTTATCGATCAGCTGTTCAACTCCAGTGAAAAGAGGCTGGCACGAATTCTGCTGCTGATGGCCGAGTTTGGCAAGCCGGGCGAACCGGAACCGCTGATCCCCAAGATTTCGCAGGAGACTCTGGCGGAGATGATCGGCACCACACGGTCCCGCGTGAGTTTTTTCATGAATCGCTTTCGCAAACTTGGTTTCATCGAGTATGACGGCCGCATCCGGGTGCATAAATCGCTGCTAAACGTGGTTCTGCTGGATTAGCTGCTCCGGTGCGGGTTTCGGGGTGGAAGGGGAAGAAACGCGGCCGACAGCAGTCTGCTATCAGCCTGCGGCCCGGAGGCTCCCGGACTGAGCGGCCGGGCCTGGCGTTCCCAAGGAGTAAACAAGTGGCGAAAAGATTGTTGCGGTTCGCTTTTTATTCGCTATAATGCGCCCATGGCCGTTACACGAAGACAGAAAGAAGTGTTGGATTTCCTGGAGGCGTTTGTCAGCCGCAATGGCTATTCGCCTTCGTTTGAAGAGATTGCGCGCGGTATGAGCCTGAAGAGCCTGGCCACCGTCCACAAGCACATCACCAACCTGGAAAAGAAGGGCATGCTGGACCGCGTGCACAACCGCAGCCGGTCGATTGACGTGCTGCCGCCAGGGACGCGGACGCGATCGAGCCTGAAGCTGCAACTGGCCGGCCGCATTGCCGCGGGAACGCCGGTCGAGGCGATGGAGACTCCGGAGACGATTTCGCTGGCCGACGTGGTGGGCAATCGCGACGTGTTTGCGCTCGAGGTGCGGGGCGACTCGATGCGCGACGAGCACATTATTAACGGCGACTACGTGCTGGTGGAGCGGACCAAGACGGCGCGGAACGGGGAGATTGTGGTGGCGCTGGTGCACGGGGCAGAGACAACGCTGAAGCGGTTCTACCCGGAAGGAAATGTGGTGCGCCTACAGCCGGCAAATCTGGAGATGGAACCGATTTATGTTCCGGCGGCGCAGGTGGCGATTCAGGGGCGGGTGCTGGGAGTGCTGCGGAAGTACCGGTGAGGCAGTTCGTAGTTCACAGTTCGTAGTTCGTAGTTCAAAACGACGGTGCAGGGATTTAGGAAAATCGTGCCGCAGATCAGTTGGACGTTCCTTTGTTGCGTTGGTTGAAGGCAACGCCGAAGGCGGCGCCAAGGGCCAGTCCGCAGGCCACACCGATCGCGAGATTATGGATCGCGGCTCCAATTCCAGCTCCCACGGCAAGCCCGACGGTTATCCCGGTGCCCATGTTGTTCTTCATACGATCGACTCCTCTCGAACATTCTAGATTGCCTGATCGGCGAGGCGGCGGGCGCGCCAGAGTGCGCCATTGAGAGCGACGGTTTCATCGGTTTCGACGGACATGGCCGGTGCGGCGGCGCGGAGGCCAGCGAAGAATGCTTCGCGGACGATGGGCATTTTGCCGATGACGCTGCCGGTCCAGGCGATGGGGACCTCGTTGTTGATGGCGTGCTTGCCGCGGAGCTTGGAGCGAACGAGAAGCACGTTGGCAACGAGGTCGGCGGCGGCTTGGCGGAGAACGCCGACGGCGACGGGGTCGGATGACTCGGCGAGCTGGTTGATGGCGGGGGCGAGCGCGGCGAAATCGGGCGCGGGCGTGCCGTCACCGACGTTGATCAGTTGATCGAGTGTGGGCGTGCCCCAAATCTCTCCAACCTTTTTCAAAATTTGCGTGGGCTCGTCGCGGTCGTAGGCGTTGAGCGCGCGGCGAATGGCGTGGAGGCCGATCCAGTAGCCGGAGCCTTCGTCGCCGAGACGCGAGCTCCAGCCGCCGGCAGATTCGAAGGCGCCCGAGGGCGCGCGGCCGATGGTGTTGGTGCCGGTGCCTGCGATCTGGAGGATTCCGGCGCCCCCGCGAAAGGCGGCATCGAGAGCGATGATGTGATCGCCAACGACTTCGGAGCACGCGACGGAAAAATCATTGAAGACGGCGGTGATCCACTCGGTGATTCCGGGCATGGTGGCGCTGGCTACGCCGCAGCTGGCCGCGGCGACGGTTGTGACGCCGGCTTGCACATAGACATCTTTGAGCAGAGCGCGCAGATTGGCTTCGGCAGCCTCGGCGCCGACGCGCAGGCGCTTGATGGAGCCGGATTCAGCGAAGGCGAGAGTGTGGTCGCCGTCGACGATGGAGGCGCGAGTGTGCGTGCCGCCACCGTCGATGCCGAGAACAGCATTCATTGCTTCCCTCCCCTTTCAAGATCAACTTCCGGATGAAATCGGATCGTGAGAATCCTGGTATCGCAGGTCTCATCCGCCGCGGCGGAGAGACCTGGGACACCCCCGATGGTTGGTATGCGGGCGAGGACGCCCGCACGACAGCCGGCCAGAGGCCGGCGGTACATTTTTTGTTGCGCACGATTTTGCACTCCGCCCCTTCTTCGGGACATCAAGGCCACGCAATCACTGCCAGCTCCTGTCATTGTGCAGGTGAGACGCCGTGATCGCGCAGCGTGCCAGAGAGAATGTTCAGGCTGCCATCGGATTTGGGCGCATTGAGGCCGAGCATGTGGGCGAGCCATGGATAAAGATTCACGTTTTCGAAGGGCGCAACGGCCTTTCCGGCGACGAGGTCGGGGCCGGCGGCGAAGAAGCTGGCCTTCATCTCCGGAATCTGATGCGGATCGAAGCCATGCATGCCGATGGTAGGCGGACGCGACGGCTGATCCGATGCCGGAGCGTGAGCGCGAATGGCGTAGGGGCCGGTGGCGACGACGACCGGATCGCCCTCGCGCGGATTCTGGTTGAAATTGAGATCGGCAGGGACGTTCTTGAGTCGATAGACGACAAACTGCGAGGAGGCACGCTTGAGCTGGTTGTAAACGCGGGCGCGATCGTCTTCAGTTTTGCCGTAGAGGAGCGAGCCGACGGCGTCGAAGCCCGTGAGGTCGGCGAATTGATCGAGGTCGATCCAATCGCCTATGGACTTGATCATGCCGTGATCGCTGACGATGACCAGATCGATGGGCAGGCCGGTGGATTTGAGCGCGGATTCAAGCTTGCCGACGATCGCATCCATCTTGAGGACGGTGGTCCGGGTTTCAGGCGCGTCCGGGCCGAACTCGTGGCCCGTGTGGTCGGGCTCAGAAAAATAGATGGAAATAAAGTGGGGACGATCGGCGGCGGGCAAGCGGAGCAGGGCGACCGTATCGTCGATGCGCGCTTGCTGCGATTCCGGGGTGGGCTCACTTTTGTCATAATGGGCGTACCAAGTGGGCTGGAAGCCGGCGATTTTGGCTTCGCATGCGACCCAGAGAAGGCAGGCCGTGCGCATTCCCTTGCTCTCGGCGAGGCTCCAAAGGGGAACGCCGCTGTACCACGCGCCATCGCCGGCGGCCTTCGAATCGGAGTAGGAGTAGCGCGCTCCAGTTGCGGGATCGAGGAAGTTGTTGGCGACGATGCCAGTGTGCTCGGGGTAAAGACCGGTGACCATCGTGAAATGGTTGGGAAATGTGAGCGAGGGATAACTGGGAATCATGCCGTCAGGAGCCCAGACGCCGCGCTTGCCGAGCGCGAGAAGATGAGTGGCATTGTCGCGCTTCGCGTAGTCCCAGCGGAAACCGTCGAGCGAAACCAGAACGACATAATGCTGGCGCTGGGCCCAGTCGGAGTTGGGGCCGTTGTCGACGTGGGTGAGAGGCAATGCTGGATTGAAGTTGGTTCCCTGCCCTGCTGAGGGACGCGGCGCAAGAGCCAGCCCAAGGGCGAGCGATAGAGCGACAAGCAAGCGCGCGAGGAAGCGAATGCGCATGGAGAGTACCCCGAATCAGGGTACCGCATGGGACGCGCGGTGGTCAGATGGCCTGTAGTCAGTGCGCGCGGAGTGCGGGCGAGGACGCCCGCACGACAGCCGGCGAGGACGCCGGCGGTACAAAGGCCTAGTTGAAGATGCGCGCCCATGCTGTCCAAACCAGGCCCACGGCGAGGATAGACAGCTTTTGCCACAACGGCACGGCGGCGCGGCGGGTATAGACATCGAACTTTGCGCGCTCAATGCGCTTGAGCAGGGCGTGATAGATGGAGACCAGAACCCAGAGAGCAGGACGGCTGGCGGGGTCAATCAACGGCAGGAGAAACCGCGCGCGGCCATAGTAGTGTTCGGCGAGGCGCGCGATGGCGGCGAAGAGTTCGCGCTCGTTGGGAGTGGGCGGCGCGATGGGCGAACGATGAAGCAGCGCATCAAGCGAAACGCCGTGACCCTCGAGATTCTTTAAAGGTATATAAACCCGATTGCGTGACGCATCTTCGGCAACGTCGCGAAGGATGTTGGTGAGCTGGAAGGCAATTCCGGTTTCTTCGGCGAGCCTTTCTGCGCGCAGGTCTCTGTAGCCGAAGATGCGGATGCAGACCAGGCCGACCACCGATGCGACCAGGTAGCAGTAGCGGTAGAGATCGGCGAAGGTTTCGTAGGTCTCGGGTGCACCGTCGGCGGCATGATCAAGATCGAGTGTGACACCGGCGACGAGCTCATCGAGCAGCGAGAGCGGAATAGCGAAGCGCGCGGTTGCGTCGCGCACGGCGAGAAAAACGGGGTCGCTGGTGGGTGCGCCCGCCGCTGCGTTGCGCCAAGCCGCAAGCCACGCGTCCAAACTGCGCCGGCGCTCGTCGCGAGGAATGGATTCGTCGTCGGCGAGATCGTCGGCACGGCGCATGAACGCGTAGACGGCGCAGATGGCGTTGCGGCGATGGAGGGGAAGCGCGAGGAAGGCGTAGTAGAAGTTCTTCGCTTCACGCTTGGCGATACCGCGGCAGGCCGCGTAGGCAGCGGCCAAGGCAGGATCGCGCGATGGAGCTTTCGGCGTCAAGCGGCCTTTCCTGTCGATCGAGGGCCGAGGCGCAAAAACGGAAGAACCTTTCCAACGATTGCGCGTGCAGCGAGAGAGAACTTGGTCAGCCTGGAGATGGCCGGCCGCGCGCTGAGCACGTCGTAGTCGCGGCGTTCGATGGCGCGCAAAATCTCAAGACCTCCGCGGCTGAAGAGATCGAGGTCGAGGGCAAGGTCGCGGTTGACTCTGCGGATGAGCGGCAGGCCCTGAACAAAAAGCGTACGCGCAAAATCGACTTCATGGCGGAGCAGCGCGCGAAACTCCGGAGTGGCGACGCCGCTGGCGATGGTTTCATCGGCGACGCCGAAGCTGCGCATATCGTCCTGCGGAAGATAAATACGGTCTTTCTGGAAGTCGACGCGGACATCCTGCCAGAAGTTGGCGAGTTGCAGGGCAGAGCAGGTCGCATCGGAGAGGCGAAAGTTTTCTTCGCTGACTTCGCCACAGGCATAGAGCACCAGGCGGCCGACGGGATTCGCGGAGTAGCGGCAGTAGCCGAGAACATCGTCCATGATTGCGTAGCGCGTGACGGTCTGGTCCTGGCGAAAGGCAACCAGCAGATCGGCGAACGGCTCTTTGGGAATGGCGCAGGCGCGGATGGTCTCGGCGAGCGCGACAAAGACCGGATGGCGCGCGCGGCCTTCATAGCAGGCATCGAGTTCCCTGCCCCACAAATCGAGGAGCGCTAAAGCCGCGGATTTGTCGGGAACTTCATCGCCGAGATCGTCGGAGATACGGCAATAGGCGTAGATGGAATGAAAATGGGGTTGGAGCGCGGCGGGCAGAAACCACGTGGCGACGTGAAAGTTCTCATAGTGCGTTTCGGCCAGATGGCGGCAGTAGTCGCGGGCTTGATCGAGCGTGGGCGCGACCTCGGGGATGCGATAGGCGGGGGGAAGCGCACTCCAGCCGCGCGCAATGAGCTCGTCGGATGTAGGCTGGGCGGCAGTGGGGGTCATGGATTTTCGGCCTCATCGATATTATTCCACCGTCGCGCTCGCAAGTGGCTGCTCCCTTCGCGTGGTCAAGCCGGCAGTTCGCCAGATCGAGTAAGTCCGCCGGGCGGACTATACTTGAAACCGAACAAAAAACAGCGGGATCGATTGGGGGTCTTCATGAACCGACTCGTGCTTTTCGCAGTCCTTTTGTCCCAGAGCAGCCTGATCTTCTGCCAATCCACCGCGACGCCGCCAGCAGGCCCACAGGATTCGGGCAAGGTACCAATGGGTCAGGGTCCATTCAGTTTCAGCAATGGTCAGCCTTGGCAGAATACAGCGCGGCGCACGTTCAACAGTTTCGATTGCCATAGCCCGAACGCCACCCAGAACCAGGCGAATGTGCCGATTGATTTCGATCATCTCTTCAACGCGCCCTGCATGGATTTGAAATCGCGCGCTGATCTCTTTGCTCTCAATGAGAATTCGTCTTCATGGTCTCCGCTTGTTATTGGGCCGCATCCGAGAGGCGAGCCGATTCCAACGCAATGGCCAAACGCGAAAATCGAGCGAATTCCGACGCAGTGGCCAAATCTTAAGCTGCAGCCAGTCGACGGAATCTCTCCGGGAATAGTTCCCGTTCAGGGCAGCGCAAAATAATCGTGCTGCGAGTCGTCGATGGTCGTAGAACCAAGCGCCGACCGGATTCACTAAAACGTCAGGGCACGATCGCCGTCTTGATCTCCGACGAGCGGTTCATCAATTTCTCAAAGACGCGGTTCAGCTCGTAGAGGTGCGCGCGGCCGGTGATGAATGCGCCGGCCTGGAAGCGGCCGCTCGCGATGAGCTGGAGAGCCTTGCGGCAGATGGCGGGCGTGTGATGGAACGTGGCACGCAGAGTGATGTCGCTGTAGTGGATGCGGTTGGTATCGAGAGTGACCTGGGTGTTGGCAGCGCAACCGCCGAAGAAATTGACTGTGCCGCCTTTGCGCACCAACTCGACGGCCTCCTGCCAGGTTTCAGGCGTGCCGACAGCCTCAATGGCGATGTCGACGCCGCGATCTTTTGGGGTGAGAGCGCGGGTATCGCGGATGGCCTTGCGGACCGTGGCGGCCTGTACGACGTGCGTGGCGCCAAGCTGGCGCGCGGCATCAACCTGGCCATCGTGCTTGACGATGGCGATGGTTTCAAAGCCGGCCAGCGCCGCAACGTGGAGAATCATGAGGCCCAGCGGCCCTCCGCCAATGATGGCGACGATATCGCCCTTGCGGGGATGGGAGTCCTCGAATCCGTGGACAGCGCAGGCCAGGGGCTCGGTGAGCGCGGCATGCTCGAGCGCGACATTCTCAGGAATGACGAGCGTGTTCTTGGCGACGATGCGGGCAGGAATCTTGATGAACTCGGCGTAAGCGCCGTTGTTGAAGAGCAGATCGTCGCAGAGATTCTCCTGACCGCGGAGGCAGAAAAAGCACTGGCCGCAGGGAGCGGAGTTGAGCGCAACGACGCGGTCGCCGGGAGAGAAATCGGTGACACCATCGCCGGCTTCAACAACGGTTCCTGCCTGTTCGTGACCGAAGAGCGCGGGAGGGACGATCATGCGCGCGTGATAGCCGCGGCGAAAGACCTTGAGATCGGTGCCGCAGGTAAGGGCCGCGCCTACGCGAACGACAAGCTCGCCAGCCGCCGCCTTGGGAATGGGAACCTGCTCGATGCGAACGTCTTCGCGGCCGTGGAGGACGGCGGCGCGCATGGTAACGCGCCCTGACAGGAACGCATTCTCTACTGTTTTGCGGCCGTGGTGGACAACCGTTTCGACCGTCTTGCGGCCCACGACGACAGCCGATTCGACTGTGTCAAGGCCGGCCTCGACGACCGTCTCGACGGTATTCAAGCCGCCCTCGACGACGTCCTCTACTTTCTTGCGGCCACCCTCAACAACGTTCTTGACGGTCTTGCGGCCACGGAGGATCGCGTCTTTCACGGTGCTGGCCATCAGCTCCTCGATTTCCCTTACTCGGCCCCGGCCCCCGGCACAGGCTCCATCATAATCTTCATCGAGCCGGGCTGGGGGTGGGAGGCGATTTCAATAGCCGCGGCCGCATCTTCAAACGGGAAGCGGTGCGAGATTAGTTGAGTGAGGTCGAAGCCATTGCGGTAGCCGTCGAAGACCAGGCTCGTGACTTCGTCCAGAATCGGAAACGAGGACGAGTATGAGCCGAGAAGGGTCTTTTCGTCCACGCAGACTGCGGCGGGATCGAAGGTGGCTTCTCCGTGCTGGGTTTGGGCGAAGAGCATGACCTTGCCGCCGGGGCGAACCGCGTCCATGGCGGTACGGATGAGCGCATTGCCGCCGACGGCCACGATCACGGCGTCGGCGCCGCGGCCTTCCGTTTCAGCGAGTACCCGCTCGACGACGTTTTCCGTTCCGGCGTGGATGGGATTGTTGAGTCCGAAGCGCGCGGCGATGGCATGGCGCTCGGCAAAAAGGTCGGAAGTGAGCACGCGCGCGCCGATCTTTTTGGAAAGAGCCGCGTGCATGAGGCCGATGGGCCCCTGGCCGATGACGAGAACTGTGTCGTCGGGCGCAAGGTTGAGCAGCTTGACGCCTTTGAGGACCGTGTTGAGCGGCTCAACGAAGGCAGCCTGCTCAAAGGGCACGCCGTCGGGGATGGGAACCACGCCGCCATAGTTGACGACGAAGTCCATGACGCGGACGTACTCGGCGAATCCGCCGCCCGAAGGCTCGAAGCCCGCGGTAGCGCCAGTCTTCTTGTAGAGCGGGCATTGCGCGGGCGTGTTCTTACGGCAGTAATAGCACTCGCCGCAGGGAACGTGGTGAAAGCTCATGACGCGGTCGCCGACGGCGAATTTGGTGACGCCTTCGCCAACCTGGGCGACGACGCCGGCCATCTCATGGCCGAAGATGCGGGGCGCGGAGTGCGAACCCATGTGAATCTTCTTGAGATCGGTGCCGCAGACGCCGCAGGTGGCAATCTTGATGAGCAGCTCGCCGGGGCCGATGCGCGGGACGGGGACGGTCTCCAGGCGCATGTCATTGATGCCGCGGTAGACGACGGCGCGCATCGTGGCGGGAATCGTTGTATCGATGCGCAGTCTGGGAGTGGAGATTTGGGTAGCCATCTATTCTTCGATGTGACCTCGTTCGTCGAGAAAGCCGAGCAGTGACTCCGCGATGCTTTGGGAAGCCTTTTTACTATTTTCGCCCATTCGGACGAGGGCGGGCCAGTACCAGGGGCGAAGGATGGCAAAAAGAGTAAACCGCGCGAGCTGGAATTGGCCGGTAGGCGAGAGAAAACGGTTGAAGTCAGGCAGACGGTCGGTGAGGCCGTCGCTCACGCCTTTGATGCAGTAGAACGGGATGCCGCGCATGGCGGCGAGCCGGGCGACGGCGGCGGCTTCCATATCGACGAGGGCGGCGTT
>CAYOVE010000029.1:0-23574 GCA_964407295.1 uncultured Occallatibacter sp.
TACACCGAGTACAACGTCTCCGCGGGGGCGATCACCAGTCCGACGTCGGGCAGCACATTAACCGGGGCATCGACGACGTTTACCTGGACGGCCGGCACCGGTGGGGTGACAGGCTACTACCTCTGGGTGGGCACATCGCCTGGCGCAGCCGATCTGGTCAACATCGGTCCCTTGAGCGGCACCAGCGCGACGGTGAGTCTGCCCACCAACGGAGCCAAGGTCTATGTGCAGCTCTATACAAATTTCAGTGGCGGAAGCCAACTGTCCAACAGCTACACCTACACCGAGGCTCCCTAGCCCGGCGGTCTTCACCCAGTATCCGGCGCTGGGCCCGGCCGAGTTGCAGGTCTCACTACGGTTCCGTGGAGGCTTGTCCACTCTCAAACGGATCACGCCCGACAACGCCAAGGCGAGGTTTAACCTCTGCGACGCGGTCTACAGCATTTCATGGAATGCTCTAGTTGGTCTCCGCGAGAGGTCGTGTAATTCTTGCCCTGCGTCCAAGCAGTCGGCTCTCCATAACCTGCCACGACAGTGCAGCGTAGCCGATTATTAGCGCTAGCGCCAAAGCGTCACCGGCAATCCCACTGATGCGAGGTTCAATAAGGGTAAGAATACCCAGGTGGACCAAATACATGGAATAGCTAATCTGACCGATATACATTAGGGGTTTCAGGCGTAACCAGCCCACGTGCCATCCGCTAAGCGCGTAGAGCATGAATCCAAAGCAAATGAAGAGGGAGAATTCGTAGATAAGAACATTGCCGAGCCTGCTGTTGCCGTCGGTTGAGATGTGATAGCGACGAAGAACGGCCAGCCCCGCAAATCCCAGAATGGCGAGAGGGGCGCTGATCCTAGCACCCCAGCGTTCGATGCCGGCGCGATTCCGTTTCCATTCCAACCAAAGCAGGGCTCCTGCCGCCAACAGATCCATGCGAAACGGAGTCAGGGTATAGATTGGCCAATGCTCTTGGAAATGAAGTGACCCTCGGAGGACTGGAGCCAAAATGATCAGCAAAACCAAAAGCCTGCGGAGATGCTCTTCGTCCAAGAAGTACACCGCAAAGGGCCAGACCAAGTAAAACTGCTCCTCAACAGCAAGCGACCAGAGCGGGTCAAAGGCAACGGGATGCGGAATGTGCAACGGCAGCAGGAGGTTAGTTAGGAGAATATACAGGTACCAGTGCCGCATCCATGTAACGCCGAAAAAAAAGCTCACAACAATCAACGTGAGCACGTAGGGCGCGAGAATTCTACGAGCACGGCGAGCGTAGAAATGTGCAAAAAAGCTTCCAATTGTGTGATGCTTGGCACTGAGCAAAACGCCGGTAATCAGAAAGCCGGAAAGAATGAAGAAGAGGTCGACGCCCATCCAAAGCATTTTGACTCTGAGCGCATGATGAAAGAAGACCGCGAGAATCGCTATAGCGCGGACGCCATCTAACTGTGGAATTCTCTTCATTTATCGGATATCCGGACGTCAATCGAGGAAGATGTGAATTGTTGGACACGCCGAGGAAATTATTAACCTGGAATCCCCATTTGGCGATCCGATGATCGCCAGTATACGCCTCGCGCTGCCCGACGAAGCAATTCCGATCCTGAAGGTCGCGGGAGGCCGGCCCGGCGCCGCTGATCTGGTCAACACCGGCCCGCTAAGCGGCGCCAACGCGACGGTGACATTGCCCACCAACGGAGCCACGATCTACGTGCAGCTGGAGACTCACCTGGGCGGAACCATCCTTGAAAACAACAACACCTACATTGAGGCTCCCTAACGCTGCGGCTCTTTCCGTATGTCCGGCGCCGAGTGTGGCTCAGGCGCTGGCATGTGCCACGATCCCGTGTTTGAAAGATCGTCAGTCGAATCGCGCCCTTTGCGCGAATGAGTCAATCTAGCGAAGAGGCCGCCGGAATCTTGCGGTCGGCTGTGCAACTGGAAACTGGCGCGGTGTCATCCAAAGGGATTGAGCGTCGCACGTCCGTTGAATAACGGCCAGGTTTTCCACAGTAACGCTTTTGGAATGAAAATGTTATAGAGATCCCTGAGGACTCAAGGTTGTCAAGCATTTGTCATACATCTTCCTTGCGCCCACCACACCCTCCATGCTATTCCTTGCTCATTCCCAGCGTCGAATCGATGCGCACGACGGGAAAAGTCATCCGAGTGGACGTTGAAAGACGCTACTTCTCCAGCATTCCGAAGAGCGAATCTGGTCACCTAAAGTTCCTCTGATTGCCTGTGACTCACGGGGGCGGAGCCTACCCCAAATCCGATTTAAACCCCGATTTTTTGAGACAACCTTGGTGTTTTCCTGCTTTACCTGCCCTGCCGTTGAAGAGAAAGCAGAGAGTGAACTGCGTCGTTTTGAATTTCAAACTCGGCTCTGGGGTCGACTATGACAGTTCTGAAACCGCGCTCACGCAAGGTCAGCGTTCGTCTCTCCGAAGAGGAGTACGTCGCTCTTAGGCGCATATGCTCCTTAACCAGCGCGCGCAGCGTTTCGGACGTTACGCGCGAAGCGATGCGCGCTGTCGTGAAAGACGTGAATCGAGAGGATCAAGTGGGTCGTCATCTGGACGAGTTCCGCGCTGGGATGAAAATTCTAGAGAGAAAAGTGGAGCAGTTGGAGGCGAAGATTGCAGCGTTCAAGGGCGAAAGCGTTCAGTAGCCGATTTCGCCCAATGAATAAAGTTCGCGGGATTGGCGCCTCTCGCCCGGAGCAACACCCACATGGCGGGTTTCGTGATACCCGATCCGAGGACCGGAACGAATCGCAAAAGTTTAGAGCTTCGTCGTAATGCCCGTTGTATGAGAAGTTAGAGAGGAAACGCTGGCTGTTCTCACAAGCTGCCCCAAGTTTCCCATGGCATGACGGCGGGAATCGAATCGTCGAGCTCGCAAAAGGCGGCACGCTCAAAACACTGACCCAGGAACGACCAACAGAAGCCTGAGAAGGTAACGAATTGCGCAACGTATTTCACTTGATTTCACGAGCGGCTGGATCCGGAATTCTCCGGGGCCGCGTCCGCAATCTGGCGTTTACGATCGGGTTGGCGATCTTAATCTGTGGTGTTTTTGCGGTCCAGCGCGGACGAGCGCAGGCAACGGACCAGAACTGTAGCTCCGACGAGAACTCTCCCGAAGCCTGTGCGACCAACGGCAACGCTCAGGCGCCATCATCGGGAGATAGCGCGCAGGGACCCGAGCTGAATAGCGTTCAGGCGCCGGAACAGAGCTGTAGCTCCGACGAGACCTCTCCTGATGCGTGCGCGCCTAAGGGCCCACCGACTGAAGCACAAGCGCCTCCTGACAGCGGTAGCGGCGAGCAGGGGGCGAGTCAATATTGTGGCGCTGAGGACTCCCCGGAAGCGTGCGGCCCGAATGGCCAGGCGAAAGCACCAACTCCAAATGAGGTGCAGGAACCGAATTCTGCCGGTGACGGTGCTGCTTCAGAAACTGGCGCTCAGGGAACGGAATACGGCACTGACGAAGAGAGATGCATTCAAGCGTGCGGCGAAAGCAGCGATGCCGAGAGTTGCCTCCGAAGCTGCGCGCAGAGCAGTAAGGCTAAGGCGTCCCCCAGGAATGGCGCGGCCCAGACGCCATCCCCGAATTATCCCAAACAAACGACGGGTGCGCACCCGACGCCGGCGGGACCGCGCTCGCAAGGACGTCAGAGTGAGCCAAAAGAAATACAAGAACCGAGCCCTTACAAGAATTTACCCTCATTGAAGGATCTCTACACGCAGATTCCGGCGTCTGGCGGGAAGCTGCAGCGTTTCGGCAGCAACGCTTTTGTTGTTGGCACGGGAAACGCGAACCTGTTGCCGATGGATCTCCCGGCCGGCCCTGATTACGTTCTCGGGCCGGGCGACGGTCTGATCGTGAATATGTGGGGTGGCCAATCGGCCCGGCTGAACAGGACAATCGACCGCCAAGGCCAGATTGATCTCCCTGAAGCCGGCACCATCATGATCAATGGAATGACCATCGCCGAGGCGCAGGCGGCCATTCAAGAGGCACTCAGCGCGCAGTTTCACGATGAACACGTCGAGATATCTTTGGGGCGGCTGCGCACGGTGCGCGTCTATGTTGTAGGAGATGTGCAGCGGCCAGGCGCTTATGACGTGAGTTCGTTATCCACGGCATTGAGCGCGCTCTACGCAGCGGGCGGCCCAACAAGTCGAGGATCGCTGCGCATCCTGCGCCAATATCGTGGCGACCGGCTGGTCCGTGAGATCGACCTGTATGACTTTCTTTTGAAGGGCGTCCGCTCGGATGTCGAGCATCTCTTGCCCGGCGACACACTTCTGGTGCCGACAGTCGGCCCGCAAGTAACCGTGGAAGGGATGGTGCACCGTCCGGCGATTTATGAACTCAACGGTGAAAAAACCCTGAATCAGGTCATCGATCTTGCCGGGGGTGTACTGCGCACGGCGAGTTTGAAAGAAATCAATGTTGGGCGAATTGTGGCCCAGGAACGCCGCACCATGGTAAGTCTGCAACTCCCGGACGATCCGGCCGAGGTAGCAAAGAAGCTGACGGATTTCCAGATCCAGGGCGGAGACGACGTTGTAATCTCGCAGATTCTTCCCTATAACGAGAATGCCATATATCTCGAAGGACATGTCTACCGGCCCGGTAAGTATCCCTATAAGGACGGGATGACAATTACCGATCTGTTGCATTCGTATCAGGATGTAATGCCCGAGCCGTCTGACCACGCGGAGCTGGTCCGACTTCAGCCGCCCGACTTCCGGCCGGAAATCATCAATTTCAATTTGCATGACGCGTTGATTGGCAACGATTCATTTCCACTTGAACCGTTCGATTTGATTCACGTCTACGGCCGCTACGAGATCGACCCGCCCATGGTTTCGATTAAAGGAGAAGTTCTTCGCCCGGGCACTTATCCGATGTCTGAAGGTATGACTGTAGCCGGCTTAGTGAGCATGGCTGGAGGGTTCACGCGGAGCGCTTACAAGGACGAAGCGGGTCTCTCAAGTTATGTGGTGCAAAACGGGCAAAAGGTTTTGGTAACACATAGTACCGTAGCCATCGGGAAGGCGCTTGATGGCGACAAGAGTGCAGATGTGTTGCTTAACCCGGGTGACGTCGTCAGCGTTCAGCAATTGGCCGGCTGGCAGGATATCGGTTCTTCAGTGATGATAAGTGGTGAGGTTGAGCATGCAGGGAGCTACCCCATCCAAACCGGAGAGCGGCTTAGCTCTGTGCTGACGAGGGCGGGAGGATTTCGAGTGGATGCTTATCCGCCCGCGGCTGTCCTTCAGCGAGCCCAGGTTCGTCTCCTGGCCGAGCAGGCGCGACTGCTGATGATTCGACAGATCGAGAATACGCCCACGCAGGTTAAACAAGGAGCGATCGGCGCGCAAGCAGCGACGAGTATCCAGCAGTCACTGGATGCACAGAGGCAGGGGATCCTCGCGAGCCTTCGCAGCCATCCCGCCAGCGGAAGGCTCATCATCAACATCTCTTCTGACGTGAGCCGATGGGCAAATACTCCTGACGATATTGAGATGCGTGCGGGAGATACACTTTTCATACCCAAGCGGCCAAACTTTGTTGTTGTAAGCGGTCAGGTTTATAACCCCGCCGCGATAAGCTACGTTTCGGGAAAAGATCTTATTTGGTATCTGAGAAAAGCGGGTGGCGCGACACCTAACGGCGACAAGAAGCAGATCTATGTTTTGCATGCCGATGGGTCAGTTGTGCCGCGCGAATCGAACTGGGTCAGTAATAACTTTATGAACCTCCGCATGCGGCCCGGTGACACGATCTTTGTTCCCGAAAGGATCGTCGGCGCCTCAACGGTCTGGCAGAACATCGCGGCGGTGGCGCAGGCCATGTCCGCGGCGGCCCTGCCCATTGCCATTGCGGGATCTTACTAGAAAATTCCGCAGACCCTGCGACTGGGTTGATACGACAGGCGATCCGCGGAGGGTGCGCCCTGAAGCGAGCGGCTAATTGAAATGACTGTCGATCGCGAATGAGCAGACCTTCACAGTTCGCGTTCGACTCATTCGCTGTGGCATAGTCCTCTCGAGGATGAGTTACAAATGGATGATTCTCAAGATATAACACTCGATTCGGAGTGTTCGAGCCCGCCAACCGATGTTGAATCCCCCGACACCGAAGAGGCGCCGGAATCGATCAGTGCGTCTATCGCTCGCTTCTTGCGAACGTGCTGGCTGAAGCGAAAAATGGTCTTTGGCATTCTCTTCGCGGGCATCTTAATCTCAATGGTCTATGCTTTCACTCGGCCGAATGTTTATACATCGACAGCGACATTGATGCCACCGAGTGACTCTTCTCCGTTCCCCGGAGTCATGAGTGCGCTCTTACCGAACAGCGTCGCAGGCGAACTTGGCGGTGGAGCATTCGGACTCGAGACTCGCGGTGATTTATTTATAGCTATTATGAATAGTCGGAACGTCGAAGATGCCTTGATCAATCGCTTAGGCCTTGCCAACTTTTATAAAGCTAGGAGCATCGAGGACGCCCGCAGATCACTGGCAGGCGCTACGAAGATCGAGCAAGATCGAAAAAGCGGCATCATCACCATCAGCGTTACGGCACAGAATCCTGTCGTTGCTTCAGATATTGCGAAGGGATACATAGAAGAACTTAACCGGGTGGAAACCGGCAACTCCACTTCTGCCGCTCGCCGTGAGCGGATATTTCTCGAAGAACGGGTAAAAGAGGTCAAGCAGCAGCTAGATGATTCGGCGAAGCAACTTAGTGAGTTTTCTGTCAAAAGCGGCGCGATCGACGTCTCCTCGCAGACAAAATCGATGGTCGAGGAAGGCCTTCGATTGCAAGCCGAACTCATAGATGGCCGAAGCCAACTTGCGGCACTCCGGCAAACCTACTCAGAAGATAATTCCAGGGTGCGGGCTCTTGAGGCGCATAACGCAGAACTGCAGAAGGAATTAGACAAGATGGGCGGAATGCCTCAAGGATCCGGGGCCAACGCCGATGCGGGCGAATCGCCATATCTCACTGCGGAAGAATTGCCCACTTTGGGACTTACTTATTACGACTTGGAACGAAAAATGCGCGTTGACGAGGCGTTGTGGGAGGCCCTTACCAAGCAATATGAATCGGCCAAGGTAGAAGAGGCAGAGGAGCTTCCAACCGTCGCCGTCTTGGATGCGGCCGATGTTCCCGACCGGAAGTCCGGGCCTTCGCGGCGGCTGATAGTCGAGATAGGCGCCCTGCTTTCCTTGGTCGTGGCCTGCATGATCGTTCTTGTCGGGATGATTTGGGAGCAAATGGATCCTGAGCAAGAGCCTAAGCGCCAGCTTACAGAGTTCATCAATCGCATATTGAATTCTGGGCGATGGTATTGGAAACTGCCGGGGATGGCCTGGATTCACAGACGCATAGAGGGATCAGAGCAGTCCGGTTGACTCGCCGCGAACATTTCGCGATTGGTTCCTAGGATTAGGCGGAACAGCGGGTGTTCGCTGTCAACAAGGGGCGAAGCAGGTCGTACAGCTTTGAGAGATCTGCGATTCATCCGAATGCGTGTCTTGTTCGGAGTCGCGGAGCGTCTTCGAGTGACCGGCCGTCCCGACCGTGTGCTCCGAGGACGCTAACTCCGCCATGATTCGCCTGTCTGATTATGAAACGGAATTTGAAACATCGCCTTTTTCATGCTGTCGGAGCAACGAGCCTCAGGCCCGTATTAACGGCTTTGATCCAGTTCGTCGGTGTTCCAGTGTTTCTGCATTTCTGGGGCCCGAAACTCTACGGTGAATGGTTGGTCTTGAGCGCTATCCCAATTTACCTGGGCCTCACGGATTTCGGCTTCGGAAGTGTAGCAGCAAACGAGATGACGATGAAGGTGGCGCGCGGCGAAAGGACTGCCGCCCTTGAGGTGTTTCAAAGTGCGTGGACGTTGACGACGGCGGTATCTGCATTTTTTGGCTTGTGCGTCGTCATGGGGCTTTGGGCTATTCCAATTGAAAGGTGGCTCAATCTCACTGTTCTGTCCAAGGGCGAGACAAGAGCAATTCTATGCATACTCTGTGCCTCGGTGCTTCTCGATTTGCAATGGACGCTCGTTGCCGCTGGCTTTCGATCCGACGGTAATTACGCACTTGGGACCTTGCTTGGGGTGGCAGTGACATTTGCGACAAATGCCTCTAGCATCATCGTGGTTGCTTTTCATGCATCTCCCCTTATCGTTGCAATTGTCTTTTTGGGGGTACGACTGCTGGGGAATCTAGTATGCCAAGTTATCCTCGAACGAAAAAGTCCATGGCTGCACTACGGCTATCGTTATTCCCGCTTCAGCATTATTCGAAAGCTATTCGGTCCGGCCATCGCCTACATGGCTTTGGCCGTCAGCAGTTCTTTCAGCTTCCAAGGGATGACCATAGTCGTTAGCGTAGTGCTAGGCCCAATTGCAGTGGTTATGTTCTCAACCGTCAGGACTCTCACTCGGTTCGCGTATCAAATGGTTGATATGATCACCAACAGTGTCTGGGCCGAACTGTCGGTGGCATTTGGCGCAGGAGACAAATTGCTCGCGAGGAATTTACACCGTTGCGCATGCCAAGCCTCCCTCGGCTTGTCTACCTCAGCGGCTCTGCTTCTGGCGCTATTTGGCAATGCCATATACGTGCGTTGGACCCACTACAAGATTGCGATGGATCATCGACTATTTTATCTCCTGCTTGTTGAAGTGCTTGCCAGCTCCTTCTGGGTCACCTCTTCGATAGTGTCTATTGCGTGCAACCGCCATGAGCGGCAGGCCGTGATTTACTTGGCGGCGACTGCGCTCTCCCTACCTGCCGCATACTTTCTGATCCCCGTGTTTGGCTTGGCCGGCGCCGGCATCGGCCTTCTTATGGTAGATCTTTGCATGATCGCGTACGTGCTCCCTCACTCACTCGCGCTTTTGGGCGACACCCCGGCCGAATTTTTCAGTGCCCTGTTCCGAGCTCCCTCGTTACAAGCTGGCAAAGCAGAGGTCGCCGGTTAAGCCTGGCCTCTTAATCCGAACAATCATTGCGGCCCGCGCGCTATCACAAACGTCGAAGGGAACGAGGGTACTAAGAGGCCGGAGGCACAATGGAAAACAAGGGGCGACCTCGCCATCGATTCTTAATCTTTCGCCGAATGCGCGGGTTGACCTAGAGACCGCAAATTTAATGAAACGGACTTCTACAATGAGGCATATCAGCGCCGCGCAAGAGAAGGCGACCGAAATTCAGCGCGCATATTATGCGGAAACCGCGCATCGATATGACGCAATGCATGTGCATGAGGAAGGTGAGCACAGTCTTGCGCTCGGCTTCATGCTCTCTATTATCGAGTATTTCGGTGTTCGATCGGTTTTGGACGTCGGAAGCGGCACTGGCCGCAGTCTCTTGAAGGTCAAAATGGAGAAGCCAGACGTCAGGATATTAGGTATTGAGCCATCAGCGGAGCTTCGCGAAATTGGACATTCTAAGGGGTTGCTGGAGCCAGAACTTATTGACGGCGACGCAATGAATCTTCCTTTTGACGATGAGTCCTTCGACTTGGTTTGCGAATTCGGTGCACTTCATCACATTCCATTGCCATCGGTGGCTGTATCGGAGATGTTGCGCGTTTCGCGCAACTTAGTGTTCATCTCCGACTGCAATAACTTCGGCCAAGGCTCGAAGTTGTCGCGCCTGTCGAAACAAGCAATCCGCGCACTTCGACTTTGGCCGTTCGCCGACTTCATTAAGACAAAAGGCAGAGGCTACTCTGTGGGCGAAGGCGATGGCCTAGCCTATTCCTACTCTGTCTTTAATGATTACAGTCAAATCAGGAAGAAGTGCGATTCAGTTCATTTACTAAATACTCGCGACGCAGGCCCGAACCTCTACCGCACTGCGTCACACGTTGCGATTCTCGGGATCAAAAGCAGAAACAGCGCGTAGGCTCTTCACCGGGCTGACAAGGTACGTGAATCGACGGTGCTTCATTTTAGGTTTGGAGAAGAAGATAAGCAGTTCATCTGCATAATGGTGATCATCTCTAACGGCTTTTCCAAGTTTCACCTCGCCACCGCTGCAGCGGAGGCTGATCGGCGGAAAACACTATCGTGCTTTTTGACCGGAGCTTATCCAACGCCTTTGGCTCGCAAGATTCTTTCACTTCCGTATGTGCGAACTTGTCTGCGTGCACAGCGACTAACCGCAAGGGGCGAATCGATCTCTGACAGCGCCATTCGCGCGTCCTTTGCGTCGGAAGCGGTCTCTATCCTTGGAGCGTCACTTCATCGCGATGCGATAGTAGTTGACGCATTTCGGCTTTACGGATGGATGGCGACACCTCATGTCGAACGAGCGGCAACAGAGGGAGCCCGAATTTACCATTATCGTGCAGGCTTTGGAGGTGCTTCAGTCGAAGCCGCAAAGAAATGCGGCATGTTTCTCCTATGTGACCACTCGATCGCACATCCCGCAACGGTCGACGCGCTGGTGAGGAATATGGGGAGAATGCCTCTCCGGGAGGACACGGTTAACGTCGGCGTCTTTTGGGAGTATGTACTTCGTGATATAGAGCGGGCCGATGCCGTCCTGGTAAATTCACGTTTTGTCGAAGATACATTTCGAGTTTCCGGTCATGACCGTTGCCCAAATCATGTGATTTATCTCGGGGTTGATGATGCTTTTCTGGATCAGGTGCCGCAGCGAGTGAGCGCATCAGGGGATTTTCGGGTCTTGTTCGCCGGGTACTTTGAGAAACGCAAAGGCGCGGAGATTGTCATGGACGCCTTGGAACGCATAGGTAACTTGCCATTGCAGCTTGAAATCGCAGGAAGGGTGAGCCCTGAGATAGCAGATAGAGCCCGAATCTTCTTTTCTAATCCGCGAGTGAAATATCTGGGCCTATTGTCCCGTAAGGACCTTGCATTGGCAATGTCAAGGGCGGAAGTCTTCATCTTTCCGTCCTTTGCCGAAGGGTCGGCGAGAGTCGTTTTCGAGGCACTTGCATGCGGCTGCTACGTTGTTACGACTCCGAACAGTGGTTCTATAGTTGAAGACGGTGTTCACGGAGCAATAGTGCCCCCCGGAGATAGTAATTCGCTGGCGGAAGCAATCGAATTTGCTTATCAACACCGAAGTGCGGTTGCAGATATTGGCAGGAGTAACGCTCTATGCGTGCGATCGAATTATAGGCAGTGCAACTACGGCGACGAACTGGCGACCCTGTACGGACAACTGCTGAATGGCTCAAGAACGATTTGATTCGCCGGACTTGAATTAGCCGGCCGGCACGCTTGAGTTGATTCGAGGGATATGAAACATGACTCTTGAAGCGCACCAGACTAAGCAGACGCGGGCAAAGGTCGATCGATTGTGTAACCACACATACCTTCCGGATCTGCTGAATGTTGACTCCGCGGTGTTGGATCTCGGCGCGAATCGAGGAGAATTCTCTCATGGAATGATCTCCAGATTTGCTTGCAAGGTGTTCGCAGTAGAGCCTCACTCCGGACTGCGTGCAAACATTGAACATGCTCCCAGGCTCACACTCGTTCCAGTCGGCGTGAGCGGCCGAAGCCAACGGGTCAGGTTGCTCGTATTCGGCAACCGCTGTGCTAGCCTTCTTCATCAAAAAGAAGGGGACGTCGTCGACTCCGAAGAAGAAGTTGAGGTTCTTGATTTTCGGAGCCTGCTTGAGCGGATCGGAGCCGAAAGAATTGATCTGATGAAAGTCGACATTGAAGGCGCAGAAGTAGAAATGTTTGATTCAGCTTCTGACTCCGATCTCCAAAGGTGTATCCAGATTACCGTGGAGTTTCACGACTTTGTGTATCCAGAGCAAGGAGCGAGGGTGGAATTGATCAAACGGCGAATGCGTGCGCTGGGCTTCTGGGTCATCAACTTCTCGCTCGACAATACAGATGTGCTCTTTGTAAATGCAGCTGCAAGTGGTGTAGCGAGACTTCAATACATAAAGCTCAAATATATTACGAAATATCTGCAAGGTATCCCGCGCCGATTCAGGGCTTGGCAACGCGTCATTTCTTTAGGGCGGGCAAATTAGCGCTAGCGGATCGCGGGGTTCTGGCTCACCCGCATTGGCTCGCTCAGGTGAATTCGTCAATGTCGCAAACAGACCATCATACGCCGAGGGTGAATCGACGGTGGCCCGGCGATCACGATCGAATTGACACGTTAGTGTTCTTCATTCCCTGTCTACAGTTCATTCATTTCAAGTTCATTGGCGTCTTAGAAGGTTCCGACCTGCTGATGTTGGCCGCCTTCCTGTACTTTGCTTCCCGCGGGAAAATTAGAATTGCAACACCGGCAGGCAAGAGATTTCTGTTTTTTTGTTCGCTGTGGCTTGTTTCACAATGCGTGTCAGATATCGTCAGGCGCTCCGCTTTCGCCGACCTTGCGCGTGGCTGGAGCATGATTGGATTAACCCTCATCGGATTTGTTGTGCTCAGTGCCCTGGCGTATGGGCAGCCGCGGCGGCTCATGTTCTACGGATGGGGGTTAGTCACAGGCAGCATGATTGCTTTTCTTTTCAGTCCGAGTGACTATGCCCAGGACTACCCATGGAAATTTGGGCTCTCCTCTCCATTGACCCTGGCGGTGCTCCTTTTTGTTTCGCGCGAGAAGTGTCGCAGCCAATGGAAGATCGCACTCTGTGTGGCGATCGGCGTCATCAACATGATTCTCGGGAGCCGCAACGTCGGGGGAATATGCCTGGCCACGGCCCTGTATCTTCTTTTCAGCCGCATCCTGCAAAGCAAAGCCGCAGCGAATTCCGGGGTGCGAGCTGCACTGAAAATGGCTTTGGCTGCTTCGATCGTACTGGGCGCTGCCGGGATTCTATGGGCTTATGAGTATGCGGCGACCAAGGGTTTTCTGGGTGAAGAAGCAAGACAGAAGTATGTAAGCGAATCGAGCGGGGAATACGGAATCCTGCTTGGCGGACGTGGGGATGTATTGGGAGCCTTAGCGGCCATTGCTGATTCGCCCATTTTAGGCCATGGCTCGTGGGCAAAGGACTGGTCCTATATTCTCGCGCAGCAGGAAGCGATGGCCTTGATGGGATACCAGGACGCAGGTGAGATCTCGCAAGACGAAGTGGAAGAAGGCGTCATCCCGACGCACTCGTACCTCCTGCAAGCCTGGGTATGGGCGGGTATTGTTGGCGCGTTGTTTTGGGCGTGGGTCTTCGTGCTGACGGTAAGGATGCTGATGCGGATCTATCCTCCTACCGTTGTGATACTCCCCGTAGCAACGTTCGTGGCATTCTCGCTGCTGTGGAATATTCTTTTTTCACCCTTTGGCGAAGACGTGCGTATCATTTTTCCGTACTACATCGTGATTCTGATGACGTGTGCAGATATGGTGCCTCGCAAGGCTGTGCGTACCTCGCCCAGCAAGATAAAAAGAAATGCGAAAAGACGGATCAATGCCGTGTTGACGCCCCGGCCGCAGTACTGATTCTCGCGCTTATCTTTTCAGGGAAAGTCAGGGCGCCGGAAGACATCTTCGTGAACGGCGCTCTTGGAGATCGCTTGCGCGAGGGACCAACCAGGCGATGGGATCCTTTACGAGAATCAGGCTACTCGGCGAGTCGCCTTAGAAATATGGCACTCGGAAATTGGCCGCTTTGCACGGTAAGACCGTCTTCGAAGATTGCTGGGCGAATGTCAGGGAAGATTCTTCTGAGTTCGCTGGGCCGCTGATGATGAAGCATGGATAATGAGCCGCTGATTTCAAACTTGCTGTTCATCAATAGAAATGAGTAGAGCAACGCGGTTTCATGGGAGAAGAACAACGCCGTGGACATCAAGTCGGGAGAGTAATCGTAGGGAAAGTAGATGTCGTGAAAGTGGGCGTAGACACCGGGAGCGAGCCGGGGCAACATCTCCAGAACGATGAGATTCAGTTCGCCGGCAGGGGCAAGGGTGTGGCTGGAATCGACAAAGAAAAGATCTCCGGGACCCAGTCTCTGGACGCAATCATAGCCGGCATCCTGAACCCTTTGCGGGACGAGATCGATCCGGCCCGACTTGCTTTCGCGTTGCAGAAAGGAGGTCGGGTAGGGCTCGATGCAAACGATACGCGGCGAATAGCCTTCGTCCTGAGCGGCCAGCAGGCAGACGGCGGTTGAAACCCCGCAGCCGATCTGAATGACCTGCTTTGGCCGGTGCGCGCGAATGAAGCAATAGAGAAAGTCGGCCTCGACCTCACCGTAGCCCTCGTCGCTGGCGTTCATGTCAACGGCGGATTTATGGATAGCAAACCGCTTCAAAGTATCGCGGTAGTTCCTCGTACATGCGTCGATCCATGCCACCTGTGAATCGATGTCACCCAAAATGCCCAGGAAACTGCGCGGCTTCCGCCAAGAAGAAGCCGCTCGCAAGCCGCGGATATCGGGGATCTCCGAATAAAAATGGCGCGGGAGAATATCGAAGCGAAACCGCTGGCCGATCTCGAAGGCGCTCCTCAGAAGGTTCTTGCTGCGCGTCTTGAGAAGCCGTTTGAGGTTGGTGGGCATGACTCGCAATTTCCTGTGTCGGGTTTAACCCGCTGAATATTTGCGCCGCCGGGAAGTGTCATGGGGGCTTTCCATATCAACAAGTTCTTACTTCGGCCCCACAATCAGAGACAGTGTACACCTCGCCGCCTCCTGCGGAAGCCATACAAGACCAGTAAGTAGCAAGAGATCGATGCGACTTCATCGAGTTAGTCGCACAAAGCAGGTGCGGCAGTTTAGTGCTGATCTCCCTGCTTTAGCGTAGCGATTGACACGAGTAAGCGACGGAGAATTGCTTGAAAATCAGTATTGTTACTTTATCCTATAACCAGCTAACCTTTTTGGGAGATGCGATTGGGTCAATTCTGCAACAGGACTACCCTGGCCTCGAGTACATTGTTGTCGATCCAGGATCGACGGACGGTAGCCGCGAATTGCTGCGGAGTTATGGAGAGCAGATATCTCGTGTTATCTTCGAACCCGATCAGGGCGCCGCGGATGGCCTAAATAAGGGGTTTGGCGGCGCGACCGGTGAGATTTTCGGCTTCCTGAATGCTGATGATTTCCTATTGCCTGGAGCCCTGCATCGGGTTTCGGAGTTTTTCGAGTCGCATCCGCAATGCGATATCGTCATGGGAAACGGGAATGTCGTGGACGCACATGGCCGGACTCTGCGCCATGTGAGGGCCAGAGATTTTACGGTGCGGCGTTATTTCTATGGCGGGACACACTGGCTTCAGCAGTCTACATTCTTCCGGCGCGAGGCATTTCTACGCTCGCCAGGTTTTAATGCCGAGAATAGGACGAGTTGGGACGGTGAGTTGTTCGTATTGATGGCACATATGGGAGCGACCGTCGGCTACATCGACGCGGATCTTGCCGCCTTCCGCATTCACGACGCATCGATTTCAGGGACTGGCAGGCTAGAGGACGCTTACCGAGAGGATTGCAGGCGCATTTTTCGGCAGATTCGCGGGCGGAACTGGCGGGCGACAGACGAATTGATGCGGTTTTCTTATAGAGTCGAAGGTCTTTTGCTCCGCGGGATATCGTGGCCCAACGCTCTGGCGAGGAAGAGAAGTGCTCCATGAGAGTTGCCATTCTTTGGACTGGTTTGTCGGGGTATTTGAATGCATGCCTGAAGGAACTCGCCGGCCGCGAAGGCGTGGAATTGTTCGTAAGTCACCAGGCTCCGGTTCAGCACGTACCCTTCGATGACAATCAATATGCATGGATACCGAATCGATTGGTTTGGCGATCGCAGGCTGATCTCGCTCCGCTCGGAGAGCAGCTGCAAATATTTGATCCGGAAATATTGGTATTCGCTGGATGGCACGTGCCGGCTTATCGGCGGACCGCGAGAGCTTTGGCCAAACGGTGTTGGCGCGTTTTAGCCATTGATAACCCGTGGGAGGGAACGCTGAGGCAGCGGATAGGCACGCTCGTCGCGCCTTGGTACATCCGTCCCCTTGCGGATATGATCTGGGTTCCCGGGGAGAGGCAGGCGGCTTTTGCCAGAAGGCTGGGGTTCGAACAGCGCGCCATTCTTTGGGGTTCATTGTCCTGTGATGCGCCGACAATGGAATCAGTACACGTTGCGCGAGTTACTGAGGGACGCGCCGTGCCGCGCTCCTTTCTTTTCGTGGGAGAGTTTGCCCCGCACAAAGGAGTGAGGCAGCTCGTGAAAGCCTACGAGGCATACCGGGAAAAATCAGTCGATCCCTGTCCCCTGATCTGTTGCGGTGCTGGCCCTTTGAACGCACATTTGGAAGGCCGAGCCGGAATTCGCGTCGAGGGGTTTGTGCAGCCAGAACATTTGCCCCACGTACTGGCCTCAGCCGGATGCCTTGTTCTGCCAAGCAGCATAGATCACTGGGGGGTTGTGGTGCACGAGGCCGCTTCCGCAGGGCTCGTGATCCTTGCATCTGATAATGTAGGCGCGACGGTTCACCTGGTCCAGGATAACTACAACGGATACTTGTTTGATAGCCGGGATGTGAAAAGACTGGCCACGCTTATGTCTCATCTAAGTGGAATGAGCGATGCGCGCCTCGACGCAATGTCCAAAGCCAGTCATCTCCTCTCAAAGCAGTTTTCGCCTGTACGATGGGCCGACACACTCCTCCAGGCCCGCGATTCAGTCTCGCTGAGCTGAGCTGGCCGACTGATGACCGAATGATGAGACAGATTTACTACAACGCAGCGGATCACATTCCCGAGGACACGGCAAAGGATCCATACCTCCGTCCCGCTTTCTTGCTCAGGGACAGACTTGGTCGGATGGCATGGAACCTCTGTTGGTTGCTCCTTTATCGGCCATCGCCGCGGCCGCTCCATTGCTGGCGTGCTCTGCTGCTCAAGGCGTTCGGGGCAAAGATGGGGCCGAACTGTCACTTCTATCCTGGTTCGAAGGTTTGGGCGCCATGGAATCTGGTGTGCGACGATCAGGTCACGGCAGGCGATGGCGCTGAAATCTATAACCCGGCGCCGATGCACTTCCACTCGCACGCGATCATGTCACAGGGCGCCTATGTCTGCGGCGCGACCCACGATTTCGACAACCCGGCATTTCCCTTACTCGCTTTTTCTATGGTCATCGGAGCCTACGCCTGGATATGCGCGCGGGCTTCGGTGGGACCAGGAGTTAATGTGGGCGAGGGCGCTGTGTTGGGATTGGGTTCAGTTGCAACGCGCGACCTCGAGCCGTGGGGAGTGTACTCAGGAGTGCCGGCCGTAAAATTGAAACAGAGAAAGCGCACCATCAATGGCGTAGCGACTTCTGCGGCGTCGTCAAGCCAACCTCTCCCACCCAAGCCCTGACCATTTGCCGGCTAGACTTGCGGCCTCACACCTACAAGATGAGTTCAACCGCATCATCACCTGCGCGCTACGAGACGATCCTGGGCATTCGTTTTTTCATTGGGACTGCTCAGGATGCCATCGACGCAGTCTCTCGAGAGGGCGGCCTGGTAGTGGTGCCCGCCGCACCCGCCCTCAAGAATCTTGCTCGCGATCAACTGTACCGCGAAGCGCTGCTCGGTGCGGACTTCGCGATCGCCGACAGCGCCCTGATGGTGCTGCTTTGGAATATGATGCAACGCGCTCGCATTTCCAAGCTCTCGGGGTTGAAGTATCTGCGAGCCTTAATTCAACAAGTGGACATTCGTCAGTCTGAAATCAGTTTCTGGGTAATGCCTTCGCTCGAAGCTGCCATGCGAAACGCTGCGTGGCTTCGAGGGAACGGTGTACCTGTGGCCGATGACAATATTTATGTTGCACCGATTTACGGCACAGAGATTAGGGACCGAGAGCTTCTTGAGAAAGTCGAAAAAAGCCGGCCCAGGCACATAGTGCTTGGCATTGGTGGCGGAACTCAGGAGAGGCTCGGGTTCTATCTCAAGCAGAACCTGAGCTATCGGCCGGCGATTCATTGCGTGGGCGCGGCGATCGCGTTTCTCTCTGGAGATCAGGTCCGCATTCCTGTCTGGGTCGACGAGATGGGCCTCGGTTGGCTGTGGCGCAGCATCTCAAGTCCGCGGCGTTTTGTCCCGCGCTATTGGGATGCGCGACATCTTGTGCACATCATGTTGCGCTATCGGGACCGGATGCCGGTCGAGCGCTCTTCTGAACCGGCCATTCCTGAGCCCCCTCCGGTCAAAATGTAGGTTCCATGCAAACGCTTCACATAATTCGGAGTTTTTCCCCGGCGGACGGAGGTCCGCCTGAGTCTGTGCGGGAGCTTGCGAAAGCTTATCTCCAGGCGAGCGCGGGAATCGAGTTAGTTTGCCTCGACAATCCCGATGAGCCATTTCTGAAGGGTATTCCCTGCCCGGTGCATGCTCTTGGTCAGTCCTATATGGGCAGTTATGCATTTTCTCCTCGCCTCTGGCGCTGGCTCCATGAGAATTCAGGCCGCTTCGACTGCATCGTGATGCACGGGATATGGACTTTTGCCGGGGTTGCTGTTCGATTCGCGGCGCGACGCGCGGGCAGACTTTATGGAGTATTTGTCCATGGCGCGCTTGATCCTTGGTTTGATCGGAAGTATCCACTAAAGTACCTCAAGAAGATGCTTTACTGGCCCGTACAGTACGCCGTCCTCCGCGATGCGCGTGCGGTACTTTTCACTGCCAAGTCCGAGCGAGATCTGGCAAGGGTCAGCTTTCGTCCGAACAAATGGAACAGTGTGGTGGTGCCGTTCGGGATCAACGATCCCGAGGAGAGCTGGGGAGATCCCGCGGGGCAAATCGAGACATTCTACCGCAGATTCCCTGAGCTTCGCGGCCGCCGCTATCTGCTGTTCCTGGCACGGATTCATCCCAAAAAGGGTTGCGATCTGCTGCTCAACGCTTTTAGACAGGTTGCAAACTCCGTTCCGGATGTGGACCTCGTGATCGCCGGTCCGGACCAGATGGGAACGCAGGCGAAGCTGCAACGCATGGCTGAGCAGTTTGGTATTGCCGGCAGAGTGCACTGGCCCGGTTTCATTGACGGTGACCTCAAATGGGGTGCGCTCCGAGCATGCGATGCGTTCGTCCTTTCGTCTCATTCGGAGAACTTTGGCATCGCAGTGGTAGAAGCTCTCGCTGTCGGACGTCCAGTGCTTATTAGTAATCGGGTAAATATCTGGTCCGAGATCCAGGACGATAAGGCAGGTCTCGTTGAAGACGATACGCTGGAAGGCACCGAGCGCCTCCTTCGCCGGTGGTTCGATCTGCCTCCGGCAGAGCAGGGCGCTATGGGCTCCCGTGCACGGCGTAGTTTCTTAGGGCGGTACACAATGAGCCAGACGGTGATGGCCCTCGATCAACTTTTCTCTTCCAGGGCCTCCACGGATGAGCAGGGCCGTGGTCGGGACAAGGTTTCGAATGATGCCCACCGCTTCATCTCTCCTACTTAGTGGAATGGGTGTTGCGTCACCACTTGTCATCGTTCGGTCTGGATTTTCGCGCGCTCATACGATTGCATCTTTCGAGATATGGCAGACAGCGTCGAAGGAATCGACATCGGGGCTTTCGATTGCGCAAGCGCGACCATGACGACACGGGCCGCACGGTCATTCGTCTGCGAATACAGCTTCAGGCTTACTATGCAATTTACGAGCTGCAACATTGGAACGAATCGTTGCCGAAGGAAGATGATTCCGGTTCAGAACGCCTTCTTTTCGAGAAAAACCAGCCGCGTGCTCTGACCTCAAGGATTTATCCGAAAAGCAGCAGTGTCGATTGTGCGCGAGGATTCTGCAATGAATGAACGGGCGAATGTTGCAGTGATAATCCTGACCTACAACGAAACGCTGCATTTGTCGCGCGCCCTGGAATGCGTAAGAGTCTTTGCGCGAGAGATTGTTGTCGTGGATTCGTATTCGACGGACGGTACGGTGGACTTGGCGAAATCTCATGGCGCGCACGTCCTTCAACACACTTTTCAAAATCAGGCAAAGCAGTTTCAATGGGCGCTCGGACATGCGCCAATCACTTCCGAATGGGTGATGCGACTCGACGCTGATGAGGTTGTCGAGCCCGATCTTGCTGCGGAGATTTTGACGCGGCTCTCCGAACTTCCGCCCGATGTTGCCGGCGTGAATCTCAAACGCAAGACAATCTTCCAGGGTAAGTTCATTCGCCACGGAGGAAGATACCCACTTACGCTTCTTCGAATCTGGCGCCGCGGTAAGGCGCAGATTGAAGACCGCTGGATGGACGAGCATATCTATCTGACTGAAGGGCGTTCCGTGACCTTTGCCGGTGGATTTGCCGACCACAATCTGCAGGATCTCACTTTCTTCACTGACAAGCACAATAAGTATGCAAGCCGGGAGGCACTTGACTCGCTGAACAAGCGCCTTCATCTATTTGAACAACCTCAAGTCCTTACCAGTAAATCCACTGCACCTCAGGCAAAGATAAAGCGTTTCCTTAAGGAATCGATCTACGATCGGCTTCCGTTTGAACTTTCTTCCTTTGCCTATTTTTTCTATCGATATGTCATCCGCTTGGGGTTTCTCGATGGAAGAGAGGGCCTGATCTATCACGTCCTGCAAGGTTTTTGGTATCGGTTTTTGTCGGGTGCGAAGCTGCGCGAACTGGAGACGCTGGTACGAAACGCCTCACGCAGCGATGATATCCGCGACGAAGTTGCTCGCTTGACGCGGGAACAGTTGTGAGGCGCGTTGATATTGATCTCTCGCGGGCATTACTGACCTTTGTAAGTAACTGAAATGAGTCGAGGGCGCAAGACTAAGGCACCGACAAAGCGAGCAGAAGGTCCTGTAGCGCGAACGAGTTGGTTAGAGCGAAACCTCGGCCAGAATTCGTGGGCTCAGTGCCGAACTGAGACTTGAGGCTCCATTGCGCTGTGCTAGCCTACGTGGACAGGCGCAACCCCGCCTTCTGTTCGCGGTGGGCTCCAGGTTCAATGTTTACAGCTAAGCTGTGTCCATTTTGGTTTTGTGTTCAATTAAAAGGAGAAGAACTTGATGGCAATCAAGAAAGCGTTGGTTTGTGGCGCTGGCGGTTTTATCGGCAGCCACATGGTAAAGCGGTTGCGAGCTGAGGGCTACTGGGTGCGCGGGGCTGATCTGAAGCATACGGAATACAGCCCTTCGGAAGCGAATGATTTTGTGATTGCCGATCTGCGTCTGCGCCAGAGCTGGGAAGCAATTCTTGATGAGGAGATCGATGAGGTATATCAATTCGCGGCGGACATGGGCGGCGCCGGTTACATCTTTACAGGAGAAAACGATGCTCACGTCATGCATAATTCGGCCATGATCAATCTTCATGCGGCCGATTTCGCCGCACAGCGCCAGGTGAAAAGAATCTTTTACTCGTCTTCCGCCTGCATGTACCCCGCATACAATCAGGAGGATCCTGATAACCCAAAGTGTGCCGAAGAGACCGCCTATCCTGCGGCTCCCGACAGCGAATATGGATGGGAAAAGCTCTTCAGCGAGCGGCTGTATCTGGCTTTCGCGCGCAACTTAGGACTCAATGTCCGGATTGCCCGCTTTCACAACATTTTTGGCCCCGAGGGCACCTGGCAGGGAGGCAAGGAAAAGGCCCCCGCCGCATTGATGCGTAAAGTCGCTGAACAGCCTGATGGCGGACAGATTGAAATGTGGGGCGATGGACTGCAAACCCGGTCGTTCCTCTACATCGACGAGTGCATTGAAGCCGTGCGCCGGCTCATGGAGACTTCTTCCTTCCAGGGTCCGGTCAACATCGGATCGGAGGAAATGGTCACCATCAATCAAATGGCCGAAATGGTGATGAAGATTGCCGGGAAGAAACTCTCGATCAAGCACATTCCTGGACCAACAGGCGTGCGCGGAAGAAATTCCGATAACAAACTGTTGCGCAAAGAGCTTGGCTGGGAGCCCAGGCGGAGTCTCTTCGAGGGTTTGTCGAAAACTTATCCATGGATCTACGGTCAGTTACAAGCGGCGGCGAAAGAGTCTGTGAAGGTAGCCGCCGGTACACGATAGAAAAGGACGAATATCTTGGAGCGAATGCGGCCGATATTTCATTGAGCCAGCTCGCTATCTTACCGCGGCAGGGAGACTTCGAGTTGGGAACGCGTCACAAACGGGAGCTCGGGTCCACTTATCCACCTTTTGACTGCTTATAGACCTGAGAGATCGTAGCAAGCCAGGTCGCAACATACCTGGCTGCATTGCACGCGAAGTAAATGCGGCGTAATTCATGATCGTCGCTGGAAGCAAATCAATATTGCTGGGACGAAGGATCCCACTACGCACATGAGAAAAGCACTGATCACTGGCTGCACCGGCCAGGACGGCTCTTACCTGACTGAGTTCCTTCTCGCGAAAGGATACGAAGTTCATGGCCTTAAGCGGCGTGCGTCAAGCTTCAATACTGAGCGCGTCGACCACATCTTCCAGGATCTTCACGAAACCGAGAACCGCTTTTTCCTGCACTATGCCGACTTGACCGACGGCAGCTCGCTCTCTGCGCTTCTACACGAGCTTGAGCCAGATGAGGTCTACAACCTTGGCGCGCAGAGCCATGTGAAAGTGAGCTTCGAGATTCCGGAGTTCACGGCTGATGTGGTGGCCAGCGGAACACTTCGCTTGCTCGAAGCCATGAGGCTGACAGGCGTGAAGTGCCGCTTCTATCAGGCTTCATCAAGCGAGATGTTCGGAAGCGCGCCGCCTCCTCAAAGCGAGACGACGGCCTTTCATCCGCGTAGTCCCTACGCCTGCGCCAAGGTTTTTGGGCACAACATTACCGTGAACTATCGCGAGAGCTATGGAATTCATGCATCGAGCGGGATTCTCTTCAACCACGAATCTCCGCGTCGTGGTGAGACCTTTGTCACTCGCAAGATTACCCGTGCCGTCGCGCGCATCAAACTTAACGTTCAGCAGAAGCTCTTTCTCGGTAACCTTGAGGCGCGGCGCGACTGGGGTTATGCCCCCGATTACGTTCGCGCCATGTGGTTGATGCTCCAACAAGAGAAGCCCGATGACTACGTAATAGGCACCGGAGAGGCGCATTCGGTCCGCGAATTCGTTGAACTTGCCTTCGCGACTGCCGACTTGGACTGGCAAAGATATGTGGAGATAGATCCTCGCTACTTTCGGCCGTCCGAGGTTGACTACCTCTGCGCGGATACGTCGAAGGCGCAGAAGGCGCTGGACTGGGAACCGAACGTTACCTTCACGGAATTGGTCCGGATTATGGTTGAGGCCGATATCAAAGAACTGGCAACCCGCCTCAAAGGTGGTGCCGAGGCTCTCCAGCTTGCCGCAAACGCTGAAGGCAGACACTCATGATCGACCTGCCCAGTAAGCGAATTCTCGTTACAGGTGGAGCGGGTTTTCTCGGCCATCATCTGATCGCAAGGCTCGAGGAAGCCGGCTGCCACAACATCCTCGCCCCTCGACACAGCGAGTACGACCTCACGAGCCTCGAAGCGATTGAGCGCATGTTTGATGTGTTTCTGCCTGAAGTTGTCATTCACTTGGCGGCTGCCGTCGGAGGGATCGGCGCAAATCGCGCCAACCCGGGCCGATTCTTCTACGAAAACGCGATCATGGG
>CAYOVE010000030.1:0-23461 GCA_964407295.1 uncultured Occallatibacter sp.
CACTCCCGAGGTGAACCGGGCCATTGCGGCTACGATCAACGGGATTTCGGCGGGGCTGCGAAACACCGGCTGACAGAGAAGGAAGTCGCGATGATCCTGCATCATCCCAGAGTGCGGCCTGAACCTTGGAAGATCAGGAAACAGAGCCTTGGTGCGAAGTGGAAATGGGCGACTCCCTTCATCGCCGTTGAATGGATTGGGGACTGGTTCGCATTTTTGCTAAGCAACTGGTCGTTTCTCGAGGTCCTTGAGTATTTGGGCACGTTTTCCGTCCTAGTCGCAGTCATCTTCTACTTCTCCGAGTCGGGCGACCGGGTCAAGCAGCGGCATTACCAGGCGTGGCAGGTGATCAACACGGCGCAGGGCAAGGGAGGCAGTGGGGGAAGGATTGAGGCCTTGCAGGAATTGAATGCGGACAAGGTTCCGCTGGTTGGAGTCGACGTTTCTTCGGCGTTTCTTCAAGGCCTCGATCTGCATGGCGCGAATTTGATGCGCTCCGATTTCAGCGCGGCGGATCTCCGCAAGGGTAATTTCACGTCGGTGGATTTCACACTTGCGAATCTAAATTCAGCCAATCTGCGAAACGCTCACCTCGATCGGGCGAAATTCGTGCAGACTGATCTGCGCAACAGCGACTTGACCGGTGCCAGCCTTGTTGGCGCTGATCTTTCGGGGGCTGCTCTCGATGACTCCGACCTGAGCAACACAGATTTGAATCAGGTCGCGTGGCAGCACATCAAGAGCATGAAAGGGGCCAATATCGCCGGGGTGAGGAATGCGACGGGGGGCTTTGTTGCGTGGGCAAAAAGTAATGGAGCGGTCGACCGTCCCAGTGGAGACGAGTGATCAAGTCCTCGCCCAACGATCTGCTCGATTGCGGGATTTATGAAGGGTCATTGGCGGCAGTTCAGGGCCAGAGCATCCCCATCTCGTGCAAATTGATCGGGGAGTAACCGGCGAGGCGGCTCTGAGGCCGCACTTCGACCGTGGGACAATATCCCTTGCCATACGGGGCGCAATGGGTCTAGGCTATGTGTATGCATCGATGTCGCTAAGGCCGTCCCTGGTGCCAGCTCCGATGCCGAAGTGCGCTTGATTGCGCGCGATTTTTCCCTCCAGACAAGCTGCACCGTTCCCTAAGAATCTGATCCACAAGCAATCGGGGTGCATAGCCCCGGAAAAAGGAGATCATCATGGCGCGCATTGCCGCGAATGTTACTGAATTGATTGGCCGCACTCCCCTGGTGCGGCTGAACCGTGTGGCAGCGGGATTGCCCGCTACCGTCGTCGCCAAGCTGGAAAGCCAGAACCCCGCATCGAGCGTGAAGGACCGCATCGGCTTCGCCATGATCGACGCAGCCGAGAAGGCCGGCAAGATTTCGCCTGGGAAGACAATTCTGATTGAGCCCACCAGCGGCAATACCGGCATCGCGCTGGCGTTTGTGGCCGCGGTCAAGGGCTACAAGATCATCCTGACGATGCCTGAAACCATGAGTCTGGAGCGTCGCGTGACGTTGCTGGCTTATGGAGCGGAGATTGTGCTCACGCCAGGCCCCAACGGCATGAAGGGCGCCATCGCGAAGGCCAACGAGATCCTGGAGAAAACGCCCAACGGATTCATCCTGCAACAGTTCGACAATCCGGCGAATCCGGCCATTCACTTGAAGACGACAGGACCTGAGATCTGGGACGACACCGACGGCAAAGTGGACATTCTCATCTCCGGAGTCGGCACCGGCGGGACCATCACAGGCGTGTCCAACTACATCAAGCCCAAGAAGCCATCGTTCAAGGCTATCGCCGTTGAGCCGACCGACAGCCCGGTGCTCTCCGGCGGCAAACCCGGGCCGCACAAGATTCAAGGCATTGGCGCGGGATTTGTGCCAAGCGTGCTCGACACCAAGCTGATTGACGAGGTTGTGCAGGTGTCGAACGATGAAGCCGTCGAAACGGCGCGGCGGCTGGCGAAGGAAGAAGGGCTGTTTGTCGGAATCAGTTCCGGCGCCGCGGCTGCGGCGGCATTGAAGGTAGCTGCACGGCCCGAGAATGCCGGCAAGCTGATCGTGGTTGTGCTGCCTGACTTCGGCGAGCGCTATCTGTCGAGCGTGCTCTTTGAGCCGCTGCGTCAGCAGGCGTTGGCGTTGCAGCCCGAACCGATTGCGGTGACGGCGTAAACAGCAGGGAATCGGGATTAGGGAACAGGGAACAGGGGCTCCGAAGGATAACGGACCTTGGCGCTCAAGATCGGTTCTTGTTCCCTCAATCCCTAGTTCCTTTGGTCTCTATGTCAATGTTTGGCCGAATGCGCGATGAAATCAGCTCCATCATGGAGCGCGATCCGGCTGCGCGCACGCGGCTCGAGGTTCTGCTCTGCTATCCGGGGCTTTGGGCTGTGTGGATCTATCGCGTCTCGCACTGGCTCTGGGGTCACCACTTTCGTCTCCTCGCGCGAGTGCTCTCGCAGGTGGCCCGCTTCTACACCGGCGTGGACATTCATCCCGGCGCGGTAATCGGCGAGCGCTTGTTTATTGACCATGCCACGGGGGTGGTGATCGGCGAGACAGCCATTGTGGGCAACGACGTGACCATATACCAGGGAGTGACCCTGGGCGGCACCGGGAAGGGTCATGGCAAGCGCCATCCTACGATCTGCGATCGCGTTTTCATCGGCAACAACGCCAACATTCTGGGCAACCTGACGGTTGGCGAAAACTCGCGCGTGGGCGCGGGCTCCGTGGTTCTTTCCGATGTGCCGCCGAACTCGACTGTCGTGGGCGTCCCGGCTCACATCGTTTACCGCAATGGCGAACGCGTGCTGCTTACGGATCCACACGATATCAAGGATCCGCTGTCCGACGCTCTGATCGCGCTCTCGGCGCGGGTGGAGGAGTTGGAAGAACGGCTGGGCGCCGAGCCGTGCCCACCCGATCCGTTTGCCGCCGAAGAAGCCGAGCGGACCGCGTACCGCGTCGAGCTCGAACGCATGCGGGTATACGTCACCATGGGTGAAGGCATCTAAGTTGGCGGGCGCATTGCAAGCCAGGCATTAACCTCTTATGCTTGGGGACGGGGCAAGTGAACGTTGCCGTGCTCTCCGGGCTTGCTTTCTTTGCTAATCACCGCCCCCCAGGATCTGCTTCGGCTCGATGGCCTCCTCACTCTCGTTTACGAAATTTGTCTGGAAGAATCTGCGGCGCCGACGGCTCAGAACATTGCTGACCCTGGGCGGAATCAGCATGGCCGTGGGTGCGTTTGTAGGCCTGGTAGGCTTTTCGCGGTCATTCGAACAGCAATGGATGCAGATCTACTCCAGCAGCCGCACCGACATTGCGGTGATTCGCGGGACGTTTCTGAACACTTCACTGGATGAGTCCGTCACGGGCAAGCTGAAGGATATTCCTGTTGTGGCACAGGCAGCGCCCGCGATCATCAACGAGATGGACCTGACTTCAGATGAGAACGCCCTGGTTTACGGCTGGCTGGCGAGCGGATACCAGCTCGACTCGTTGCAGATCCTCTCAGGAAGGCGATTTCGCGACGGTCAGCCGGAGGTGATGCTGGGCGACGTTCTGGCGCAAGGGTTGAAGAAAAAGCCCGGTGACGCTCTGGAGATTGAAGGGTCGCCGTTTACCGTGACGGGCGTTTACCACGGCGGCTCGGCGCTTGAAGCCGACGCGGTGATCATGCCGCTCGACCAACTGCAGCAACTGAGCAGCGTGCAAGGCAAGGTGTCAACGATCGACGTGCGCTTGCGTCCGGCGCCGAAGGGCGAAACATGGGAGCACTACGTGAAGCGCGCGCAAGCGGAGATTGAGGCGGCATTGCCGGGGCTGAAAGCAATCCCAGCGGCCGAACGGGCCAGCGACAACCAATTTGTCAAACTTGCTCAGGCCTCCGCATGGGGCACGTCCATGATGGCCCTCCTGATCGGCATTCTGGGGATCGCGAACACCATGGTGATGAGCGTCTTCGAGCGCACGCAGGAGATTGGCACCCTGCGCTCCATGGGATGGAAGCGATCGCACATCCTGTTACTCATCGAGTTTGAGGCGGCCATCCTCGGCCTGGGGGGCGGTGTCTTCGGCCTGCTGCTGGGTTGGTTCTCACTGCGCGTGCTGGCGAGCCTGCCGCAGACCGCGACCTTCGTTTCAGCAACGCTCGAGTGGCCGCTGATTTTGCAGGCGATGGTGATTGCACTGGCCGCCGGGCTGATCGCCGGAGCCGTTCCAGCGTGGCGGGCTGGGAAGCTATCTCCGGTGGATGCGCTTCGCCACGACTAAACCTTGCACAAGAAGTTCTAGGCGATCTTTTCCGAGAAGCGCTCTTGAAGGACGCGCCTGAGAAACTTGCCATTGTGGTTCTGCGGCAAGCCTCCGGGATCGAGAATCCAAATGTGCCGCGGCGTTTTGTAGGCGGCGAGGTGGCTCCTGCACCAGTTCAGCAGTTCGGTTTCGCCTTCGGGCGAACCGGGCAGCAACTCGACCGCGACAGCGGGTACTTCGCCTTTCTCCTTGTGTGGCAGGCCGAAGGCGATGGCGCGAGCGACAGAGGGATGCGCGAGGATCGCCTCTTCCAATTCGCGCACGTAAACCGAGTATCCGCCGGACTTGATGACGTCTTTGATGCGCCCCACAATGCGAATCAGTCCAAAGCGATTCCGCGTAGCAAGATCGCCAGTGCGCAGCCACCCATCACCCGTCAAAAGGCCATTGTTGCTTTCCTTGTCTTGCCAATAGTGGGGTGCAATTCCGCGACGGCGAATCTGGCACTCGCCTGGACTGCCCGTCCGAACGCGACGGCCGTTTTCATCGGCGATGCGGACACGAAATGGCGGAACGGGAAAACACAGTTGGCCGCTGCCGGGGAAGAGCGACAATTCAACGCCCATCATGGCCAGCCCACCGAGCTCAACCATTCCATAACCATTCAGGATGATGGGAGGAACGCGACGCCCGCCCGGCAGGCGAAGCAAAGCCCCGAATTCGCGCAGGCGCACACGAACCTCCGACGGCAGGTAGTCGCTGGCCGAGAGCCACACGCGAAGGGTTGCGAGCCGCCTGGGATCGGGATTGCTGTTGACCACGCGGGCGAGCATCGCGGGTACGCCAACAAAGGTGGTTACGCCGAAGCGTTCGACGAGTTGAAGAGCGTTTTCGACGTCGAAACGCTCGAGAAAACATCCGCGAATGCCGGCCATCAAACCGTAAAGCGCAATGCTGACGGCCATGATGTGGGACCAGGGAAGCGCGACAAGCGCGAGATCCCTGGAGCCCAGGAAAAGGCCAGCGAAGACCGTCGACGCGCGCGCGCCGAGCAGGGCACGGCTTGAAAGTGCCGCTCCTTTTGGGAATCCTGTGGTGCCGGAAGTGTGGAAGACAGCCACGGTGGCTGCGGGGTCGATGGTCACTGCCGGAAACGGCGCGCCAGTCTCCTTAACGCGAACAAATCCGTCGAGAGTCTCCGGCTCCTGGTCTGCCTGGATCCAGGCGCGGACATCGAGCACGCTTCGGTCCACGATAGTGCGTTCAAAGACCGCCTTGTCCGTAACCAGAATATGGGTTCCGCTGTCGGCGAGAATGCGCTTTACTTCGCTTAGAGAGAGCTGCGGATTGAGCGGAACGGCAATGCCGCCGGCGCGGATGATGGCCAGGAACCAATGGAAGCAGTGGTGATCATTGGTGCAATAGACGGCAACCGGCTCAGCCGGGCGCAGGCCGATGGAGCGGCGAAGAAACGAATCGATTTCGCAAATGGCGGCGTGAAGATCGGAGAGCTGGAAGTTTCTATCCACACCGACCGAGACTTCAGAATCGCCTTTGCGCCGCAGCATTTCGTCGACCAGGTTGGCGACGGTGATGTTGCGATCGCGAGCGAGCCGGGTTTGGCGAATGAGATTCATTGTGCCGGGACTTCTTTGCGTCCCCAATCGCTGGCTACGCAATAGTGCAGCAGGCGGTCGAGATAATCCATCACGGGCGGCGGCGTAATCCCAACGGGTCCCAGCAAACGCTCGGCGTTCGTGGTGTCGAATTGCAAGCGCATGGTGAAGTAGTCGCGATAGGCGGCGCCATCAACGAGGACCCGACGCTTCCGGCCCCAGAGCGCGAGCGACAGCAGAGGCCTGACCGCAGCGAAGAAGATTTTAGGATCGACATAACGCGGCTCGCGAACCTTGAAGTACTCCGCGGCGCGCCTGGCGACGCGCTCGATGGTGGCGCTTCCCTTGGGCCCGGCGCACAAATGAACGGTGGCGCCCACAGCTCCCTCATCGAACGCGAGCTGAGCTACTGCCTTGGCCACATAATCGACGGGCACAATATCGAGTACTGCGTCGCGGAATCCCGGCACAGTGCGCCAGAGCCTTCTGGAGTAGATCTTGAGCGGCCAGTACAGCATTTTGAAGCTGGAGGTGACGCCGGTTTGCGAATCGCCCACGATGATGCTTGGACGCAGAATGACGCAGGGAAGTGAGCCCATGCGCAAACGCACCAGCGCCTCGGCTTCAGCCTTGGTTTGCTCGTAGGTGTTGCGGAAGTGCTGGCCGACGTCGAGCTCGCTTTCACGGATCAATCCTTCGCGCTCCCCTGCAACATACGCAGTGCCGACGTAGGTAAAGCTGCGGAGCAAGGACATGGACGCGGCGAAGTCGAGCATCTTCCGCGTGCCATCGACGTTCATGTGGCGAGCCTCCTCCAGCGAGTGATCGAAGCGCACGGTTGCCGCGCAGTGAATGACGCGCGTCGTCTCCGCTGCCAGAGTTTGGAGGGTGGAAGCATCCAAGCCGCAGTTGGGCTCGCTCACGTCGCCGGCATGGACCTGCACGCGTTGTGAGTCCGCATCTTGAATGATGGATTCGGCACGTTGCGCAGGAGTTTGGCCGGGCCGAGGCCGGATGAGAAGTGCAAGCCTCGCGTGGGGCCGACGCTGAAGCAGCTCATGGACCACCTGCGTGCCCAGAAAGCCCGTCGCGCCAGTCACCAGGATCAGTTCTTCTTGATTCATGTAGAAGGCAGCACCCGTGCGCGGTTCCCACGCAGACCGGCGCGATTGAACTGGGCGCGATGCGGCGAGCGGGGGACCTGAGAAGATTATATTTGGAAATCGTCCTGCGCGTAAGTTTCAAGCCATTTTGCGCTGCTTTCAGATGAAGATTTGTTCATGGGGCGCGCCGAGGATCCCCATGTACCCCTGAAAGCGAATCGTCCTCATGCCCGAAGATTCAAGGTGCTACATTGGATGGTTCCGGATTTTGTTGGAAGGATCTCCTCGTTGCCCTCTATTCGCGCGCTGCTGACGCTCGTTCTTGCGCTTTCATGTTTCGCGCGCGGTGTTGCGCAGGTGCAAGCTGCGCCCGTTGCCGATGAGATGCGCAACAGTTTTTTTGCGATCACAGTGAACAATGAACGGGTCGACGTGGCCCATGCCGCTTCAAACTACGAATTTGTCAGCTTCGACACGACGGGGCCGGCGGATATCTCGATTACTGCGGCCGACCCGCATTTCTGGGACAGCGGCGTTGACATTGAGCCGTGGCGGCTGGGGCTGCGCGCAACGCACCCGGAAGGGGAGCCGCAAACCATCCGCTTTCGGATAAACGGCCCGGCCAAGCTCGCCATCTCGCGGCCCGGCGACTTTCTGAATCAGGCGCGCATGCTGTTTCTCTTTGCCGGGTCGCCGCCTCCTCCGCCGCCGAGCGGACCAAACGTCACCATTGTGCCAGCGGGCGTGCATCGCGAGAGCCTTAACCCGAAGAACGGCGACACGATTTATCTTGCGCCGGGCGCGTTCGTCTTTGGCAGCCTGAACTTGTGGCAAGTGGACAACGTGAAGGTGCTGGGGCGGGGAACGATCGTCTACGACGGGCCGCAGGACCCGAATGGCGATACGGGCTGGATGCATAAGCCCGACTGGCATTGCATTGTCGCTGACCAGGCGCACAACATTGAGATCGACGGGCTCACTTGCATCATCCGCTCGAGGACGTGGTCGATCCAGATGACGGATTCGACCGGATTCCGCATCGACGATCTGCGCGTGATTGGCGGCGACGAAGGCAATGCCAACCAGGATGGAATGGATTGGCTGGGCGGGGGCGACAGCATTGTGAATCATTCCTTCTTTCGCGCCTCCGACGACGACCTGGCTGCACTGGGAAATTGGGACGGCTACACCGAGGCTGCGATGGTCGCGCCCGGCGCCGACGTCAACAACATTCTGGTTGAGAACACAGAGTTCTCCACCAGCATTTCAAACGTGGTGCGGTTGGGATGGCCGCAGAAGACCTATAACCTGCACAACTTTACGCTGCGCGACTCGGACATTCTGCACGCGGGCATCGGGTCATGCGGACAGACGTTTGGCCTGCTCGGCTTCTGGGGCGCCAATGGAGCGAGCGGCGACCACTCCGGAGTGACGTTCGAGAATCTGATCCTCGACAACTGGTATTCGCTGGCACAGATGGAGCAGGAGAAGCCCAGCCTGCACGGATTTACGTTCAAAAACATCTGGGCGCTCGATCAGCCGCCGCTTGCCGAATCAACGATTATCGGCGACGTGAGCGATGTGACCTTCGACAACGTGAAGTACGGGCAGACGCGCGTGACGAGCAACGCGCAGGTGCCGTTGGTGGTTTCAGGAGGAGCTGCGCAACCCACTTATGCGCCGGCGCCTGCGCTGGCAGCGGCGTTCACGGTCGATCCGACAGTAATCGTGCCGGGCAAGGAAATGACGTTCACAGCGCAGGACGCGCCTGGGGCGCAGTACACGTGGCTCTTCGGCGATGGAAGCTCGGCGCACGGACGCCGCGTGCGGCATCGCTTTCCCGACGCGATGGGGACTGAGCTCGACGGAAAGAATGGCGCGGGGCGATTCCGCGTGCTGCTGCATGTGACGGATAGCTCCGGCCATCAGGATTGGGCGGCGCAAGGTGTGGTGGCCGTGGGGCAGTTTCACGATGGAATCAAGACGGCAGGGGCGACTGCGGCGGGGCTGAGTTGGAAGATTTATTCCGGCACGTGGAGCGAATTGCCGGACTTCTCCACTCTGCAGCCCGCATTCACAGGCCAGTCAGCCGATCTCGGCGCCAGTACGCAGGGCCTCATGCATTACGCGACGGTCTGGGATGGCTTCATCAACATTCCCGCCGATGGCGGCTACAGCTTTCATCTAATCGATCGCGATGGCGCGCGCGTGACGATCGATGGGATGGAAGTGGCGAAGACCGGACCGCCGTTCGGGCTGGTCTGCGGCACGCCTGGGAATGCGTTGCGCTACGATCGCGGGTCGGTGGGTCTGCGCGCCGGCTTGCACGCGATTCACGTCGAGGCCCTGAATACTGCGAGCGCGGGCGCACCGAGATTGATGTGGGAAGGCCCGTCGGTGCCGATCGCGGACGTGCCGGCGGCAGCCTTTTCGCATTAGCCCCAGCCTGCAAAGAGCGATCCTGCTCCAAGACGCTCGCGGCTGCAGGTTTCAGCGGGAAGATCGCAGTGAAAAGATTCGACGCTGGCAGTTCAATCAACCCCCGAAAACTGGCCGTTATGGCACCGAAAATCGACAAAAATCAACGAAATATGTCGACGGTTTTGAGGTCGATTTGTTGATTACAAAGGAGTTAGTATAGAAAATATACCCCTGGGGGGTATAAAAATCACTCGATGGCTGCAAATTGGGTCCAACCGGCGGGAGGACGAGGAGTTTTGGCCGGCGGACGAAGGGCGAATTCCAGGTCGGCAAGCTATTGTTGGCAAGGGCCGGGTTTTCCCGCACGTGGCGAGTTTGCTGTGTTTCAAGCGCGAGCTGGCAGGTTGGCTGCATATAAGACCAGTGTAGCCACTTTGCGGAATTAATCGGCAAACTTGGGGAAATGACAGAGCAGAGATAAGAGACTAGAGAAAAAGGACTTAAGGGACGCGGGAAAACTATTTTTGGGCGAGGGGGCTTGACAACTTTTCGGAGTGCAGCCGGAAGACACTTGCAGAGAGCGGCCACCGGCGATCCTTTTCCTGCCGATTTCGCCTTCAGAACGTGCCAAGGCCGCCGGCAGAGACTCATCCGGCGGCCATGGCGAGGGGAGGGCAGATTACGGTGTGCGGGTTACGGGATGCGAATGACGGTGCGAATCTGGAAGCTCGAAATGTTGGCGAGAACGTAGTAGCCGTCAACCATGCGCCATTCATAACCTCGCGGCGGGGCGCTCAAGTGATATTGGTGGTAGTCGACTCTGTCGCCGCGATTCCAGTCATCGTGATCGATGCGGCCGCCTTTTCTCCAATCCCTGTGTTCGACGTAACCATGATTGTCGTGATGGTCCTGGGCCTGGGCGGACCCGTGGTCGTCGTGATGATCCTGGTCCTGGGCGAGGGCGACACCTCCTATGAGACTCGTGGAAAGGAAGGCAAGCGCTAAAACGGTGTGCAGCTTTTTCATTGAGTACACCTCGTTGGCTACGATGCACCCGGAGCGAAGCGCGTTGTGTGCGTTTCGAGCGGATTCATGGCGTTTTGACGTTGGGCCGCTAAAGCACTGCTGTTAGGGCAGTTGCGTCGTGTCCCAGCCGCCGCCGAGGGCGCGCACCAGGCTGACGCTGGCAGCGAATTGCCGGCTCACGATGTTGATGCTGGTGACCTGGTTCTGCAAGAGAGTCTGCTCGGCGGTAAGCACCTCAAGGTAGCTGGTGGCGCCGCCTTTGTAGCGCGTGTTGGAGAGGTCGAGGGAGTGCTGGGCGGAGTCGACTGCACGTTGCTCGGTGGCTGCCTCCTGCTCCAGAATGCGCAGCGCGGAGAGCTGATCTTCAACATCCTCGAAGGCCTGAAAAACTGTGTTGCGATAGGCATCAGCCTGCGCTTCGTAGTCGTGGCGGGCGGCATCGGTGAGCGCGTGACGCTGGCCGGCGTCAAAAAGCAGCTCCGTGGCCTGCGCGCCCAGGCTCCAAAGCGAACTCGGGCCCTGAATCCATGTGCCGGGGTTGGTGCTTTCAAAGCCGCCCGATCCGCCGAGCGTGATGGTTGGGTAAAACGCGGCGATGTTGATGCCGATCTGCGCGTTCGCAGCGGCGGCGAGGCGCTCGGCCTGGGCGATGTCTGGCCGGCGCTGGAGCAGTTGCGAGGGGACGCCCAAGGGAACTTGCGGCAACTTGAGATCGAGCGGCGAGGGCGGGATGCTGAAGTCCGACAGGTTGTCGTTGGCCAGAGTGCCGATGGCGTGCTCGTACTGCGCGCGAGCCACGCCCAGGTCGACGAGCTGTGCGCGGACAGTTTCAAGCTGCGTTTGGGCCTGCGCCACGTCGACTTCAGTGGCTACGCCGCCGGAAAAGCGCCGCTGGGTGAGATCGAGCTGGTGCTCGAAATCGGTGACCGTGTCGGTCAAGAGCTGGATTTGGGAATCGAGGCCGCGGAGAGCGAAATAGTCGGTGGCCATCTCGGCATGGAGGGTGAGAGCCACGCTGGCCTCGTCGGCCGCGCTGGCTTGAGCATTGGCGCGGGCCTGCTCCACGGTGCGGCGAATGCGGCCCCAGAAATCAGGCTCCCAGCTGGCCTGGCCGGCGATGACGAAGTCGCCGTAAGAGGTGGTACCCCCCGGCACGGCGAGAGGACGGTGGGCCGAAACGCGATCACGGCTGATGGAAGGGCCGGCCGAAAGCGTGGGATAAAGACCGGCGCGTGCGGCTCGCACCTGGGCTTCTGCGGCCAGGTAGAGTTCCATTTGTTCGCGGAGCTGCACATTGGTTGAATCGATGCGCTCTTCAAGCTGGTTGAGCTGCGGATCCTGGTAGATCTGCCACCATTTGCCCTTCAACATTCCGTCGGAGGGATTGGCCGGCTGCCATGCGCCGCCCTGCGGGTTGGGCGGAGGAACGGCGACGGCCGTAGCGCCGTTCTCTTTGTAGGCCGGTGGGGCGCTGTAGCCAGGGCGGTTGTAGTTTGGGCCGACGGGCTTGCAGGCGGAGGCAAAAAGACAGAGACCAAGGGACCAAGGGACCAAGGGAGCAAGCTGGCGTATAGCGCGGCACATTTTCGCAGCCCAAGAGCAACCGCAGATCCTTCGACTCGTTGGCCGCTGGCAGACTCGCTCAGGATGACCAGCGCAATCTGTTGGCGCTCCTGCTGGAAAGGGCCAATGCCGCTTCGAAATAGTCACATTGCCCCCGCGCCGAAGGCATTGCTTTCGGACGATTCGACGGTCACTTTTTCTCCGTCGATCAGCGAGTCAGGTGGATCCTGGACGATTTTGTCGGACGAACTGATACCACTGACAATCTGGACTGTGGCGCCGTCGTCCTCACCGATCACGACCGAGATGAGATGTGCGACAGTTCCGTCGCTGCCCTGGGTTACTGTCGCCAACTGCATCCCCTGACGCCGGAAGATGAGCGCCGATGCAGGAACAATGTAGCTTGTCGCGGCAGAGGCGGTCTTGAAATGAACCTGCGCGAGGGAGCCGGGCATGAGCTGGCCGGTGCGGTTGTCCACGTCCACCTCGACCAGCAGTGTGCGGCTTACGGGATCGATCGCGTCGGCGGTTCGGACGAGCGTGCCGTCGAAGGTTTTTCCAGGATACTCAGGAAAGGCGAGGTCAACCTTCATTCCGCGCTTCATGGTTTGGGAGAAGAGCTGGGGCACGTTGGTGTAGACGCGCAGGGTCTGGAGCGCCTGCATGTGGAATAGCTCAGTGCCGGCGCCCTGGCCGGAGCCGGAGCTGATGAGCTGGCCGGTATCAACGCCGCGCGCGGTTACGACACCATCGAAGGGCGCATAGACTTTCTCGAACGCTTGCAATTCGCGCAGGCGTTGCAGGTTGGCCTGAGCGGATTTGACTGCTCCCGCGGTGGCCGCGGCCTGGTTCACAAAGGTGTCAGTGTCCTGCTGCGAGACGGCGTTGGATTTGACGAGACCGGAGTACCGATCGGCCTGGATACGCGCGTTGTTGGCGGTGGCCTGAGCCGTCGCCAGATCAGACTCGGCCTGTGCGACCTGTTTATCGAGTTCGGGCGTGGAGATGACGGCGAGCAGTTCGCCCTTTTTCACTTTGGAGCCGATGTCGTGGTACCAGCGGTCCAAGTAACCGTCGGTACGCGCGTAGATGGGCGAATCGGTATATGCAGTTACGTTGCCGGGAAGGACAAGCGTCTCCACGGGTGCGCCGGCCTTTGGCGGAGCGATGGAGACCGTTGGCGCGGCCAAGGCGTCGGTGCGCTGGGCGAGAACAGTGTCGGCACGCAATCGGCGAAGGATGCCAACGGCGGCGAGCACCAGCAGGATGAGCAGAACAATGCCCACGCCCACCAGGGCTCTGCGCGGCGAAAGAGGAGCTGCCTCGGGAGCGGATTCGTGGCTGGCCGCGGCGGAATGTGAGTGTGCGTTCGGTTCCTGATTCATAAGCACCTACTCCGGTCTGGCATCGAACTCATCAAAGCGAGCGGCATCGAATTCGTCGTCGCGCTCGCGCTGCCGCTCCATGCGGCCGTGAATAAAGGAGAAGAAAGCGGGCACAAAGAATAACGTGGCCACCGTGGCCAGGAGCAAACCGCCGATGACGGCGCGTCCCAGCGGAGCGTTCTGCTCGCCGCCGTCGCCGAGACCGAGCGCCATCGGCACCATTCCGATGATCATGGCCAGCGCGGTCATCAGCACCGGGCGCAGACGTACGAAACCTGCGTTGAGCGCGGCGCGGCGCGCATCGCCAACGAGGATCTCCATCTGCTCGCGCGCGAAGCTCACCACGAGGATGGAGTTGGCGGTGGCCACGCCCATGCACATGATGGCGCCGGTGAGGGCGGGCACGCTGAGGCGCGTCCCAGTGAGGAAGAGAAACCATACGATCCCCGCCAGCGCGGCGGGCAAGGCGGAGATGATGAGAAACGGATCGAGCCAAGACTGGAAGTTGACGACGATGAGCAGATAGACAAGGAGGATGGAAAAGGCCAAGCCGCTCAACAGGCCAAAATACGACCGGTACATTGTCTCGCTCTGGCCGCGAAAGATGAACTGCGAGCCGCGGGGCAGGTCCTTCTGGTGGCTGGCGACAATCTTCTCCATGGCGCGGGTGACGCTGCCCAGGTCGGTGCCTTCGACGTTGGTGTAAATATCAATCACCGGCTGTACATCGTAATGGCTGATGGTGCCCTGCTCGGCGCCGGGGACGATGGAGGCAAGATTGCTGAGCACCTGGACCGGCCGTGGGATGCCGGGGGCGGCGGTTGTGGCGCCGGAGGTTTGAGCTGGAGCGACGCCGCCCAGCGGTTCAGCACCGGGCGCGCCTGTCGAAGTGCTTGTGGAGGGTTGCGTCATGTCCGCATTGGTGGCCGGACTGGTGATGGGCAGACTTTCCAATGCCGCCATGGTGTCCATGCGGTATTGCGGCGACTGAATCGCGATGTTGTAGGTGACTCCGTTGCGCGGATCGAGATAGAAGTTGGGGCTAGTCTGGAAGCTGCCACTGAGAGCCACCAACAAGCCCTGGGCCACGTTCTGCTGGGTCAGGCCAGTGGCCTGGGCGCGCGTGCGGTCGACGTTGATGGTGAAGTTTGGGGTGTTGAACGGCTGCTGGATGCGAGCGTCGGCCGCTCCGCGAACATAGCGGACCTCATTGAGCATGCGTTCGGCCAGTGCGCGATTGGCGTAGAGATTGGGGCCGACGATTTGAATGTCAATGGGCGACGATAACCCAAAGTTGAGGATCTGGGTGACGATGTCGACGGGGACCGTATAGAAGGTGACGCCGGGGTATTCGCGGGCCAGCACCCGGCGTAAACGCTCGACGTACATCTCGCTGGGATGATGGTCGCGGCTCAACTGGACCTGAATGTCGGCGTCGGACGGACCCACCGGCGCCGAGGTGGAGTAGGAGAGATTCAGCGAGGAATACGGCAGGCCGACGTTATCGAGGATCGTAACCAGTTCGCTGGACGGAATCTCCTGCCGGATGGTTCCCTCGATATGGTCGCAGAGAGCTGCCGTTTCTTCGATGCGCGTGCCGGTGTGGGCGCGCACGTGAATCATGAACTGTCCGGAGTCAACGGAGGGGAAGAAGTCCTGGCCGAGGAACGGCGTCAGCCCGAGTGAGGCGAGGGCAAAGGCCAAGAAGACAATCAGGAAAACGCCGGCGTGATCGACGCAGAGTGTGAGCAGGCTCAGATAGCCGCGGCGAAAGCGGTCGAATGCGCGTTCGAAGCCGTGCTGAAAACGTATGAATGGGTTGCGGCTGGCTTGCTTGCGCGCCGTCTGTGCATCGTCGTGCTCCTTGAGCAGGTACTTGGCCATCGTAGGCACGAGGGTGCGCGACAGGAAATAGCTGGCGAGCATGGCGAAGACCACGGCCTCGGCCATAGGCACAAAAAGGTAGCGCGCCACGCCGCTCAGGAAGAACATGGGCACAAAAACGATGCAGATGGCGAGGGTGGAGACGAGGGCCGGCGTGGCGATCTGCGCGGAGCCTTCGATGATCGCCGCCTCCAGCTCGCGTCCTGTTTCAAGAAAGCGGTTGATGTTCTCAATCGCGACGGTGGCATCGTCGACCAGGATGCCGACGGCAAGGGCCATGCCGCCGAGGGTCATGATGTTGATGGTCTCGTGCAGCGCGCCGAGGAGAATCAGAGAACAGAGAATCGAGAGCGGTATGGAGACGGCGATGATGATGGTGGAACGGAAGCTGCCCAGAAAAACCAGAATCATGGCGGCGGTGAGGCAGGCCGCGATGATGGCCTCGCGCACTACGCCGCTGATTGCGCTGCGGACAAAAATCGACTGATCAGCGAGGGCGACGATCTTGAGCTGGGGCGGCACTTGACCCTTTAAACTCGGGCTGGAGATGATGTCGCGCACGCTCTTGATGATGTCGAGCGTTGAGGACGAACCGGTCTTCATGACGTTCATCATGATGGCGCGGCGGCCATCGACGCGGACAATGTTGGTTTGCGGCGGATTGCCATCGCGCACGTGGGCCACATCGCGGATATAGACGGTAGCCCCGTTCACAGTCTTGATGGGCATGTTGTTGAGGGCGTCGAGAACCGTCGGCGCGGAGTTGGTCTCGACCTGGTACTCAAAACGGTCGAGCTTGATGGTGCCCGAAGGCGCGATCACGTTTTGGGCCGCGATGGCATTGACAACGTCGGTCGGGGAGAGCCCCTTGGCCTCAAGGGCGTTCAGGTCGAGATCGATCTCTATCTGGCGCTGCTTGCCGCCATAGGGGAACGGTATCTGTGCGCCTTCGACGGTGGCCAGTTGAAGGCGGATGGTCTGCGTGGCGATATCGTTCAACTGCTGCTCGTTCAAGCCGGGGCCGGAGAGACCCAGTTGCAGGACCGGGACGCTGGAAGCGTTGTACTGGATGATGAACGGCGGCGTGGTCCCCTGCGGCAGAGAGCGCAACTGGACCTGACTGATGGCGCTGACTTGCGCCACGGCCTGGCCGATGTTCACGTTGGGATGGAAATAAATCTTGATGATCCCCACGCCCACCAGCGATTGCGACTCAATATGGTCAATGTCGTTGACGGTGGTGGTCATGCCGCGCTCGGCGTTGGTGACGATGCGGTTGGCGATCTGATCGGCCGACAGGCCGGCGTACTGCCAGACCACGGTGACCACCGGTATATCGATGTTGGGAAAGATGTCCGTCGGCATCGTTTCGATGCTGTAGACGCCAAGGATCAAAATGAGCAGCGCGAAGACGACAAAGGTATAAGGCCGCCGCAGCGCAAGCCGAACCATCCACATCATAAAGCTGGTATTCGCTCCTCGGCCGGAGTTCTGGCGGCGCTCAGGCCCGCCGCTGGCCTGCCATCAACCGCAACCGCAAGTAGCACCCTTTTTGAGCTTTGTCGCGGTGTGCGCCGGCTCCCTGGGGCGTCGCGCAGGATCGCACCGAAGTGCCACTCCGGCCATGCGTTTCGTTGAACATACTATGTTAGCTGATCGACAAAGACTGTGAGAATGAACACGGAAACCCGGCCGGTTACACTGCCCCAGGTATAGGATGCGGGCGAGAGGGAAAAGGTCGGATCTTTAAAGTCTTTCGCCTGAGCGCAGGTGTCCAGGTTGCCGGATGCGCGTCTAAGGAGCATACCGCCAAGAGCACGGCAGTCCGCCAGGCTTCCGGTAAACTGTGAGATGGATTTCAAAAAGAGGATTCAACACTTTTGCCGGCGTCGTTCGGGGCGGCGAATTTGTGGCTGGGGCGGGCTTTTCGGCTTCCAGTTTGGCCTGAATGACAAGGCTCTGTCGTGAGGGGCCGCGGAAGGTTTTCAACTAAACGACCCCGGCCCTTCGAGCCGCACGTTGTTGAGTTTCACTTGAAGTTCCCACTCCAACGGCAAAGGCCGGCCGTTGAAGATCCCGAAGAGTTTGGGGAGGGTGGGCATGGTCCTGTAGAATCGATCTTTCCTGAAGGAACGATCAGAATCTCCGACGAAGGACCGGATTTTCAGCGAATGAGGGTGTGCAAATTCTTCCTGTGAACCCGAACAATGGCAAGAAAGAGTTTTTGTGCTCGCCGCAGGGCTCAGACCCGGTGAAGAACAGGCACACTTTCATCGGCGGCGCTTCCGCAATCGGACGCGTGGCGCGCTTCCTTATTTTGGCGATCGTGGTGGCAAGCGCCAGCGCAGCTTTGGCGCAGACGACCGACGCCATCGACCAGATTCGCGTGATCGGCAACCGGCGCATTCCCAAGGAAACCATCCTGGCCAGGATGTTCACTCATCCGGGTGACACCTACGATCCGATCTCGATTGAGCGCGACTTCAATTCCCTCTGGAACACCGGGTACTTTGAGGATTTGCGCATTGAGCGCGAGGATTCAGAGAAGGGCATCATTCTGGATGTTTTTGTGCGCGAAAAACCAACGATTCGCGACATCATCTACAAGGGCAATAACTCGGTCACCAACTCCGACATTCTGGATGCCTTTAAGAAGACCAAGGTGGGCCTTTCGGTAGAGAGCCAGTACGACCCCACCCGGATTCAGCACGCCGAGAACGTCATCAAGGACCTGCTGGCCGCGCATGGCCACCAGTTTGCGACAGTCAAAACCGACGTCAAGACGGTTCCCCCGGCCTCGGTGCAGGTTACTTTCAACATCAAGGAAGGCCCGGAGGTGAAGGTAGGCAAGATCACCTTTGCGGGAAATCGGCATTTGAGCGCTCTGGAACTACGGCGCGCCATGAAGAATCTGAAGCCCATCGGCATTCCGTATTCCGTCGTTTTCGAAGACCTGTTTCCTCAGACGTACGATTCCTCAAAGCTCGAGGAAGATACTGAGCGGGTTCGGCAGGCCTACCGCGACAAAGGCTATGCCAATGCAGCCGTGGAGCAGCCCAAGACCCAAGTTCGCGACGAGGGCGGCCTTAACTGGTTCACCTTCAGGCCGAATACGGGCAAGCGGATTGACATCTCGATGACCGTGGAAGAGGGCGGCCGCTACCGTCTTGGGGAGATCACGTTCACAGGCAACAAGCAGATCAGCAATCTAAAGGCGCTGCGGGCCACCTTCCCCATCAAAGATGGCGACTGGTTCAGTGCCACGGGGATCAGCAAGGGCCTCGACAACCTGAAGAAGGCCTACGGGGGCCTGGGCTACATCAACTTCGGCGCTATCCCCAAGGTTTCGTATGACGAACAGAAGAAAACCGTGTCACTGAACATCGACATCGACGAGGGCAAGCAGTTTTTCGTCTCGCGCATCGAGTTCACCGGTAACACGATCACTCGCGACAAGGTGATTCGGCGCGAACTTCTGCTCGACGAGGGTTCGGTTTACAACTCCCAGATGTGGGAGTACAGCCTGCTGCGTCTCAATCAGCTGGAATACTTCGAGCCGTTGAAGGTCGATCAGGACTCCGAGGCCCACCAGGACCCGGATAACGGCACAGTCGAGCTGCTTTTGAAGGTGAAGGAGAAGGGCAAGAACTCCATCGGCCTCAATGGCGGAGTGAGCGGACTCTCAGGCGCCTTTCTGGGATTGAATTACTCGACGAACAACTTCTTAGGGTTGGGAGAAACTCTCAGCGTTCAGGCCAACCTGGGCAGCACCAACCGGACGTTCCTGTTTGGGTTCACGCAGCCCTATTTCCGCAATCGTCCCATGAACATGGGATTCCAGATTTTCAACAACAAATCGGACTACAACGCGGCCAAGAACTATGAGTCCACGACTGGCGCTTCAGTCAATCTTTCGGCGGCGGAGAAGAGCCTGACGCAGAACTACAACGTGGGTTCGGACGGCCTTAATTTCTCTCTCAGCTATCCGCTGAGGAAACATGCGTTCCAACGCGTGGGCATGACGTATTCGTGGACCAAATCCACCATCACGGCATTCAGCACAGCGTCTTCGACATTTTTCCAGACCATTGCCTTCCGTTCCGGAGTGGAGGGGTCGAACCCGCTGGCCGGTATCATCAACAGTTCGCTCTCGCTCACTTACACATACGACACGGTCAGCAACCCGTTCCGGCCGCGCGAGGGCAAGCAATACTCGGTGTTTGTCCAGACCGCAGGCCTCTGGGGCAGTGTGCGTTATGTCAACCCTGTAGTTGCGTACAAGCAGTACATTCCCATGCACTACCTGAAGTTTTCAAAGGAAGGGCACAACGTACTGGCCGTGCGCGCGCAGTTGGGCTATATCCAGGGCTTTGGCGGCGAGGTAGCTCCTCCCAATAACCGCTTCTTTGCCGGCGGCGAGCAGGAGCTACGCGGCTTTGACGTGCGCGGCGCCACGCCCTACGGCTACGTACCCAGCCGGATCAACTTCCAACTGACCAATCCCGACGGCAGTTGCGTTCCCCGCGACCCGACCAATCCACAGGACAACCAGTGCATTCAGGTGCCGCTGCCGGTCTACGGCATCGCCTCCATCGGCGGCGATTCCGACCTGACCGCCAACGCCGAGTACCGCATTCCCGTTGTCGGGCCTTTCATGTTCTCGTTCTTCGACGACTTCGGCCTGGATGTGGCGACCAATCACGGTCAATTGAAGCAAAGTCCCCAGGGTTTCGCCAGCCTGACCGCTCCGCTCTATGGCTGCCCGGTCTACAACAACGGATCGTGCCAGGGAGGCATTCCGGGCAAGGACGTTGGCTTCCGTCAGGATATTCACCCCGTGGCGGGCACTAACTTTGTTCCGCGCATGTCACTGGGAGCCGAGCTTTCGGTCCTCATGCCGATCATCAATGCTCCGTTCCGCCTCTACTACGCCTACAACCCGCTCCGACTCTATGAGACGCCCTACTGCAACGACGTGAATCAGGGCCAGAAGCAATTGAGTTGCTCGGCGGAGTTGATTACGCGCGCGATGTTCCCGCCTGGCGGCGCGGGCGATTACAGCTACCAGGAAGCTATCGATTCTTACGGTTCACAAAATATCTTCCGCGAGCCAAGAAAGACCTTCCGGTTGACGGTGTCGACGACGTTCTAGGGGAGCGGGTTTGACGCTCGGAATGCAGGCTCCTATAATCCCCTCTAGTTCCCGGCGATACCTCCATGCGCATGATTTGTGAGCAGGTTTCGGGCCGGACCCAGCCTCGAAGACGATGCAGGAGATGCGGAGTTCCGAGGTTGCGGCACCGACAGGACCGGCAGGCGGGAACTCCGAAGGAGTTTTTCAATCGTATGAAGCGTCTGCCCTTGTTCGTTCTTTTGTTTGCCGCGGTTTCGGTGATCCCTGCCGCCAGCCAGACTTCAGCCCCAGCCGCACAAAAGCCCAGTCCAGCGGTTTTCACCGGCCCAGCCAAGGTTGCGGTCATCGCCTTTCAGGCAGCCGTGAGCCAGACCAACGAGTTCCAGCGCGACTTTGCCGACCTGCAGAAGAAATATGAACCCAAGCGCCAGGATTTGAAGACGCTCGCCAGCCAAATCGACACCCTGACGAAGCAGTTGGACGAACAGGGCCCACAACTGGGTGAAGCGGAGCGCATGAGCCGCGCCCGCACCCTCGACGAAAAAAAGAAACAGTTGGACCGCGATAGCCAGGACGCGCAGAGCGACTTCCAGAACGACATGCAACAGATGCTGAGCGGAGTGGCGCAAAAGGTTGGTGCGTTGATGACCGACTACGCGCAGAAGCAGGGCTACACCCTGGTGCTGGACGCGGGCGACCAGCAGAATGCAACTGTGCTCTATGCCGTGCCGTCCACCGACATCACGAAGGCCATCATCGATGCCTATAACGTGAAGTCGGGGATACCGGCGCCGCCGCCTGAGAGCTCGGATACGAACCAGCCAGGGGTGGATGCGCCCCAGCCGGCGCCGGCGGCACACTAAAGGATTGGGCAGGGAAGGATAGCCGCTCGCGGCGCTTTGATTCCCAGGTCTCAAAAGCGAGACCTGGGGCACCCGCACATCGAGACGGTGAGCGGTGGATGGTCGACGAGGAGCGGACACAGCCTGGCCGGCGCGGGAAGCAGCTTGCTTTATCGAATGTTCACCGGCGGGCTGTTGAGGTATCACTGGTCCCTGTATAATCGCGATAGTTCCTGCTGACGTTTCCATTCGCGTCCTTTTCAAGCGCTGCGCCGTCCGGCCCAGAGTCCCCGTGGAAAAGCGTGAGGTTTGTCAGAAGAGTCAGACGCGTTCTTGCGTCTAACCGTGGAGCGAACAGGAATTCCGAAGGAGTCTTCGAAACCGATGAAACGACCGTTAGCCCTTGTTCTTTTGCTAGCCTCAGGACTGGTCCTGAGCGCCGGCGCACAAACTCCAGCCGCGCCAGCCGCAACGGCAGCGGCTCCCGCAGGCCCCGCCAAAATCGCCGTCATTGCCTTTCAGTTGGCTGTGGCACAAACGAACGAAGGCCAGCGGGATTTTGCCGACTTGCAGAAGAAGTACGCGCCCAAAGAGGCTTCTCTCAAGTCTCTCAGCGATGAAATCGACGCTTTGAACAAGTCTCTGCAAGACCCGGGAGCCAACCTTAGCGACGTGGAACGCGCCAACCGCGCCAAAACCGCCGAGGATAAAAAGAAGCAACTGGACCGCGAGACCGAGGACCTGCGCAACGACGGGCAGCAGGATATGCAGGATCTGTATACGTCGCTGGCTTCAAAGGTTTACGACGTCATGCAGAACTATGCCGAGGGGCAGGGGTTCACGCTGGTTCTCGACATTTCGCAGCAGCAATCGCCCGTGCTCTACGCGAACGGCGGCACCAACATCACCAAGCAAGTGATCGACGCGTACAACCTGAAGTCTGGTGTACCGGCGCCACCGGCGCAGCCAGCAGGCGAGGCGCCCCGGCCGAGGGGAATTACTCCTCCGGCACATGCTCCAACCTCAGCTCCCTCCAGCCACTGAGGAAGCGTTCTATTCTTGCGTGAAGGCCCCGTCCGCACGGGGCCTTTGTGCTGGGTTCCGCAGCCACCCAGGCTGTGGAAAATTTTGTGGATATTTCCGGGAAACCCCTCGAAGCCAGCCGCAATTCTCTGCTTGTCAGCATCTGTCTGCTTCTGATAAAACGTGTAACTCTTTGTTCTTGAATGGGAGATCGCCGGATTGGCCTCCTGGGCGTCGGTGAACGTCCTCATCCCGGCTGTTTTGCGCATTTCGCCCGGTTTCCACAGCAGCGGATGAATATCCGGTGACAAAAAACACAAACGGTCAAGAGTTTGGCACTGCTTTTGCTGGTCAGTTCTGGTTTTCTTCGCCGACGCGCAAGACGGCCAGGAAGGCCTCCTGCGGGATGTCCACTTTGCCGATCCGCTTCATGCGCTTTTTGCCTTCCTTTTGTTTTTCCAGCAGCTTGCGTTTACGCGAGATGTCGCCGCCGTAGCACTTAGCCAGAACATTCTTGCGCAAAGGGCTGACGGTCTCACGGGAGATGACCTTGGCGCCGATCGCCGCCTGGATGGCGACTTCAAACTGCTGGCGCGGAATCAGCTCGCGCATCTTGGAAACCAGCGCGCGGCCACGCTCGTATGCATGGTCTTGATGCACGATGATGGACAGCGCATCGACGGGTTCACCAGCGATGAGGATGTCGAGCTTGACCATGGGTGACTCCCACTCGCCGGCGAGCTGGTAGTCAAGCGAGGCGTACCCGCGCGAGATGGACTTGAGGCGATCGTAGAAATCGAGCACGATTTCGTTCAGGGGCAACTCGTAGGTGAGCATGACGCGCGTAGGGGTCACGTACTCGAAGTTCATCTGCTTGCCGCGCTTCTCTTCGACGAGCTTAAAGATGCCGCCGACGTACTCCTCGTTGGTGAGGATTTTGGCGGTAATGACAGGCTCGCGGATGCCGGCGATCGACTGCGGCTCGGGCCAGCGCGAGGGGTTGTCGACGTCGATCTCGCTTCCGTCGGTCATCGTGATGTGATAGCGGACGCCCGGCGCGGTGGTGATCAGGTCCAGCTCGTATTCGCGTTCCAGACGCTCCTGAATGATCTCCATGTGAAGCAATCCGAGGAAGCCGCAGCGAAAACCGAAGCCCAGCGCGACAGAGCTCTCCGGCTCGAAGAAGAAGGATGAATCGTTGA
>CAYOVE010000031.1:0-23372 GCA_964407295.1 uncultured Occallatibacter sp.
GAAAGCGTCTCCCACTCGTAGGTCGAAAACGTGCTGTACGCGCCGATGAAGCCAATCGGTATCAGGAACCTCCACGCAGGATTCAGATCCGCCCGCTTGCCAAAATAGGTGAGTGTGAATCCGATAATCACACACGCCGTGATGTTGATGACCGCGGTTCCATACGGAAACCTGCTTCCCATCCGGCCTGAGATCGTAGACCCAACCCAGTACCTCAGAATCGAGCCCAGTGCGCCGCCCGCGGCAATGAATAGATATTTCTGCAACGCCATTCTCCTTGAACAAGAGTGTGCCGAGTTCGTCTCCGGTGTGCGCGCAATTTGCTGAAATCGCTAACGCGACGCAGAAATCGCGCCATCGGTTCTGCTCTCGGTGTATTCAGGGATCGGGCCGCGACATGACTCCGCAACAGGATTCCCTGTCAGGAGTCATCATCTGTCCGGCCAATTGGAAGGGACAGCGGTTAAGGGTGAACTCCTTCACCACTGCATTAATTACAACCCGCCGCCTGCGGAAATGTCAATGTCCGGCGTCGCGGCCGGACTATGCGCACAATTTGCAGGTTGCGCAAAGAATCAGCGGTCGTCTCGCTCCGACTTGTCTTTTCTCGATTCGGTCATCGTCACGCGCGTCGTGCGCGCAGCGCCGGCAGCCGCCAGCAGAAAGCTTCGCATCTGCGGCGTGAACTCCCTGCGCTCGGCTTCTTTCTGCGCGAAACAGACGGCCCAATACAACAGGCAGCAAAAATAGCTCGCCGCCGCGATCCGTTCGTATTGTTGGTACTGTGCCTCAGTTGTCTGGTGCGTCTGCAAAACAGCCACCGTGAGTCCCACGATGGCGTAAAGACCAAACCCAGTCGCGACCTGCAGCTCACGATCGCGCCAGCCAATGGAAAGAAGCTGGCTCGCGCCTGCAAGGACCAGGAAAACAAGAATGCGGACGATCCATGTGGTCTGCTGAAGTTGAAGGAACATGAGTCCCTCCCGCGTCGTGGCGTGTGCCATGCCCGGAAGGGCCGCGAACGGCCAGATCGCTGCGCCCGCCACCAGGACTAAAACTCCAAGCAGAACCACGGCACTGCGAGGAAGAGACGCCCGAACCGGACGCAACACTGACCAGGCGAGCTCTACGAGAACACAGAAGATGAGAGCGGAATCGATGATGGCTCGACCGAAATAGACATGAAAGAAAACGCTGTCCTTAAGGTGTCCGTTCGCGAGATAGAGGCCAAGGTTACTCACGACATCCCAAACACAGTACACACAAAACATCGGCAGAACGCGCCAAATGTGGCGAAAGAAAAGCATGGCGATGACTGCCCCGGAAGCCAGGAGACACGCCATCCAGATGACGGTATCGAGATTATTGATGATCATCTGCCCAACTCTCCCCCATTCGCTGTGGTCTGCAAAAACCCGGGGGGGCTGTGAGGCCAAAAGCCTGAGGACAGTTTACGAGCTTTGCCGTCGCGACGGCACGCAAAAAGGCCTGCCTATTGAAGGCAGGCCCATTTTGATAAACAGAACTTATTGGATCAGCACCAGACGCTGCAGGCTTCTTTACGCAACATTCGGGGGCGGAAGCTTCGTCGGACCCCAAGGCGCCATCACAGCGACGTTCGGAGGCGGAAGCTTCGTCGGACCCCAGGGCGCCATCACTGCGACGTTCGGAGGCGGAAGCTTCGTCGGACCCCAGGGCGCCATCACCGCGACGTTCGGAGGCGGAAGCTTTGTCGGACCCCAGGGCGCCATCACAGCAACGTTCGGAGGCGGAAGCTTCGTCGGACCCCAGGGCGCCATCACAGCGACGTTCGGAGGCGGAAGCTTCGTCGGACCCCAGGGCGCCGTCACTGCGACGTTCGGAGGCGGAAGCTTCGTCGGACCCCAGGGTGCTGCGCTTGCAGCACATACGGACCCGAGAAGAAGAACAATAACGCCGAATTTCAGAGCAACCAACTTACGCGTACTCATCTGACCCTCTCCCCGGCGGTAGACACAACCGCCTTGGAACTTTGCTTTGTTAGAGTAACGCAAATTGTGTAGGGGCGCTACAACAAAAGTGCTATGAAGAAATTTTTTTAACGGAAGTACCCATTAGCGGCGAACATGGGTAACAAAAACATAGGTACTTTCCTCTAATCTTTGATTTTCATTCGCTTTGTAGGCCAGTTTTTCCCCGCCCAAGCCCTCGTGCGGCCAAACTCGGCCAAAATCTCACCCTCACAAAACATCTCTTTACACAGCCTGCGCCGCCCTGCCGGGCGCCATCAGAAAGCTCTCAGAGTCTCAGGAGTCGACCCCGAAAATGCGGATTGAGGGTCCCCGGGATGCACAAGTTACCGCCCCTCCACCGCTGCACCTTTGCCCGGTTACTAGGCCGAAAACTTTGGTGCCGTGGGCTAAATCAGCAAAACTGGATACAGTGACAGTGAAGCCGATCTCTTTCGAGCGCGATCTATGAACCCTCTTCACTCAGATTCGCCGCTGTCATCCGGTGGGCAATCGACCGCTGACGGCCGGCAGGAAGTTCGCTGCGCAGTGCGGTTTCCTCTTTCTCTGCCAGTGGTCCTCTCGTCTGGATCAAATGAGATTGCGGGCCTCACTCGCAACATCTCCGCGAGCGGTGTCCTCTTCGCTCTTGGCGAGGCTTTGCCGGTCGGACTCGATGTCAACTTTTCCATGCGGATGCCACGTGCCGTCCTGGGCGCCTCGCAGGATGTTCTAGTCCACTGCAAGGGACGTGTGGTACGCTGCTCCTCAAGCCACAATGAGCACCTCGCTGCAGCCACGATTGATGACTATCGATTCGCGGAGCATTGAGGTTGCGGTTGGCTTGACGGCAGCCGACTATGGAAATCCTCGACGATAACCCTGATGGTGAGAGCCTTGATACTCCGGTCAAGCCGGGTACCATTCGCGTAATTCTCGCGGATTCCCAGGCTATTTACCGGGTTGGGATTCGGAAGGTCTTTGCTCTGGAAGATGACATCCGAGTCGTTGCACAGGCTGACTCGCTTGAGAATCTCCGCTCGGCAATCGAGCGTTATCCCACTGACATTGTGCTTTTAGAGGGCGGCATGCTGGCCGGCACGGCCAATGCGATCCCTGAAATCCTGCGTCTCGCCCCCGATGTAAAACTGATCGTCCAGGCTGTTGCGGCAGACGAAAACCACACGGTCGAACTCTACAGGCGCGGCGTTCGCGGCATTGTTTCCCGCTCCATTTCGCCAGATCTCCTGGTTCGTTGCGTGCGCCGCATTGCCGCCGGCGAAACATGGATTGACAACCAGTCCGTCAACTGGGTGATCGATGCCTATCGCGCTCAGGCTGCCGCGCTCGTCAGTCCGCGCAACCAGCCCCGCCTTTCGCCCAAGGAAATGTCGATCATCACCTGCATCACTCAAGGCAAGCGAAACAAGGAAATCGCCTTCCAATTGGGCACCACCGAGCAAGTCATCAAGAACTACCTGCGCAAGATCTACGACAAGCTCGGAGTTTCGGACCGGCTGGAGCTCGCTCTCTATTGCTTGCACAACAAGATCATCCAGTCGGATATGGATGAGGAGACCGTGGCTCAAAAGATCGTCGCCACATAACGCAGCCCTCTCTCTCCGCAACATTCCCAGCAATCTTTAGCCTTGAAGCGCTATTTGGGCGGCTCTGCGTCCACGCACGATTGGCGCGCGCTCTCCAGCAACCGGATCATCTCCGCCAGTTCTCCGCGGCCGATATGGCCGAGCAGTTCCGGCGGGATTCTCTGTATCACCGGATCCATGGCGCGCAACAAATCAAGGCCCGCTTCGGAAATCTGAGTCATCACCACGCGGCGATCCTCGCGGTCGCGGTGTTGCCGGATCAGCTTGAGGACCTTCAGTCGGCGAAGCAAGCGCGTGATGTCGGGCTCGGTTGCGATCATGCGCTCGCCAATGGCAGCGCAAGCCAGCCCCTCCGGCGGCGCACCGCGCAGAATCCTCAGCACGTTGTACTGCGTTTGGGTAAGTCCCCAATCACGGGTCTTGTGCTGAAACGCGCGTTGCAGGCAATCCGAAGTGCGCAACACATTCAGGATCGCCTCTTCCTCCAGGCTCGAGAACGGCGTTGACTGTGCGATCTCAGACTTCAGGCTCACCATTCAAGAATCCCCCTGGCCCCGCTCCGGTCGTCCTGGATCAACGAAGCACAATGCCCCACACTCTAAGATGCTTTGCCTTGGATAGTCGTTGCAACAGATAATGTCCAGCCTTGTGCATTCCCCTCGTTCACCCGTAAACCAATTCCGCTCGGCTCCACATTTCGGTTGAGCGCTCGGAATCCGCTCCATTGACGTTCCCTGCGGTCTGTTATGCTCCCGCCTGTGTCCCTTCTCGGCCCATTCCAGAAGCTCACCCGCTCCCAGCGCCATGTTTTTCTGGCCGCATTTCTTGGCTGGACTCTCGACAGCCTCGACTTCTTTCTGCTCGTCTTTTGCGTCAACGCAATTGCCGGCGAGTTCCGCACAAAACCCTCGACGGTTCTCGGAGCGGTATTCCTCACCCAGGCCTTTCGTCCCGTCGGCGCGCTCGTGTTCGGCATGTTGGCGGATCGCTACGGCCGCCGTCCCGTGCTCATGGCCAACATCATTGGCTTCTCCGTCATCGAGTTCGCTTGTGCGTTCGCGCCTACGCTGAATGTCCTCCTGGTATTAAGGGCCCTGTTTGGAATTGCCATGGGTGGAGAATGGGGCGTAGGTGCCGCACTCGCTTTTGAATCTCTGCCCAAAGAGGGCCGCGGCACATTCTCCGGCATCCTCCAGGAAGGGTACGCATTCGGATCGATTCTGGCTTCGGTGGCCTTCGGCCTTTTGTTTGCGGGCTTCCGTTGGCATGGGGTCTCTGTTCCCGCCTTCGGCTGGAGAGGTCTGTTCATCCTCGGGGCCACACCCGCGTTGCTCGCATTTTATGTTCAGGCTCGCGTACCCGAATCGCCCGTCTGGCTCGCCGGAGCCCGCAAGCGAATGGCCCATGCCCATGCCGCTCCCGCATGGCCGCGCGACTTAATCCACTTCTTGCCGACGTTCCTTTTCCTCATCGTCCTTATGACGGCCTTCATGAGCTTCTCGCATGGAACGCAGGACGTTTATCCAACTTTCCTCGCTGTGCAGATGAAGCTCTCTCCGCCGGCCATCGGCCTCATCGGAGTTCTCTACGGCCTTGGCTCCATCGCTGGGGGAATCGTCTTCGGCACGCTTTCTGAAAGATGGGGCCGCAAAAAGGCAATCGTGACTGCGGCGCTGCTGGCCATTCCCGTCATCCCTCTTTATGCCTTCGGCCACTCAGCCTTCTCTCTTGGCGTCGGCGCAGTCTTGATGCAATTCATGGTGCAGGGCGCATGGGGTGTCGTTCCGGCTTACCTCACGGAGTTGTCGCCCGCTCCGGTGCGTGCCACCGCGCCCGGCTTGGCGTATCAACTGGGCGGGCTCATTACGTCGTGGAACGGTAAAGGCCAGGCGCTTGCAGCCGAGCGTTGGGGCAGTTATCGCGCCGTACTGGCCATCACCGTGGTCGTCGTCGCGCTTTCGCTCGCTGCTTTGGCGGCCATGGGACGCGAAGCCCGCGGTCGCGAAATGAGCGACGCATAAACCTGACCCAGTTGCTCGTGGAATGCGCCTTCCATGATCCCTCTGGTTATCGCAATTCCCGCTGCAGCCGCTCGGCGGCATCCCCGGAATCCGCCCGGTCATTTACGACCAAAGTAATCTCCCGCCGTTACCAACTTGCCTGGGAAACATGGTGCCTAAGGATGCAGCGATTTCCGCTGCAAGTCCCACCTTTGCGGCATTGATCCAGATGGTTCAAGCGGATAGCTTCGATACCACAGACTTCGGCGCCAACGAACCCAAATGCCGGCTGCAACGCGATCGAAAACTGCTTCACCAGTTAGGCGCAATGAATAAAGCGGAAGCATCTCGGTTCATCGCCAGGCGGGAATGCGAATGCACGCAAATCGTCGACGTTTTGATCCCATGCTTCCACTCTGAAAATCGGGCTATGCATCGTCATTGCTCATGATCAAGTCCGGGAAAATGCAGCGCCCGCGAGTTGAACTTCAGAACCTTCTGCGAGATTCCGATTTGGCAATCGCTGGAGCGGCTCAGTGAGCGAGAGTTTCGCACAATTCGTTCTGCCAAACTCACCCCGGCCGCCTGTCGGCGTTTCCGGAGCCTTCGCTTCGGCGCCTCTTTTCAATCAGACCGTCGATCGATCGCGGTCGATCTTCCACCTCGAGATTCGTCGCAGCTTGCAACTACATCGCCGTATTGCGATTGGGCTCGCATTCGTCGGTCTGGCCCTCGCCCTGATTTACCTGCTCAACGCCTGGTCCATTGGGGCGGCTTCGAGCGCGGTCGAGCCCCAGGCTGCGCATTCCAGCACCGGCGAAGTGTCGCCGCTCAAGCCTATCGCCGCAAGGGATCCCCGGCCCGAACCGCTCCGAACAGAAACATCCGCCCAGTATTCGGGCCACGATCCCCGTGTCGGCCGGCAATTCCAGGGAACCTCCCGCCATCAAGACAGTCCTGGACTTCCTGGCCTTGTCGCCTCCGCCGTCGCTCCCTGGTATTCGGCCGATTCCGGTGTCATTCGAAATGCGCTCGTGCTCATCCTCAGTTTCGTGCTTCTGGGTGGCGCGATCGCGGTCATTGCTCACCGGGCGGATCCGCGGGTTTATATCGCTTCCGAAGTAGAGCAACTTCTTGGTTTTCCGCCCATGGCGCAATTGCCCGACTTCTCCGAAGTCGCCAATGAAATTACCGACGAACATCTTCTGCGCCTGGCGTCTGGAATCGATCTCGGATTCAGAGAACGCGGATTTCGGCGTTGCGTCTTTACTGGCACTGGCCCTGAAGTCGGCGTGACAACAGTCGCGACTCGCTTGAAAAAGCGACTGGAGACCATGGGAAGAACGACAGTGCTTGCGGATGCTGCAGAAAGTCTGAACCGGACGGAAGAGGCGCAAGGGGAGATGGTTCTCGTCGACGCTGCGCCACTCGCTGACTCCGAAGAAACAGAGCGGCTGGTGCAGTCCGCTCACTGCACTATCGTCGTGATTGAATCCGGCGTGACCACGCGTGCCCAGTTGCGGACCGTGGCCAACACTCTCCAGCGCGTCAAGGCGCCTGCGGTGGGGTTCGTCCTTAACCGCGTGCGACTGGCAAAGGCCGATCCTGAATTCCGGCGTTCCATCAAGGAAATGGGTAAGCCGCTTCGCAAACAGGGCCAGGCCACGGACTGGGAAATGCTTCAGACTCTCGAGCAGGCCATCGAAGTGGGCCGTGCCAGTCTTGACCTAGACGTCGCGGCCTCGCCAAATCAGCCTGCAGCAAGACCGCCGGAGGGAATCGCCGCAACCGTTCCGCTTTTCGATGGATCCTTTCAGGCCGCCAGGGCTGTGCCCGCAAATCAGGCTGAACCCACAGTGCCGGCTACGGCCCACCGAATTCAACTCGTGCCACGCTCGCTGGCGGAGCCTGCGCATCAGACGCAGGAGGAAATTCCATTGGCGCTGGCTGAGATCGCATCGCAATTCGATCAGGTTCTCCCGGAATCGAAGCCTGAGCGCGACCAGTCGCCGCCTGCGGCTCCCAGCGCCCCGAACAGCAACGAACCAAGCCACCAGCTTGCGAAGCCGGCGCCGGAAAAGACGACCCGGCTTTCGCTGCCTCGGCTCAGCGAGCTGAGGGGTATGCGCTTTTCCCAGGCGATCAGAGACCTGGACCTCGCAAAACATCACGCATCGCCAAGTGCCGGCCTTGAGGCACTGATGAATGCAATTGCGCCTTTTGAACCGATGTTCACGCGTATGGAGCCTGCGTCAGCGAAAGACGACGATCCGCCCGAGACGGCGCACGCCGAATCCGATCTGCCGGCTTCGTTGCGGGCCTTCATTCCGATTTCCGAATCGACAGTTTCATCTGAAGCAAAGAACGGAGTTACCGCAGAAAGTACCCGCGCAAAGGTCAACTATTTGCATCCAGGTTCTTTTTCGCCCAATCCGGAGCCGAACGTAAAAAGCAAGGAACGTCGCGGGGAAGAGGGCGAAGGTTCGCGGCCAGAGCTGAAGGTCGCAAACAAGAAATTAAGCGGCCCTTTTGAGCAGTTGCAGATCCTGCCTTCGCGCCGCGGGCAATACAAGAAAAAGGGCTGATGACCGCGAAGCCAGTGGACATGAAGAATACTTTGGAGGCCAGTCGCTCTTTCCGGTAAGTCGGATCTTAATGAGTTTTAACGGGATATATTAAAAATAACTTATTGCTTCGAGGCCCAGCCTCTTGCCCGCTTGAATGGGGGCCAGGGGCTGGGCTTTTAACATCTCCCCGCGAAATCCAGCCAGGATTCTGCGGTCACCGACCCATCCGCAGGGAACTTTGGCGCCGAGGCAACAAGCAGTAATCCTCAGTGTCCGGCGCGGTCGCTGCTGCGCTTGCGAAAAACGATTTTGAGTTCCCGGCGCCAATGTTCGCTGAGAGCGATAAACTCCCACTCGATCTCCGGCGAAAAATACCGCAGCACCGTTTCGTTCGCCGGGTGAATGCGCAGAGCCGGCGCGGCGAGGATCAAGCGAGGAGGAAGAGCTGAAACTTCAGCCCCCGCGAAGTAGCCACTCCGCTCAAATGCCGAGCGCGGCATACTGGCAGGTGGAGCGGCCTGGCGGTCCGCGTTCAGTGCTCTCACGCGAATCCAGTAGTCGAGGGCCTGCAAGGGCAGATGCAGGTCCTCGCTGGCCTTTAACTCTAAAACAACCAGTCGGCCGTTGCGGTCCAGCGTAAGCAGGTCGAGCATGCCGCGGTCGCCAGTTGAAAGCGCTGGAACCTGCGTGTAGAGCTGGTCGCCTCGCAACTCCGGCAATAGCTCGGCGATTCCGGACCGCAGCCGCGACTCAAGCCACCGCTCAGGCGCCATGCGAAAAAGGGTTTCGGTGTGCGCGCCGTCAGCCTGTCGGCTCAGAAAAAGGCGCTCAAAGAGATTGCGGCAGAGGGGCTCATTTTCTTCATTGAGTAGCGTCTCGTTTGCGCCTGCTCCAAAGGTCACCTCATCCTGCCGTGCAAAAGAATGCGCCGCTGCGCCATGGCGTACCCGCGCAAATTCCAGGCCGTGCACGAGCAGTCCAACTTCGGTCGCGGAATGGGGCCGAAGCTCAACCCGCTCGCGTGCTGCATCGGGAACGAGCGCCAGCAGCCGATCGATGCCGGATTGGCAGCGCTGCAGAGCCTCGACTGAAGAAAATGCATGGACGAGGCGCGAATCCAGGTTGCCGGTGTCGCGAAAATCAACCGGCGCCAGTTCCTCGCTGCGTTCGTCGAGCGTGAATAATTGAAAGTCCGCGGTCGTGTGGTTCAGCCATGCCACGCGCTCGGCCGTGGTGCGCCACGATCCCGCGGGAACCACAACCTTCAGGCCGCCGAAGTGACGCCGCGCGTCACCATGATTGCGGCAGTAGTCGAGCCACAAAATCCCCAGGGTGAGAACGCCGTCGATCGTCGATGCGGATTCGGCATCGCCAACACCGATCACCGCGTCGGCTGCGCTGCCTTTAAGCAGCCGTCCCCGCGTATAGGCCGGGCCGAAGCTATGCTCAAGGTCCATGGCAGTGCGCATGCCGTCGACCTTGGCGCCGATGAACTGGCGAGAGAGAACGCGTTCCAATAGCCGCATGTAATTTCGGCGCGCGGTGTCGCGCGCCGTGGGTGTCCGCCGATCGTTGGTGGGTACAAGCTCAAGAGTTTGCGGCTTGGCTGCTCCCATCCGGCGCGTCACTAGCCGCAGGCATTGCGCGCGCTCGTGCACTTCTATAACAGTGCGCACCAGGTTCCGCTCTTCGCTCCACACTTCCAACAAACAACGGCCGTGCGAATCGGCAACAGAGTAGTGAGCGGTGCGCATATCGAATGCGGCACGCCCGTCCTCCAACAGTGCAGCCGCTGGGTGATCTGCGAGATACGATTCGATGATCTGTACCAGTTGCGCAGGCGGCGCGGGTCCGGCGCCGGAGCCACCAGCGGCGGCCTTTTGCCGATTGGCCCGTTCGCCGGCGTCCACGATTCTCTCTACCAGCCCTTGCGGGCGCGAAGGTTGGTAATGTGAGCCGTGTGATGACGCGAGTGCCAATCGTAGATTGCCAGGTTGGTTGCCAGGCTCACGCGTCCGCGTTCCGGATGGATAAAACCGCGCTCAAAACCCTCATCGGACATGGTCTCAAGAAGCCCCACCAGGCGCTGGTGCAAACCTGTGATCAAGACCTGCGAGGGCTCAATCGGCAGGCTCGCATCGGGCAGCCGCGCCCACGCGGCTTCGTCGTAGGGCTTGATCGTGGGCCAATCCTCGGTGAGGGCGAGCTTGAAGCGGATGTAGCTGTTGGCGTGGCTGTCCGCAAAGTGATGCACTACTTGGCGCACCGTCCATCCGCCGTCGCGGTACGGCGTGTCGAGCTGCACGTCGTTCAGTCCGGCCACCGCCGTGCTTAACCGCTCAGGCAGCAGGCGCAGACTCTCAATTTGTTCTGCGCGTAGCGCCGGTGTGCTCTCAGCGGGCGGCTTGAGTTTTCCAATGGGGTAACGCGGATCGTCCTGATCGGCCATGGCAAGAATCTTATATGGATGAGGCCACACGCTGGAACTGGAGGAAGGATGGAGCGAAGCTGACTCCGCGGAACATGGATTAGCCCGAGTGGTGGCTATGAGACTTCTGATGGTGGGCGTGGTGTTGCGCTTTGTAGTGTTTCGGGGCGTGGTAGCGGTAGTCCTGGTGTTGGCGAGGAGACTTGTGGTGTTGGCTGCCCGCGAACACGGGGCTCGCGAAAATCGTCAAAAACAGCGCCATCGCAAGGAACTTGCCCATGGGCGCATCCTAACACGGACACGACCGCTAAGCACCAATCCTTGGTGACTCAAGTACCCAGAAAGAAACCCCGCTGTCGCGCAAGGGCGCTGCAACCCGAAATCCAGCCTATGCGGGATGGTGATGATGATGGTGATGGTGGTGATGGTGCTGGCCGTATGCAAACGCCGGACTTGCGAACGTCATCAACAACAGGGCTGCCGCAAGAAATCTCTTCATGGCTCGAATCCTAGCATGGTTTTTCGTGCCTGCTTGGGCGTTCGTGGACCCGGCGTACCCAGAATCGAACGGCGGGAACACGGTGCGAACGGCACACCCCGAGCATCGCTGAATCAGACGCGATAAAGGTACACTTGGATTACGATGACGCATCCGGAAACTTCCCCCAATTCGAGCCATCGGCGTTACTTTTTTGAGAAGTTCGGCCTGACGGAGCGGTTGCTGGAGCGCTGCCTCGGCCAGGCACTCAGCGCCGGCGGCGACTACGCCGACCTTTACTTCGAGTCGGTTACCGCCACCTCGCTGGGCGTGGACGAGCAGATTGTGAAGTCGGCCAGCCAGGGCACCAGCGCCGGCTGCGGGATTCGCGTTCTAAGCGGCGAGCGCACAGGCTATGCCTACACTGACAATCTGAGCCCGGAGCGCCTGCTGCATGCCGCTCGGACTGCGGCGCTGATTGCCTCGGGCCCGGCCAAGCAACCCGTGCAGGGATTCACTGAGACGCGCGGGGCCGATCTTTATCCGGTTCCGCTGGGCGGTTTCGATCTCGACCTGGCCGCGCGGCTGGAGCTGATTCTGCGCGCCGATCGCGCCGCGCGTGCGTTCGACCCACGCATTGTCCAAGTGCGCGCCGGGTATAGCGAGGAGTTGCGCCGCATTCTGATCGCCGCGTCGGACGGCGCGTTCGCCAGCGACACACAGCCCTTGTGCAGGCTGAATGTTTGGGTCATCGCGAAAGAGGGCGCGGTCACCACCAAGGGCGCAGCTGGCGGCGGCGGGCGCGCCGGCCTCGATCAATTCGCCCACTCCAAAAGCCCGGAGGCCCTGGCGCACGAAGCCGCGCGCGGCGCAATCCTTCAGTTGGGTGCGGTGCCCGCGCCCGCTGGCGAAATGCAGGTGGTCCTCGGCCCGGGCTGGCCCGGAATTCTGCTGCACGAGGCGGTGGGCCACGGGCTCGAGGCCGACTTTAACCGCAAGAAGACGTCGGCATTCGCCGGGTTGATCGGCCAATCGGTCGCCAGTTCCAAAGTCACCGTCGTCGACAATGGCACGATCGCGGGCCGTCGCGGCTCGCTCAACGTGGACGACGAGGGCTCGGCAACGCAGGAAACCGTCCTGATCGAAAATGGCGTCCTCAAGGGCTATCTTTCTGACAAGCTTTCGGCGCGCCTCATGGGCATGGCCAACACCGGCTCAGGCCGTCGCGAAAGCTACCAGTCGATTCCCATGCCCCGCATGACCAACACCTACATGCTCGCCGGCGACGACGCGCCCGAAGACATTCTCCGCAGCGTGAAGCGCGGCCTCTATGCGGTCAACTTCGGCGGCGGCCAGGTCGACATCACAAATGGCAAGTTTGTCTTCTCCGCGTCCGAGGCTTACCTCATCGAAGACGGCAAGGTAACTGCGCCGGTGCGCGACGCGACCCTTATCGGCAATGGGCCGGAGGCGCTCAAGTACGTCTCGATGGTGGGCAACGACCTGAAGCTCGACGAGGGCATCGGAACCTGCGGCAAAGATGGCCAGAGCGTCCCCGTCGGCGTCGGCATGCCAACCATCAAGCTCGATAGGATGACCGTCGGCGGCACGGGGCACTAAATCCCGCGTCCGGGGACGTGCAGCCGGGAAACAACTACGTATGCCGGTTGTACTCCGGCGAGCCCGCAATAACCATGCCGCTCTTCTGGTGGCCATGGATATACCAGCAGCACCATCCGGTCTCATACGGCGCCCTGTCTGCCGGCGCGCGCAAGTCCACGTAGGTGATCTCGCCGTACAGAAAGATTTTGGCCTCCCATTGCTCCACGCGGCGCAGATCCTCCGCGGCCTCGCAAACCGACCTCACATCGTCGCGACTGAAGGTCTTCAGTTCCGTCGATTCTCCCGGCAGCAGGATGATGGGAACACGCGGGGCTTTTGGTTCGCCATGAAAAACTGGAGCGGCCGGCAGGTCGGCCTCATCCCGCGCGATCACGATCGTATCGGTAAGCGTGCCGATTCGCGTAGGACTGCGGCCTCGGTTTGTGGCGACGATCGTAAATCTGTTATTGGGGCCGGGCTCGGCCTCCGCGCTCACAACCAGCCAGGGCCGTTGGGTAAGCGCCTGCGCCTCGGCATACATCAGCGACGCTTTGGCGCTCTCCGCTGCCGCTTGTGCTGTCAGTTCTACATACTTCATCTGCCGGGCAATCTTGCGCAGAGCAGGAATGCCAAGCATCGCTGCTACATAAATGATCAGAATGAGAATGAGGTTCGCGGCCCATGTGATCCTGTCCTGCAACGGCCATGGGGCGGGCGCGGGCGCAGGCGTGGCAATCGTGATGTGCGCCGGCGGAGCATCGCACGCGGCCCCGTCGCAGTCGCTCCGCGGGATGGGATTTGCCGTCGAAGGCGTCGTTGCCGGTGAAGCGGCCGGCGTTGATGGAGCTGGGTTCGTCGCGCTCGCGGCCGGCGACGGAGGTTTTGCAGTCTGTGCTGTACTTGCACCGGGAGAAAACGCAAAGCAAAACAAAATGGCCGCTACGCCCAAGTTTTTCAACACCATGGCGCCAATGTAGCACAGGGCATCGCGCCCCTTGAGAGGCGGTAGCAAGGAAGATAAACTTCCGTCACGATTGGCAAGCTCATCCATGGACACGATCGAGAATTCCAAGATTGCGCGCCATGCGCTGTGAAATGCGCATCGGAATCATCTCCTCGTGGCCCAGCGTTAGAACAACGTACGTTCTGAAGAACCACTGCGTCTTTCCGAATTGAATCTCGCTCCACGGGATGCGCAGCGGAGGATGACCAATTCGGAATAGAAACAAAGCCGAAGCGTAGAGCCCGTCGCTCGCTGCGGTCAGACGGACCACGCTTGAATAGTGACTCCAGAAACGCATGTAGATCGAGTAGAAAAAAGGCCCAACGGCCTTGATTTCGCCGTACGGCGCGGTCTCTTGTTTGAAGCGCTTTGAGAGAGCGTGCCATCCGCTCATAATGCCGATCAGGGAGAGCGCCAGATACCAGACCGCGATGAAGAAGACTGCAAAGCAGGCAATGCCAAGTGGCGTGGCGAAAAGCGCGCTGAATGAATTGTCTTGCATCGTGCACCTGCTGCGAGAATCGTTCGCCGCGCCTGCGCTCTCCGGCTTATCGCCGCGCCGTCGTCGTTACACGCCGACCGGAAACGGCTTGGGGCTGGATTCGTCGGTATTGACGCCGGTACGCCAGCGCTCGAAGCGGCCTTGCAGCAGGCTCATCAGGCCTGTGTACCAGTACCCCACGACAAAGAGAATCAGAAACGGCGCGGTGAAGAAGTTGTTGTTGGTAAACGTGTAGTAGATCGCGCCGGCAAAGTAGCACCCCATCAGCAGCTCGATCCATGGAGCCAGCTTCAGCCGTTTGCGATACTTGGCGGCCTGCGACTTCTCTCCTTTGCGCGCAACGCGGTACTTCGGCGTGCGCACAAACGCGCTCTTGACGCCAAGCAGAGCTTCGATTACCGCCTTGGTGTTCGTGATCGTCAGGCCGATGCCGAGCGCCATCAAAAAAGGCAAATAGTAAAAAGTCTTCTTCCAGGTTTTGGGGTAGATTTCCCGCTCGCTCATCACGTAGAAGACGGCGATCGAAAACGTGGATGCGGTGAAGAGGGGCACGTCGATAAGCAGCATTTGGAACCAGCCCTGGTAGAAGCGGCAGATCATCGCTGGAATCAGCAGAGCCGACATGATCACCATCAGTGGATAGCTCAGATTGGCCGTCAGGTGGTAGACGGCCTCGATCTTGTTCTTGCGGGGAGCGCTGGAGCGAAAAACCTTGGGCAGAATCTTGATGCTCGTCTGGATTAGCCCCTTGGCCCATCTTGCCTGTTGGGTCTTGAACGCGGTCATCTCGATGGGCAACTCAGAAGGACATTCGACATCTGGCAGGTATTTGAACTTCCACCCGGCCATCTGCGAGCGATAGCTGAGGTCGGTATCTTCCGTGAGCGTGTCGTGCTGCCAGCCGCCTCCATCGTGAATGGCCTGTCGCCGCCACATGCCAGCGGTACCGTTGAAATTGAAAAACTCACCGGAGCGGGCGCGCGCGCCGTGCTCTAGAACGAAGTGGCCGTCGAGCAGAATGGCCTCGATCTGAGTCAGGATGCTGTAGTCGCGGTTCAGGTACGTCCAGCGCGTCTGAACCATTCCGATCTCGGGCTCGCCAAAATGGTGAATCACCTTCATCAGCCAATCAGGTGGTGGAACAAAATCGGCGTCGAAGATGGCAACGAACTCTCCCTTTGCCACGTTCAGCCCTGCATCGAGAGCCCCTGCCTTGTAGCCGTGACGATTGGTGCGATGGATATAAACGATGTTGTGCCCCAGGGCTGCATAGCGCTCAACGATGCCCTCGGCCACCTCGCAGGTCTCGTCGGTCGAGTCGTCGAGCACCTGGATCTCGAGCTTTTCGCGCGGATACTCCATCGTGCACACGGCCTCAATCAATCTGTCGATGACAAACTGCTCGTTGAAGATAGGCAGTTGGACTGTCACCAGCGGCAGTTCGTCAAACGGCCTGGGCGGGTTGGGCTTGTAGTTCTTGCGATATTTGAAGTACTGGTACGCCATGGTGTAGCGGTGGACGCCATAGAGCGCCAGCACAATCATCACCGCGAAGTAGGGCAAAAGCACCGCCGCATCAAAGAAATTCCAGTGGTAAAGCCCCTTAAAGGTCTGGTCGGCGTACTGCATTCTCAGGTAGTGGTGGAAGGCGCCCTCCGGGGCGAAGGCCAGATAGGCTGCAGCCGAGCGCACCTCTCCCCCATGCGGGCTAACGACAGCAAGCAAAGGGGTAAGAGTCGCAAACAAAGGGGCTTCAGCCTCCCGGCTGGGTAGATTTATTGTACGCGAGCCTTCGAATGGAGTGGTGGCCAGAGACGGGCCCCAAACGGAATTGCCCCGCCGACTAGTCGGCCATTTTCAGGGCCGCGCTCTAATACTGAGCTACCTGGCCTCAGTCGAAGTGGACAGTTGCGTTTCCTGCGTGGGTATGGTGGCCAGAGACGGGATTGAACTTGAGCCGTCTTGCGGGCGTCTGAGCCCGCAGGCGAAATCCTGAGCGAGGGCGTCTCGGCGACCGAGTCGAAGGACCTCAATTGGAGTGGTGGCCAGAGACGGGATTGAACCGCCGACGCCGGCCTTTTCAGGGCCGCGCTCTACCACTGAGCTATCTGGCCTCAGTTGAGTTGTCCGCCGTGGCGGACGCGGAGTTCCTGGCAGCCTCGAAACGGCAGGCGAAGTCCACGAACAGTTCGCTGCAAACAACCTGACCAGTATACCAAGCCGTCAGTGCAGGGCCAAGCCGCCGCTCTGGACTACACTGGAGAGCAATCATGCGCCGCCCTATAGCTTCGCCTCTCCTGCAAGTGACTGCAAGCGTTGCGCTGGCGGCGCTCGGTGGCTGCGGACAAGGACACCCTTCGCAAGGCGTGCGCACCCGGGCCGAGGCGCGCACCGCGCTCATCTATGAAGCCAATCTGCATCAGGGCCCCGAAACACTTCGCGCCTTCCTGAGCGATTTCCCAAAGGGCGCGGACCTGCACGTCCACCTCTCCGGCGCGGTCTATGCCGAGACATTCATCCGTGACGCTGGCGAAGACGGCCTTTGCGTTGACAAGACCAGCCTGAGCTTCGCCAAGCCGCCGTGCCGGGGAAAGGACGTGATCCCCGCGAAGGAGCTCTCCGGTAATCTCTCAGCGGCGGACCAGGCGCTCTATGACAAGCTCATTGACTCGTTCTCTCTTCGCAGCTTTGTCGCCACGCCTGGCTGGAGCGGTCACGATCAGTTTTTTGCCACGTTTGGTCACTTTGATGGCACAAGCAAAACGCACGAGGCCGAATGGATCGACGAAGTGGCGAGCCGCGCCGCGGAGCAGAACAACCAGTATCTCGAGTTGATGGAGACACCTCCCTTCTCGAACGCCAGGAAAATCGCAGGAGAGATTGGATGGAACGCAAGGCTGGCGCAGGCCGGTCCGCAAGCCTTCGCCGTGTTCCGCCAGCAACTGCTCGACCACGGACTGCGCGACGAAGTGACGGCCGACCGCAACGAAGTACTCCAGGCCGAAACTGGTCGCAAACAAATGGAGCACTGCGGAACGTCGCAGCCTGCTCCCGCGTGCCAGGTCGAACTTCGCTACATTTACCAGGTACTTCGCGCCAACACTCCTGAGCAGGTGTTTGCGCAAACTCTGCTCGGCTTTGAAACCGTGCAGGCTAGCATGAACGCAAAGGACGACACCTGGGTGGGCATCAACTTCGTGCAGCCCGAGGATGGCTACATTGCCATGCGCGATTACACGCTGCAGATGAAGATGGTTGGCTACTTGCATTCCGTCTACCCCGGCGTTCACATCTCGCTGCACGCTGGTGAGCTCGCACCCGGCATGGTGCCGCCGGAGGGCCTTTGCTTTCATATCCGCCAGGCCATTGAACTCGGCGACGCGGAGCGCATCGGCCACGGCGTCGACGTGATGCAGGAGGACCGGCCGCGCGATTTGCTCACGGAGATGGCCGCCCGCCATATCATGGTCGAAATCAATCTGAGCTCGAATGAAGGCATTCTTGGCATTGCGGGCGACCGGCATCCGTTTCCTGTTTACCGCGCAGCGCATGTACCCGTCGCGCTCTCGACCGACGACGAGGGCGTGAGCCGCATCGACCTGACCCACGAGTATGTGCGCGCGGCCATCGATTATGGCCTTACATACCGCGATTTGAAGCAACTCGCGCGAACCGGAATGGAACACGGTTTCCTGCCCGGCGCGAGCCTGTGGGCAAAGCCGGACGACTACGGCAAAATGGTTGACGCGTGCCGGGCGGATTTCACAGGCGAGGTTCCGACCCCGTGCGCTGACTTCCTCCGCGGCAGCCAGAAGGCCTCGGCGCAATGGGAGCTCGAACGCCGCTTCACGGACTTCGAGGCCAAATTCCAGGGACCCGCCTTCGACCGCCTGCTGCATGGACATTGATCGCCGAAACGCAACTCGGCCGCTCCGCCTTTAACTTTTGCCCATAAAATGTCGCCATGGACAACGAACGCATTCGCGAGATTTGCTTGGCGCTGCCCTTTGCCAGGGAAACCCTGAACTGGGGCCATCACCTCGTCTACTGGGCCGGCGATCGCGACATCGGCGGAAAAATGTTCGCCATGACCGATCTCGATGGCACCGGAACCGGCGTTCTCTGGTTCCACTGCGGAACCGAGCGCTTTCATGAGCTGCTGGAGCGCGAAGGGATCATTCCCGCTCCGCACTTGGCGCGAGCGCACTGGATTGCCGTCGAGCGCTGGGATGTTCTGCGTCCGCGTGAGATTGAAGACGAGCTGAAAAGGGCGCATACGCTGATCTTTGCCAAGCTCCCGCCAAAGACCAAGGCCATTCTCGCCCTTCCCGAGAAAGACCGCATCAAGGCGATCCGCGACCGGAAAAAGATCCTCGCCGTCCGGACCGGAACCCCGTCCAAGCCTCCAAAAACTCCGGCGTCCTTGCGCGCCGCTCGCACCAAAAAGAAGGCCAAGTAGCCTGAATGGAACTCACCGCCCCGCATCTGCGTAACAATGGATGAAGCACCACGCGCGAACGAGGCGCATCAAGCTATGGCAAAATTCCTTCTTTGGTGCATTCTTCTCGTAATTTGCTGGCCGCTCGCCCTGCTGGCCCTGGTGCTTTATCCGATCGTCTGGTTGCTCTTGCTGCCATTTCGTGTGGTCGGCATCGCCGTGGGCGGCGTCCTTGACCTCGTCAGCGCCATCATCTTCCTGCCGGCACGCCTCCTCAAGGCCGTCTGAAGCCGTGCTCCACGCTTGCGTCCCCTTCCGCTATGCTCGAACCTGGGCCTGACGCTTTTTTCCTGGGCTTCACGCGCCTAGAGCGTTCCGTCTGCGTCATTCTATGCAGACACTCGAGTTCGGAGGATTCATGCGGAAGATTCTGCCGGCAGCCCTTGCATCTGCAACTTTGGCGGTGTTGATGCTCGTGGCGCCGACGCCGGTGCCTGCGCAGGCAGGCGACCAGGACGCAGCCAGAAATGCGGCTCAGGCACGCGCGGCCCTTGACGCCATGGTGCAGGCGCTCGGCGGCCAGCTTTGGTTCAACATCAACAACATGGAGCGGCACGGCCACATCGCCGTCTTTTATCAGGGCAATCCCGATCCCGGAACCACCGAGTTCTTCGAGTTTCATGAGTGGCCCGACCACGACCGCACCGAATACACCAGCCATCGCGATGTTGTGCAGTTCTATGTCGGTCGCCAGGCTTGGGAGGTCACCTATCGCGGCAAGAGGCCGCTCGACAAGGATATTGCCGAGGACTACCTGCGCCGCCGCGACCATTCTATTGAGACCGCCGTGAAGCTCTGGATGAAGGACCCCAACACCATCCTTCTCTACGAGGGACAGCACATGGTGGAGCGGCACCTGGGCGAACAGGTCACGCTCATCTCACCGCAAAATGAGTCCATCACCATCCTCATGGACGTCCAGACGCACCTGCCGCTCTCTCGCTCCTTCCAGTGGCGCGACCCTGTCTACCACGACAAGAACACTGACACTGAAGAGTACGACGACTACCACACCATTCAGGGCTTTCCGACTCCGTTCACTGTCACGCGCCTCAAGAACGGCGACCCTGTCCGGCAATATTTCATTGATCGCGTGAGCTTCAACCAGAACCTGGCCGCCGATTTCTGGGACCCCGACGCCGCCGCCCGCAAAATCAAGAAGTAGCGACGGATGGGCGCGCGTACAAACGATGGATTCCCGGACGGCGCGGATATTTATAATCCGAACGAGCGTTCAATCCACATCCCCACCGCTCTGGAGGAGCCGCCGCATGACCTTGACCATCCAGGAAATCATGGATTTCCTGCCCCACCGTTACCCTTTTCTCCTGATTGACCGCGTGCTCGACTTCGAGCCGCAAAAAAAAGTCGTGGCCCTCAAGAACGTGACGATGAACGAGCCGTTCTTCCAGGGGCATTTCCCCGGTGCGCCGATCATGCCCGGCGTCCTGGTGATTGAAGCGATGGCCCAGGCCGGGGCGGTGCTGTTGCTTTCTGAGCTCGAGGACCGCCACTCGAAACTGGCGGTCTTTACCGGGATCGACGGCGCCAAGTTCCGCCGCTCGATCACGCCCGGCGATCAAATCCGCATTGAGGTCAATGTTGTAAGCTTTCGCCCGCGCGCCGGAAAAATGGAAGGCAAGGCCTATATCGACGGCAAGCTGGCTTGCGAGGCCACGCTGACCTGCATGATCGTGCCGCGCAGGCAGGAGCCGGCGAGCCCTCAGCATTCGAAAGAGGTAGGAACGGCCCCGTCCGAGGCGACTGCGTGAGCATCCATCCCAGCGCGGTCATTGCGGAAGGTGCGCGCGTTCCTGAGTCGTGCACCATCGGCCCTTATTGCACCATCGGCCCCGAGGTCGAGCTGGGCGAAGACTGCAATCTCATTTCGCATGTGGTGATCGACGGCCGCACCCGCATCGGCGCGCGCAATATCCTTTATCCCTTCGGCGCCATCGGTCTCGCTCCGCAGGATCTCAAATACACCGGCGAACCAACCGCGACTGAGATCGGTGACGGCAATACTATTCGCGAAAGTGTCACCATCAGCCGCGGAACCACCGGCGGCGGCGGCGTCACGCGCCTCGGCTCCGGCAATCTGCTCATGGCCTATGTCCACATCGGCCACGACAGCCAGGTGGGCAGCCATTGCATTCTCGCCAATAACGCCACCCTCGCAGGCCACGTCGTTATTGAAGACCACGTGACGCTCGGCGCTTTTTGTCCCGTCCACCAGCACTGTGTCGTTGGGGCCTATTCGTTTATCGGAGGCGGCACCATCGTCACCCAGGACGTCCTTCCCTTCTCGCTCACCTCGTCCAAACGCGAGAATCGCGCCTTCGGCATCAACAAAATCGGACTCGAGCGACGCGGCTTCACACCCGAGCGCCTCCAGCAATTGCAGAAAGCCTACCGCGTATTGCTTGCCGCTAAGCTCAACACCACACAGGCCCTCGAAAAAATGCGCACGCTTCCGGGCGATGATGTGGCCCTGCTGGTCAGCTTTATCGAGCATAGCGAGCGCGGGGTTATCAAATAAAAATGAAACTCGGCCTCATTGCCGGCAATGGCCGCTTTCCCTTTCTGCTCCTCGATGCGGCACGGGCGGAAGGCCTCGAAGTCGTGGTTGCCGCCATCAACGAGGAAACCGACCCCGAAATCGGCCGCCGCGCCGAGTCCGATGCCGGCATCACCGTGCACTGGCTTTCGCTCGGAGAGCTTTCGCGGCTCATCGAGACCTTCCAAAAGGCAGGCGTCGCCAAGGCCGTGATGGCCGGCCAAGTAAGGCACAAGCAGATCTTCAGTAGCATCCGTCCCGACTGGCGTCTCGCCAAGCTCCTCCTCAACCTGCGCACGCGCTCCACCGACGCCCTGCTCGGCGCGATCGCCAAGGTCCTCGCAGACGAAGGCATCGAGTTGATCAGCTCCACCACCTTCCTCGAGCCGCTGCTGGCCGAAGACGGCGTGCTCACCAGCCGCGCTCCGGACGCGGACGAATGCCTCGACATCGAGTACGGGCTCGGCGTGGCGCGGGCCCTTGCGGGGTTCGACATTGGCCAGACCGTCATTGTTGCGGCGCAAGCCTGCGTCGCCGTCGAAGCCATGGAGGGCACGGACGCGACCATCGAACGCGCTGGCCTCCTGATGGCGTCGTTCGAAGAAGCGGCCTCGACATTGAAACGCCGCCTCACCGTCGTTAAAGTCGCCAAGCCCAATCAGGACATGCGCTTCGACGTACCGGTCATTGGCCAATCGACCGTCGAAACCATGATTCGCGCCGGAGCAACCTGCCTCTCCATCGAGGCCGCCCGCACTCTCCTCTTCGACCGCGATGCCCTGCTCAAGCGCGCCAGCGATGCCGGCATTGCCATTGTGGCGGCGCCCCGCTGATAATGATGGAGCAGTGAACGGTGATCGTATCTCACCGGCTCCCGTGCTTGCTCGGTCCCCTCGGTCCCTCGTTCCCTGCTTTCTGTTCCCGGTTTTCTACTCCCTGTTCCCCGCCTTTAGGAGGTTTTTCATGAGTAAGGTTCTGCTGATCGCTCTCGCAGTGGTTCTGATCGCTATCGCCGTGCCCTTCGTTACGGCACACGCCGACGATCAATCGATGCCTGCAGTGGGCCAGCCCGCGCCCACCTTTACGCTTCCCTCGCAAACCGGCGAGCCGATCTCGCTCGATAGCTATCGTGGCAAATGGGTGGTTCTCTACTTCTATCCCAAGGACATGACCAGCGGCTGCACCATTGAAGCGCACAAGTTTCAGGATGCGCTGCCGCAGTTTGACGCCAAAAACGCCGTGATCCTGGGCGTGAGCGTTGACACGGTCGACAGCCATAAGCAGTTCTGCACCAAAGATTCCCTGACCTTCCACCTGCTTGCCGATCCCGACCACAAGGTCGTCAGCGCTTATGGCTCGTTGGGCGGATTTGCGGGTTTCGTGCTCGCCAACCGCAACACCTTCCTTATCGATCCCCATGGCAAGATCGCGCAGGAATGGGTCAAGGTGAATCCGAACACCGCGGCTTCGGATGTGCTGGCCGCTATTCCGTAAACCGGCCAGGCGCATTCGCCCCGCGGATTACCCCTCCCCCGCCTCCTCCGCACGTTCCTGCACGGAGAAAGGGAGACACCATGCCAACGCAGACGGCGCGCGACTTTAGGACGGATATCGAGAAGCTGCGCGCTGCGCTCCTTGCGCTCCAACCCGCCCTCGCCGACGTTCCCTGGCGGGATGGTGGATGGACGCGCAAGCAGATCGTCGGACACCTGCTCGACTCAGCCGCGAACAACCGCCAGCGCTTTGTGCGCGCCGCAATTGACGGCCTCTATGCCGGCCCCGGGTACGAGCAGGATGCCTGGGTCGCAGCGCACGGATACAGCGACGCGCCTTGGGAAACCCTCTTGCGCTGGTGGCAGGCGGAACACGAGATCCTGATGGCCGCCGTCGATCGGATTCCCGAGGAACGGCTTGAGGCGAGTTGCCAGGTCGCCGACGATGCGCCGGTAACCCTCCGTTTCCTCATCGAGGACTACGTGCGCCATCAACAGGGTCACTTCAGGCAACTCCAGGCCGTCTGATTCGCGCGCGGGATTCCGATACGATGGATCTCTGATAGCTAGAAACGCAAAAAGGCCCGGCGATATCAGGCTGTTACGAAACGGGCGATTGATGTAAACGAAAAGCGGTGTTCCGGTTGGC
>CAYOVE010000032.1:0-23272 GCA_964407295.1 uncultured Occallatibacter sp.
CTGCGCCGACCGGCTCCATGGTTTCGGCGACGAGCTGCATCTGGCCGCGCTGCTCATAGACGCTGACACGCCCGCGCACCAGCACATGCAATCCATCTTCCGGCCGAAAGCGGAGAAGCATGGCCTGACGACGGAAGAGAACGATGGGCAACTGCGCGTCGGCATCTTTCAACGTGAAGTAAACATGGCCCGACGGGGCGGGACGGTAATTCGAAATCTCACCCTCGACCCAAATGTCGCCGAACTCCTGCTCGACCAGCTCGCGCACCTGCGCCACAAGGACGCGAACCGGCCAGATGCGGCGCGCCGGGCGCGGCTCATCGAAATGGAGCCCGAGCTGCGAGCTCTCGTCGTGTTCTCGGGCGAATGGGTCGTACGGAGTCACTGAAGATGAGTGTAATTGCTGCGGTGTCAGCTACTCGACTTGCGGTTTTCGATCATCGTGCGTAACTCGGCCGCCGTGGAGGCAAGTCGCTGGCCTGCGGCGGCGGGCGGCGCGGATTCCCGCGAGTAAATCTGCTCAAGTTCGCGCGCCACAACCGTTCCGCGCATCAGGTTGAACATTCCCAAAGTGCCAGCCAGCTTGTGTGCGGCAGCCTGCGCGGCTTCGCGGTCGGAGGCGCTGAGATTATTCGCAGTCACGGCTGAGGCCGCGGCCTCGAGGACGACAACGCGCTCGATAATCTGCGATCGGTGGCGTGCCCACAGGGTGTCCAGCGCCATTGAGATGGCCGCATCGGCCTGAGAGGCGGATTGGTCCTGGTTTCCCATCGTGAATCGCTTTTACTTCCAGCCCAGCGCGCGCGAAATCTGTGTAGGCAGGGTCAAAGGATCGAAAGGCTTGAAGAGCACGGCCTCAACGCCCAGGTCGGCGAAGCGTCGCTGGTCCGTGCCCTGAACCTTGGCAGTCAGCAGCAGAACCGGGATTGCGGCCGTGGCTGGATTCTTGCGCAACTCACGAAACGTCGCGGGCCCATCCATTCCCGGCATCATCACGTCCAGCAAAATCGCGTCGGGACGCTGCTCGGCGGCGCGCGACACGCCTTGCGCTCCAGAGCTGGCCTTGATAACTTCCCAACCGGCCACGGTCTCCAAACTCAGCGAGGCTACCTCACGAATATCGTCTTCATCATCGATGATCAATATCTTGCGGCCCACGGCGGAAATTCCTCTCATTCAATCTTTACGTAGCGTTGCTTAGTTTTGGACGTGTTCCTTCTGGCTATATCTTTATGCGTTGGGAACGGTTGATTCGGGCAGCGATGTCTCGTCTGCCGCCCGTGACGAACGCAGCATGGTGAGCACCAGCGCCTCGAGCTGCTGCGGCTGCACGCGCGTCTTGGCGAGGAAGTATGTGGGACCGAGGGTCAACTGGCTTCGCTCTTCGGGTGAGAGGTCGCGGCCTGAGTACACGACCAGCGGTAGTTGAGCCAGGCTCTTGTGCTGGCGCAACCAGTCGGCAACATTGAAGCCGTCGCCGTCCGGGAGGCCAATGTCAAGCAACATCAGGTGCGGCTGAAAAGTGGAACAGGCTTTGATCGTTTCTTTAAGCGAGTGCGCGGTTTCAACAACAATGCTGTCGCGAGCGAAGACCTCGCTGATGATATTGGCGAGGTCGCGATCGTCTTCAACGATCAGGATGCGCGCCTTTTCGCCCGTTCCGCAAAGAACGCGCGCCAGTTCCGTGAGCAGTACCTCTTCATTGAGGGGCTTTGAAACCCAGCCGTCAGCGCCGGCAGGTAGCTGTTTGGGGTTCTCTGGATTTTCGACGCTCAACAGGACGACGGGAGTGCGTGAAGAAGCATCCATGCGTCGCAGGAGCGGAAGAATCTCCCAACCATTCATGCCGTCGAGCGAAGTATCGAGAAGGATAGCCTGAGCATCCTGGCGTGCCGCCGACAATGTTTGCTCCACGGTTGCGGTCTGCACCACCGAATAGCCGTGCCGTGCCAGTTGCGCAGCGATTCTGGGCCGCGACTCGGCATTGGCATCGGCCAGAACCACGGTGCCATGTCCAATTTCAGGTTCCAATCCACTACCCGGAGCAGCGGCGGGAGCAGGATGGTAGGGAAGAAAGATGCGGAAGGTCGATCCGCGAACCGGATTCCGCTCGGCCCAGATGCGACCCGAATGCTGCATCACGATGGTGCGGCAGATGGCCAGGCCCAGCCCCGTTCCGCCCTTCTGCCGCGAGTCGGAGGCGTCCACTTGCTGGAAGCGGCCGAAGATGGTCTCGAGCTTGTCGGCAGGAATTCCGCGACCGTGATCGATGACGGAAAGAATCACTCCAGTAACACCGGGCCGAAGCATAACGCTGACCGGCGAGTTGGGCGGAGAGAACTTGACGGCGTTGGAGAGCAGGTTGGTCACAACCTGAAGCAGGCGGTCGGAATCGGCGGAGATCTCAACCTTGGTGGAGTCGTGGATGAGCTGGACGCCGGCAGCGTCGGCCATGGGCTGCATATCTTCAATGGCCTGCTTGACAATGTCGGCCAGTTGCACCGCACGGAAACCAAGCGGCTCGCGCCCGCTCTGGATGCGCTCCAGATCGAGAATGTCGTTGATGAGCCTGACCAGCCGATCGGAGTTGGTGAGCGCAATGCGGAGCAGATTGTTGGCTTTTTCGTTGGTCTCCGGCAGAATTCCGGAACTGAGCAATCCCAGCGCCCCGCGGATGGAAGTGAGCGGAGTGCGCAGCTCGTGGCTCACCGTAGAGATGAACTCATCCTTCATGCGGTCGAGAGCGTAGCGCTGGCTGATGTCGCGAAAACTCAGCACGGAACCTGATACGCGCCCCTGCGCGCGAATGGGAGTGAGCGAATACTCGGCAGGGAAGCACGTGCCATCCACACGAAAGATGTTTTCTTCGCCGCTCGCGCCGGTAACTTGAGACGCGGCCGTCCGCAGTGGACAGTCTTTGCCGCAGGCGCGGTCCTCTGCGGCAGCCCCGTGCAGCAGCTCATGCACTGGTCTGTCGATCAGATCTTCGACCGGCGCTCCGAGCAGCCTGGCAGCCGCGGGATTGGCAAACGTGACCTTGCCCTGGCGGTCGAGCCCGCAAACTCCCTCGGCCACGGCATCCAGCAGCACCTCCTGCTGCCGGCTCAATTCCTCCGTCCGTCCGCGTTCCTGCGTGCGCGCCAAAATCTGTCCCAGTGAAGCCGCGGCAGTTTCAATGGCGGCCATGGCTTCGCGATCCTCGCGCAGTCGGAAGCGGCAATAAAATTCGAGTACTGCCAGTACTTTGCTGCCCGCGCGCACCGGCACGGCCCAGCCTGACATCATGTCCTGCTTGAGCGCGGCGGTTACGTGCGGGGTTGCGGGCGCCTCGGCCAGATCAGTGACCCATACTGCCCGTCCCTCTTTCCATGCACGCTCCGGCAACTCGCTTGTGCCGGCGAGCGTTAGACCCATGCTTCCTTGGATCAGCGCTTCCGCTTCACGGCCCGGCGCTCCCCACGCAGTACCGAACTCGAGATGCTTCTGCTCGGCGCCAACCACCCATTCGATCGCCACGTCCCAACCCTGCGAGAGACACAGGGCCTCGAGGATGCGCATGCCTTCCGACTCGCTCGTGGCGTTATCGCCTACGATCTGGCTCACCGCCAGTTGCAGCGCAAGGCGATTTTCGCGTTGCTTCTGCTGCGTTACATCGCGCATCAGGCAGCGCACCGCCAACGGTACGCCAGTTTTTTGCCGGCGGCTTAGGCTCAATTCGAGTTCGAGCGCGCGCCCATCCGGAGTGTTTTGGCGCAAAGGAACGCGGTCAACCAGCTCGCCATCGAGCGCGCGGCGGAAAAGCGCCGAAACCTGGCTGCGGATGCCCTCTGAAAACAACTCTTCGAAGGAGCGAAGATCGAGCAATGCCGTCTGCTCGATTCCAAAGCAACGCTTCCAGGCTGGATTGGCATAGAGAAACTGCCCGGCCGGGCTCAGCGTGGCGATCATTTCAGTCGAGTGCTCGAAAAGGTCGCGGTATCGCTCCTGCGACTCGCGCTGCGCCTGCTCGCGGTTCAGGTTCTCACTTTGATCCACGGCAACGGCGACCATTCCGGTCAACTCGCCGAGCGCATCGCGCAGAGCGGAGATGTGCAGAGTTACGGGAATCTGAACGCCGTCTCTGCGCCGCACCTTGGCGTCAAAGCTCGGCACCATGCTGGGAGCCAGCATGCGCACGCACTGCATATAGGCAGACATCAGGCCTGCACGTGAAGATTCCGCCGGGCGATCCACGCGGCAAAGTTTCTGCATCTCGGCCACCAGGCGCTCGGGCTCGCCGGGCGCGAGGATGTCGACAGTGCCCCACAGTTCGAGCAGTTCAGCGGTGCGATAGCCCAGCACACGCTCAGTGGCGGGATTGCAATAGATGAGCTTGCCGCCCAGATCCAGCGCCACCACGGCCGGACCAGCCGAGTCGAGCAGTTCTCTCAGCCCTTCGGCGATGGGCTCTGCGCCTTGAGCGGCTCCAGTGTGGAGCAGCCGTTTATTCAAGAGCAGCGCGAAGAGCGCCGTGGCCAAAACCGCGGCCACGACCGGCAGTGACTCCCAACGGAAATGCGGAAACAGGCGCGCGAGCGCGGCCCCGACCGAGATTGCCAGGATGGAAAAGGGGAGAATCAGCCAGAGCTGCGAGACGCCCCCATGCTCAGCCGGTGCGGGCTGCGGTTGCTCGTTCTGTGCATCCGGCCGCTCGCTCATCGGCGCGTTCCCCCGTTTCGACGCCTGGCCTGACATTGCGCTATACCAACCTTGGCGCTCGCACTCAAACTGCCATCCGCGACCGTCAAGCCACCCCAAAACGGTCACGGCGCGTTACTCGATCCGTTTGCGTGCCGCGCTTTGAATGTGAGTGGTTCTCTCGCGGACAACAACGCAACGTGCTCGTAGTATATGCGTTCAAAATCAGACTCTCCAGGCAAATCAAGCCGTGGCCGCGTGTGGCGAAACGCTCAAGTAACCACTCCAGGCAGAGCCATCGTGGCGGCGCCGTTCCCCGGGCCTTCGTTCCTGCCTTTCCGGCGTCCAGGACCCGTGAATCCCGGTCGTATACTGGCTGCATGTTCCGTCCGTCTGTTATTTGCCGTCCGATTCGTTTCGTTTTGCCCGCAGCGGGCCTGTTTGTTCTGGCGGCTACCGCGCCAGCCGCTCACGGATGGGAGCACGACGGCCATACCATGATCAACAAGCTGGCCGCGTCAACACTGCCGGCCGACGTGCCTGCTTTTCTGCACACCCCGGCGGCCATCGACGAGATCACGTACCTGGGCCCGGAGCCCGATCGCTGGCGTTCACCGGCTGAACCCGAGCTGAACGCTGCGCAGGCGCCCGAACACTTTATCGACATGGAACTCGCCGATGCCCTGGGTCCGTTACCGCACAAGCGATTCGATTTTGAAGCCAAGGTCTTCGCGGCGGGTGAGCGGCCGGAGAAAATCGGCCTCCAGCCATGGGAGACAGACGAAGTCTGGGAGCGGCTCAAGGCTGCCATGCGCCAGTACCGTTTTCTTGCGGCGGGCGGCCAGGATACCAAGCCCGTCGAAGCGGCAATTCTTTTCTACGCAGGCTGGCTGGGACACTATGTGGGCGACGGCTCGCAGCCTTTGCACGTTACCGTGCAATACAACGGATGGATTGGGCCCAATCCCAACGGCTATACGACCGGCCATCAGATTCACCATCAGTTCGAGGGACCGTTTGTCGCCGACAACATGCATGCACCCGAAGTGCAGGCTAAGATGACGCCGCCTGAGCTTATCGAGGGCGACATGTTCGACGCCTATGTTGCCTACCTGCGGCACACGGCTACGTATGTCGAGCAGGTTTATCAGTTTGATAAAGCGGGAGCATTTTTGGGCGCCGGCACGCCCGAATCGCGGGACTTTACCGCCGCTCGGTTGGCGGCCGGCGCGAGCATGTTGCGCGATATGATCTACACGGCGTGGATCGACAGCGCGCAGCCGGTGCCAGACCCATACGCCGGTAAATAAACTGGCCGAACAAACCACGCGGGCAACCCTAAACCGGCTTCCCACGTCGAACGAACCAGCCATTCCCCGGAAGTCCTGCTTTGACGTCAACGTGTTTGCGGGGCCGACGTCAGGTAGAGCCGCTGAAGGTTAGAGCGGCCACACCCTGTGCCCAGCAGCGGGGACTTTGCATGCTTTGCTTGCCCAGGTTCAATTCCTCAGCGACACGTTTATTCGGCAATTCTATCCAGCGCCGCCGGAAGCTTTGCTTCCGGCTTTTTTGTTGGCTCGCTACGCCGCTTGCCTTCGCGCTCTGCCTGACGCCAGTTGCTGGAGCGCAATCCCCGGCCACGCTGTCCGGATCGAGCCCGCGGCCGCTGATCACTGGCGCCGTGGATGATGGCTTACGGACAACGCTCCGCGGCAACACGCATCCATTGGTGCGCAAGGCACTCGACCAGGGAACGGCTCCCTCAAGCCTGCCCATGCAGCACATGATTCTGATTCTCAAGCGCAGCGCCGAACAGGAGTCGGCCTTGAGCGCACTGCTCGACGCGCAGCAGACGAAGGGATCGGCGAGTTATCACCAATGGCTCGCGCCGCGGCAGTTTGGCCAGCAGTTTGGTCCGGCCGACAGCGACATCGCCGCGGTGGAGGCATGGCTTGAGTCGCACGGACTCAAAGTGGACAGCGTGAGCAACGGCAGGACGGCGATCGAGTTCTCGGGTACGGCGGGCCAGGTTCAAGATGTTTTCAAGACGACCATTCACAGTTACCTGCTGAACGGCGAACAGCACTGGGCCAACGCGAGCGATCCGTCGATTCCGTCGGCGCTGGCGCCGTTGGTTAAAGGAGTTCTGTCCCTGCACAACTTTCCGCGGCAGGCGCAGTTCACCGTAGCGGGAGCGCGGGCACGGGCAGCGAATTCGGGTGCGGGCACGCCGCTCTACACGTTCACTTCAGGCAAGTCGACCTACTATGCAGTCGGGCCGACGGACTTTGCCACGATTTATAACGTGTTGCCCTTGTGGAAGTCGGGCATCGACGGCAGTGGCCAGACGATCGCCATCGTGGGCGAGACAGACATCAATCTGAGCGATATCAAATCGTTTCGCAGCTTGTTCGGACTGCCGGCAAATGTTCCGAAAATCATCGTGAACGGACCCGACCCTGGAATCAGCCTTGGCGACGAGCCGGAAGCCGTTTTGGACGTGAGCTGGTCAGGAGCGGTGGCGAAAAACGCGACGATCGAGCTCGTGGCGTCGGCAAGCACGAGTACAGCGTTGGGCGTGGACCTGTCGGCGCTGTACATTGTGGACAACAACCTGGCGCCGATTATGAGCGAGAGTTATGGCGAGTGCGAGGCATCGCTGGGAGATGCTGGCAACGCCTTTTATAACTCGCTTTGGGAACAGGCGGCCGCGGAGGGGATTACCGTGGTGGAGGCCGCGGGGGACGGAGGATCCGCAGGATGCGACAACTTCGATACAGAGGCGACTGCGAGCCAGGGGCTTGGGGTAAGCGGATTCGCGTCGACACCGTATAACGTTGCCGTTGGCGGCACCGACTTTGACCAGAGCGCGACGACAGCGGTCAACTACTGGAGCACGACCAACGCCGCCAACACGGAGGCTTCGGCGTTGGGCTACATCCCGGAGACGACCTGGAACCAATCGTGCGCCGGGCTGGGCCTGAGCGGCGGAGTGAGCCAGTGCCCGGCCAGTTCAACTGAGCTGAATATTGTGGCGGGAAGCGGTGGCCCAAGCCGTTGCGCAACCGGAGCCGACAGCAACAAATGCGCAGGCTATCCCAAGCCGTCATGGCAAACGGGGACGGGCGTGCCACAGGATGGCGTGCGCGACCTGCCCGACGTCTCGCTGTTTGCGAGCGCGGGTTTCAACGGCAGCTTCTATGTCATTTGCGAACAGGACTTCTCGGTATTCGGACCGATCCTCGGCTTTGACACGCCGTGCAGCCTGATCAACCAGACCTTCGTCGGTCTGGGCGGGACGTCGGCCGCGGCTCCGGCATTTGCGGGAATGCTGGCGATGGTTGAGCAGAAGACTGGCTCGCGCCAGGGAAATGCAAATTACGTTCTCTACAATCTCGCCGCGCAGTCCGGCGCTTCGTGCGATTCTTCGGCAACGCCGGCCAATCGAGCCGCATGCGTTTTTTACGACATCACAAAGGGGAACGACGCCGTTCCGTGCTCCGGTACGCTGGATTGCGGGTTTGCGCCGAGTTCTAACGGCTACGGCATCATGATGGACCCCAGCGATCCCACCGTTCCGGCTTTCACTACGACGCCGGGGTATGACCTGGCAACAGGGTTGGGCACTGTGAATGCAACGAACCTGGTGACGGCGTGGAGCAACGCGAGCTTTTCGCCGAGCACGACGACGCTGACGAGCCTTACGCCCACGAACCTGACGCACGGGCAGGCGGTGAGCGCGAGTATATCGGTGGCAGCGAAAAACGGAACCGGCACCCCGACTGGATCGGTGTCGCTGATGGCTGCGGCGAATGGCGGGACCACCGCCGCGGGCAACCTTCCGCTGGTGAACGGGACGGCCAGCGGCACGACAACGCTGCTGCCCGGCGGCACCTATAACGTGACAGCGCACTATCCGGGAGATGGAACCTTCGCCGCGAGCGACTCGGCGCCCGTGCAGGTGACGGTGGGCAAGGAGAGCAGCCAGACGACGCTTCTCGTCGAAGCGTACAACCTGGACAACCGAACTTTTTCGCCGGCAAGCCCCACGGTTGCGTACGGAAGCATTTTCTATCTGCGCGGCGACGTAGCAAATGCGGCGGGCGCGCCTTGCCTACCCAGCCCGTTCTTGACGCAAGTCCCATGCCCGACAGGAAGCCTGAGCTTTACTTTGCCGGGAGAGGCCGCTGCGACGGGAAGTCTGGCGCTCAACACGCTGGGATACGCCGAAGACGAAGCGCTTTATGGGACCATCCAGTCGGCGGGCAGTTATGCCATCCAGGCACAATACAGCGGCGACGCGAGCTACAACGCCGGCAGCCCCGCCACGATGAACCTGGTGGTGACGCCGGCGCCAACGGCGATGGCCTTTCTGGAGATCCCGGATCTCGCCCAGCAGTTCGGTCCAGATGCCTTCGACTATGTCGCCGATTCCGGGCAGACTTTTCACGTGGAGACTGCGGTGACGGCCGCAAGCGTGCGGCCAGCGCCGACAGGGGCGGTTACATTTCTTGAGAATGGCACGGCGGTTCCGGGTACGGTCGCGTACGTGACATTCAACGGTACTCCAGCGCTCAATGGAGCCTGGACTTACCTCAATGCAGAGTTGCCGGTGACGATCGATACGCCGGGAACCTACACGTTTACGGCCACCTATCCCGGAGACGGAAACTACATGGCGGCGCAGACTGCGTATTCGGTTCCGGTTCTCGTGTCCGACCAGACATTCGAGATCACTCCACCTATTCCGAATGTAACGGTCACGGCGGGGCAAACAGGGACAACGAATGTGACCCTGACCGCAACGGACAATTTCGGCGGAGTGGTCAATGTGACCTGCACATTGCCGGCTCCAATGGCGGAAGCAACGTGCTCAGCCTTGGGTGCGGCTCTGGGCAATAACACGACGGCCACTGCGACCATAACGATTACAACGACGGCTCAGCATACTTTGACTTCAAAACTGGAGCGCGCCTCGCCGCCTTACGGATTTGCCTTGCTGGCCTGCGTCTTTTTGCTGTTCCCGATTGGATTTCGACGTAAACTTCCGCTTCTGATTCTGTTTGTTGTTCTCGCCGTGGGGTTCAACGGCTGCGGCAGAGGCGGCGGTCAAGCGCAGCAGGACCAGGGAACTCCGCCGGGCACATACACAGTGACGGTAACGGCTGCATCGAGCAACATCACGCGGACGTCGACGTTTACGGTGACAGTTCAGTAGGGAATTCGGCGGTGAAGGGCGCCGTGCTCTTCGAAACAAAGAGCTGGGTTGGAGGATTCGACTCGCGAATCAGTCGCCGGCTTGGGCGTTTCTTAACACGGGAATTCGGCGCAGCATGAAGTTGAGCGCCAGCGTCATCAAAAGGACTGCGGGAATAGCCGCCACCAGCCAGGCCAGCAATGCCTGGCCAGCCATTCCCGTCATATGCGAGGCAAGGTTGAGAGCAGAGAGGTGTTCAAGAGCGCGGGGAAGCGCAAACCGGTTTGTTTCGGCTGCCGGGAGCCAGGCCGTGATTCTGCCCCCCAGCCGCACAAATGGAACGATTAACGCAAACTGCAGGGGCATGGCGGCATAGTTTGCAGCCTGAATGGCGGGGAGGTTCAGCCGTAGAGCGAGCGCAAGCCCGGCACAGAGGACGGTAGGAATTCCGACAACCGGAATGCAGCCGACGGCGAATCCGAGAGCGAGGGTCACGGCCAAGCGCTGTGGAGATATTCCCTGACCGAGCCAGAGAATCGCGGTGCGTCTTGCCGCTGCAGGAATCAGGCGCATCGTTCTCTCCCTTCGGAATAACTTTCCCTCTAACTTATCGACACGAAAAACCGAGTTTCGTTTTCCTGGGATGAAACTTTGAATAAACGAACCATACTCGTCATCAGATTGGACGCGCCCGCTCGTGAATCGATTCCTGAAGATTGCCTGCCACAAAGGTGGCAGGCGCGATTCCGCGCGAGCGGGCGATGATCGGGGGAATCATCGGACCATCCAGTCTGAGATACACTTGGACGCGATGAGGGTGTTTGGCATCGATTGCGGAACCGAGGTGACGGGGTTCGGCGTTGTCGACTCCGGCGAAGGGCCGCGTGATGAGCCGCTCCAATTCCGGGCCATGGGTGCAATCCGCCTGGCAAAGACGCAGACTCTGGCTGTGCGTCTCGACCAGGTCTTCAGGGAATTGACCTCTGAGCTCGAGCGGTGGCGCCCCGATGCGGTGGCGATCGAAGAGGTCTTCTACTCGGTGAACGCCAAATCGGCGCTGAAATTAGGCCAGGTCCGCGGAGTAGCTTTGCTGGCGGCAGCGCGGCAGGAGATTCCGCTGGCGGAGTATGCGCCGCTCAAGATCAAATCCAGCGTTGTCGGGTACGGCATGGCAAAAAAAGAACAGGTGCAGTTTATGGTGGCGCGACTGCTGCATCTGGCTGAGCTGCCGCAGCCTGCCGACGCGGCCGACGCCTTGGCCATCGCCATCTGCCACATCCACACCGCACAGACGCTGGCGATGCAGGGGGCCCGGCGATGAAGATGCTCTGGCTCCTGGCAGCCGCTCTGACTGTGGCCGGGCGGATCGAAGCGGCTCCGGCGCCGGAGGCTGCGATTGCGCCCGATTCCGTCGTCCAGGAGGACTTCTCCAACCCTGCGTTGTCGCCCTCGCAATGGACTCTGATCCTGCGCCCTGACGGCAGCGGACATTTTCGGTCCCACTCGGACCCGGCAACCGGCGAGAAGGTGATTGAGGCTCCGAACGTCGATCGCGATATCGAGGTGAGCAAGGACTTTGCCGAGCGCGCTTTTGCAATCGCAAAAAGTCACAAGTCGTTTAACGTGCAGTGCGAAAGCCACCTGAAGGTCGCGTTTCAGGGGTGGAAGACGCTCACTTTCAGCGGACCTGCGGAGCACGGATCGTGTACCTTCAACTATTCCCGCGACAGAGACATCCAATCGCTTGGCGAGTCGATGCAGGCGGTGGCACAGACCGTCCTGGAGGGCGCGCGCCTGGAGGTCCTTTTGCAGCACGACCGTCTGGGACTGGATCAGGAGATGGAGTACCTGACCGACGAGTTTCAGGACGGCAGAGCACAGGAGGTTGACGCCATTCGCGGTATCCTTGAGCGGCTGGCTGGGGACGACCAAGTCCTGGACCGAGTGAGAAAGCGGGCGCAGAATTTGCTTGCGCACAGTCCAACCTAATTCTCGCGTTTACGGAGACTTTTTAGCTGTGGGATGTGTCCAATCAGTGAAGGGCTCCCGATGTACAGGGTGAGTTGCCAGAAGGCGATGGAAATGCGGGGGACGCCATGAATCTCAAGAGAAATCGCAATTTAGGAGCAGGGCTGGTGGCAGTGGCTCTGGCAGTGTTGTGTTTCGAACCGGCGGTTCGAGCGCAGGATCAAGGTCCGGGACCGGGATCGGGAGCACCGGCACGCGCGGTGCGACTGAGCTATGTGGACGGCCAGGTAACGCTTTCGCAGGGCGGACAGGTGCTGGCCCAACAGGCTGTGGCCAATGCGCCGCTCCTCGAAGGCATGCAGCTCACCACCGCCGACAGCGGAAAGGCCGAGATTCAGTTTGAAGACGGCAGCGTGGCGCGGCTTTCTCCGGACAGCTCGCTGACTCTGCAGGTGCTTCAAGGGGCGGGAGCGACCGGTAACGCCGTGCTTGTGCTCAACAGTGGCTTGGCTTACTTCGAGTTTCAGGGCGGAGGGCTGGCCGGCCAGATGAGCGTGCAATTCGGCGGCTCTCAAGTAACCGCGAGCGGCTTTACCGTCTTCCGCGTGGGGATGGACAGCCCCCCCGGCCAGGTCGCTGTTTTTTCGGGAAACGCGCATCTGGAATCCGCGGGCGGGAATGTCGCCGCCGATCTGCATGGCGGAGAAAGTGTCGCGTTAAATGCTGCCAGCCCAACCAACTATCAGCTTGCGGAATCGATCGAGCCGGACTCGTGGGACGAGTGGAACTCCGACCGCGATCAGGCACTGACCGCAGAGGCAGCCTCACAGACCGGCGCCACTGCGAATCTGGGCGAACCGCAGAACCCGGCGTGGAATGACCTCGACTCCAGCGGCAATTGGTACGACGTGCCCGGGCAGGGATATGTCTGGTCGCCTTATGAGGCTGCGAGCGCGGCTTTCGATCCCTACGGCTACGGGAACTGGATGTGGACTCCGGGCTACGGGTACCTGTGGGTTTCAGGCTATCCATGGGGTTATATGCCGTTTCAGTGCGGAGCATGGAATTACTTCGACGACTTTGGATGGGGCTGGGCGCCAGGGCTTGGTGGCTGTTTGCCGTGGTGGGGATCGGGCTTCTACGGCGGCCCAAACCTTGGCCGTGTCCCGACCGGCTATAGGCCAATTCCTCGGCCGATCCTACCGCATCGGCCCATCGGTGGAAGGCCGGTTCCGTTACTTGCAGTGAATCGCAGTCCTGTACTAGGCGGGTCCCCGCTTCCGGCGCGAAACCGGAATACGCCCGTAACAATCGGAGGCAAGACAGTAATAGCGCTGCGACCCATGCCGTCCCAGCCGGTCGCGGTGCACGCCCCGCCGATGGCAGGCGGATATCGGCCGCAGCCGGGTCACGAGGCTCCGCAGCAACCGGGTGTACCGGGAACCACAAACCGGCCCGGTTACAACTTCACCCGTCCCGTGCCGCAAGAGCCTACGGAGGGAAATCGCCCGGAGCCGTCGCGTCCCATTTTTCAAAGCCAGCCCGAGCCGAGCCATGAACCAGCTCCATCGCGCCCGAGTTCTTCAAGCGGCGGGGCGGGGAATCATCCGTCCGGCGGCTCGGCGGGTGGAGGCTCACCGCGCCCGAGCGGAGGTTCGCCCAGCGGCGGCGGTGGTGGAGCGCCACGTGGCGGCGGAGGCCCTCCCAGCGGAGGCGGTGGTGGTGGAGCTTCCCATGGCGGCGGGGGAGGCGGTGGCGGTGGTGGTGGTGGATCGCATAGCGGCGGCGGAAGCAGCGGCCACAAATGATCTGGATTGAGCAGCCGCAGATCAGTTGAAGTTGCAGAAACGCTCCGTGCTTGCGCGGAGCGTTTTGCATGCAAGCAACTTTGCCGGCGGAGGTGACCACCCTGCTTACCTTGGTGCGCGTGGCCGTCGAATCCAGATTAGGGAATTGGTAGTCTAAGAGATGTGAGCCCCGAGCAAGACACGCGTCTGCGGGTTGCGGCAATTGGATTTCTCAATCCTGCGCCGTTGATGTGGGATTTCGAGCATGCGCCGCTCGATGAGGCGCTCAAAAAGCGCTATCGCATCGATCGCATGACGCCTTCAGAGTGTGCGGCGCGACTGGCGGACGGGCGTGCCGAAATCGGATTGATTCCCATCGCTTCGCTTGCCACGACACCGGGGTTGCAGATCCTGCCGGGTTGCACCATCGCTTCGAAAGGCCACGTGCGCTCGCTGATTCTGGTGCATCGCGCCAGCCTGCCGCCGGATAAATTTCATTCGGTGGCAGCTGACCTGGCAAGTCGCACCACTCTTGCCTATGCACGCATGCTGTTCCACAGGTGGGGCAACGCCAAGGTTCCATTTGTGCCCATGGTCGCCGATCTGGACGCGATGCTGGAGCACGCCGATGCGGCTATCTTGATCGGCGATCCGGCGCTGCTGGCGCTGGAGGAACGTTACAACCGTCTCGAGCGCACTGGCGAAGAGCTCGTTTATCGGGACCTGGCGGAAGAGTGGCGCACATTGACTGGGCTTCCATTCGTTTCGGCTGTTTGGGCGATTGCCTCGAGCAGACGTTTGGACGAGAGTATCGTCGGGGATTTCATTCGATCGCGCGATCATGGGCTGGCGAATATAGACGCATTGGTGGCCGAGTGGTCGCGACGGATTGCGATTCCCGAGGCGACGATCCGCACTTACCTCACGTCCAACATTCATTACGTACTCGACGAGGAATGTGTGAAGGGAATGCGCGGGTTCTTCCGCATGGCCAGCGAGTTGGGTGTCTTGCCGCCCTACAAAGTGGCCGTTGAGGAACTGGTCACGAGATGAAGCATCAAGACAATTAAGAGAGCAGGCAGCAAGTCAGCCCGCCGGCAAATAGGATCGTTAGCCACATTTGTTCTCTTTACGCCACCACACCACTTTCATCTTTTCGAAGGAGAAAAATGGCAACTGTCGCGCAAGTCGCGCCCAGCTCAACAGGCTCCAGATTCAAGACTGTTCTCTGGATATTCCTTGGCTTGACTGCGCTCTTTGTCTTCATCACTTCAGAAGTTCTTCTCATCACTGACTATCCCATGTACCACGCCTATCGTCTGCAGGTCATCGCCGACCGCCATCTCCTGATCCCCCATTCCCTCTGTGGCGTGATCGCTCTCCTCGCGGGGCCTTTGCAGTTCTCGTCGCGCCTTCGCCAGCGTCACCTGGGATTTCACCGCGTTCTCGGCCGCCTCTACGTCATCGCCGTTTTCATCGGCGCGTTTACGGGAATCGCCCTCGCTGCCGGCCGGCCAGGCTTGCCGGGTACCACCATGCAGGCGGCTGCGTGGATCGTCTGCACAACTGCCGCCTTTATCACCGCGCGCAATCGCCAAATCACGCAGCATCGCCAGTGGATGGCTCGCTCCTACGCCGTCACGTTTACCTTTGTGTCGAGCCGCGTGCTCAATCTCTGGCCTCGTTACTGGAGCCATCTTGGCGACGCATTCGCCGCCGTGGGTGTCATTGCATTCACGCTCGCTTCGCTGCTCATCGTCGACCTTGGCCTCAACTGGCGCGAGCTTACGACGCGTCGCGCGTGATCGTAGGTGTTCTCTAAAGATGACAAGATGACGAACCAATCATTCTCGCGGATGCAGAAGACCGGGTGGTGCTCACCATTGTCGTCTTCGCCGCGTCAAAACGATGCGCCCATGGCTTGGATTCCCAATCGCACCGCAAACCAAATGAAGCGTTCGTCATGAAGGACAAATTGGGAACGGTACAATTCAACGTATTAGATCCGAAAAAGGAGATTCCAGTTAGAGCGTCCAGTCTGAATCGGATTCCCATCCCTCATGAAGTGGTCATCATCGGTGGTGGAGTGGCAGGCTGTGCCGCTTCCATCGCGCTGGCACGCAAAGGGCGAAGCGTCACTCTGATCGAACGTGAGCCCACGCCGCGGCATAAGGTCTGCGGAGAGTTTCTGAGTGGCGAAGCTCTCGAGGATCTGCACGCGCTCGGGGTGGATGTGGCCTCGCTTGGCGCCGTACCCATTGACTACGTTCGGCTTGCCGCGGCGAGACGGGCAGCGGAGGCTCCGTTACCGTTTCCCGCGGCCTCGCTCACGCGCAAGGCGCTTGATACGGCGCTCATCACCAAGGCTATTGAGGCGGGAGTTCGCGTGCTGCGCGGTCATAGCGTGCAGGCGCTCGTTCGCACGGCAAGTGACGGCTGGCAGGCCAAGCTCGAAGATGGCAGCACCTGCGAGGCTCCAACGGTCTTCCTCGCGACAGGCAAACACGATCTGCGGGGCTACACGCGACCTGAAGACCCGGAGCGCTGGGTCGGATTCAAGATGTATTTTCGTCTGGCGCACATGCAGGCGGCTGAGCTCGCGCGCGCCTCTGAGCTCATGCTCTATCCCGGAGGCTATGGCGGCATTCAGCCGGTTGAAAACGGTCATGCAAATCTCTGCTGGGTGATTCAGCAAAAGTACCTTGCGCGCGTGGGCCATCGCTGGGAAAATCTGCTCGCGAAGATGCAGCAAGACTGCCCGCACCTCGCGATGAGGTTGTCCGGTGCCGAGCCGTTGCTCGCCAAGCCGATCGCCATTACGCACATCCCTTACGGTTTCATCCGCCGTACAACGGAGCAGGGACTTTACTGCATCGGCGACCAGGCAGCGGTCATCCCCTCATTCACCGGCGATGGAATCTCCATCGCGCTGCATACTGCGCGTTGTGCAGCAGCGTCCTATCTCGCGGCCGAGGCGGCGCCGTTGTTCCAGGCGAAACTTCGGTCCGGATTGCAGGCGCAGATGCGGCTGGCTGAGTTCGCCGCTGACGGGTTGAATAACGCACTCGCGCGCGCTGTATTGCCGTTTTGTCTCAGAGTTTGGCCCGGCGTGATGCGCGTAACGGCAAGGCTGACACGTGTCACCCAGCATGCCGCTGTTGCCGCCTATGCAGCCGCCGGCTAGAACGATCCATGCGAAAAACCGAAGAGCCCCAATCAGCGCCTCCAGGAGAGATGTAATGAAAGCAATCTCGATCATCGTCCTTGCCGCGGTGTTCGGTCCGCCCGCGCTTGCGCAGCATCAGACCTTCGTTGTGAATCCCGACGCCAGCGAGGTCAAGATGACGCTTAATACGACTCACGAGGTCGTCATCGGGGCCTTTCATGTCCAATCCGGATCGATTGAGTTCGACCGCATCATGCCGAGAATGTCGGGTGCGGTGATCGTTCAGGCTGGCAGCGGCAAGACCGGCAATGACAGTCGCGATAAGAAGATGAACAGAGACATCCTCGAGGTCCAACAGTTTGCATGTGTTTCGTTCGAACCGAAAACCTATACAGGCGTCATCGCTCCGTCGGGCGACTCGAGCATTCAGGTGAGTGGAATCTTCACGCTGCTAGGCACGCCGCATGAAATCACAGTACCGATGCTGGTCCATCTTGGTGGCGCAGGCGCAACTGCCAAAGGACATTTTGTGGTGCCTTACGTTCAATGGGGACTGAAGAATCCGAGCTTTTTGATCTGGAAAGCGGATGACGATGTTGCGATCGATCTCAATCTTGTTGGCACGCTATCAAAATAGCCTGCGGTGATAGTTCCGAGGTTCCTGTCGAAAATGGACTCTCGTCTCGTATGCTCGCACCAACCCATCGCGAAGTGAATCGACACCCGCTACTCCGCTTCGCCACTCCGAGCCTGCGCGACCCGGCGTTTATACTCAGTCTCTGCACTTGTTCATCGCCGGAGTATGGAGGTTTCCAATGAGCCTGCCAGGTCGCCGATTCCTGAGCCAATTGTGTCCGCTTTGTTTGCTTGCGATCGCGGTCTTTGGCGCGGCTCAGTCCGCGCCTCTTTCAGCGCCTGTTGCGCCAGTGAAGCCGGTAACCGACACCTACTTCGGCACGCCCGTGGTGGATCCTTATCGCTGGATGGAGACCAGCACCGACGATCTAATGGCCTACATGAAGGCTGAGAATGCGGTGACGGTTCAGGCGTTGCAGCCCTTCGCAGCGCAGGACGCGCAAATCCTCTCCGAGCTGACCAAGCTTTCCGACACGGTGGATATCGTCAGCAACCCATCGCGCGTGCTGGACCGATTCTTCTACCTTGAATTGCCATCGGGTAAGAGCGACTACCTCCTGATGACGCGCGCAGCGGGCGGAGGGTCTTCGCGGCTGTTACTCGATCCAGCAACGCTTGCCGAAGGCGGCAAGCACGCCGCGATCGACTACTACGTGCCATCTCCCGACGGGCAATATGTTGCGGTGGGCGTTTCGCAGGGCGGCTCGGAGAATTCGGTGCTGCATGTGGTAGAAACCGCAACGGGCAAACTGCTGACCGAATCGATTTCCCGCGCGCAGGAAGCAAGTCCGTCGTGGACCGATGACGGCAAAGGGTTTTACTTCGCGCGGCTCCAGCCGATGGCGCCAGGCGCCGCGGCCTCAACGAAATACGACAACGAGCGCGTTTATTACCATCGCCTAGGCACTGGCGAAGAGACCGATCAGCCGGTGTTTGGACCGGATATTACGACCGATCCTCAGTTGCCGAAGAACGGGAACGTCTTCGTTTCCGTTGTACCCGGCACGGGAATGATTGTTGCCGGCCAGACTTCCGGAGTGGTGGAGACACCCGCGCTCTGGGTTCGCCGCAGCGAGTCCAGCCCATGGATTCAAGTGGTGAAACACGAAGATGGAATGATGGATATCGCGCTTCGTGGCCCACGCGCCTTTATCAGGACCAAGGGCGGAGCGAACGGGGCAGTCAGCAACGGGCGCGTAGTGAGCTTCGATCTTTCCAGTGAGACGTTCGCGGCAGCCCGCGTGGTGCTTCCCGAAAGCAACCTGATTCTTTCGGCACGGACCGGCGAAGGACTGGCCTGCGCGAGCGACGCGCTCTATGTTCAGGGATTTCGCGATGGCCTTGGCGTTGTGACGAGAATTCCGTACGGTACGGAGTCAAAGGGGACCGAGCTGAAACTTCCCTTGAGCGGGACCGTTGGCGGCCTCGATGCGGATTTTCGCAGGCCAGGCATTACGCTTTCCATGGTGGGCTGGACCACTCCGCGCCTGATCTATGCGTATGCGCCGGCGAGCCGCAGCTTTGCCGACACACATTTGCAGCCCTTGAACCCGATTGACATGTCGGCGATCCGTTCGGTCGAGGTGCAGGCGAAAAGCGCCGATGGCACGATGGTCCCCTTGTCGATCCTCTACAAGAAAGGCATCGTCCTCGACGGATCGCACCCGGCGCTGCTTGAGGCCTATGGGGCCTATGGATATTCCATTTCTCCGTTCTACGCTTCTTCGTTTTTGCCGTGGCTCAATCGTGGAGGCGTATTCGCGTTCGCTCATGTGCGCGGAGGCGGAGAGAAAGGCGAAGCCTGGCATCTGGCCGGGATGAAGACCACCAAGCAGCACACGATCGACGACTTTGTCGCCAGCGCGCGTTACCTGATCGACGATAAATACACGTCGTCCGAGCATCTGGCAATCGAGGGGACGAGTGCGGGTGGAATCGCGGTCGGCGGATTCCTCACACAGCATCCTGAATTAGTGGCTGCCGTCCTTTACCGTGTGGGCATCACGGACATTCTGCGCAGCGAGCAGCGAGCCACAGGCGCCGAGAATGCCTTTGAATATGGTTCGGTCAAAATTGAGCCGGAGTTTCGCGCCATGTACGCAATCAGCCCGTATGCGCATGTGCAGGACGGCTTCAACTACCCGGCCGTGATGCTTGAAACGGGCGCGAACGATCCTCGCGTGACGAGTTGGATGCTGACCAAAATGACCGCGCGCCTTCAGGCGGCCAACACTTCTTCAAACCCGATCCTTTTGCGCGTGGACTTCGACGCCGGACACGGCATTGGCTCTAACCGCACACAAGCCCTGAAGCTTGCGGCCGACGAATACACATTTCTTGGTTGGCGGCTGGGAATGAATGGATTTACGCCGGCCGGAGCGGAAACACCGGCGACTCAGAAGTAAATGTCTCGGGATTCGCTGGCCTTGAAATGAGATTTGAGGCGGGGTCGGGACCGGGGACGAGGAAATAGTAAAGCGGCCTTCAGCTCCGCTGTGCTTCATCCGGCTTCTGAGGGTCCGCGCCATCTTTGGCCTTCTGCGCCTGGGCGTCCTGATACGCCTTGTGATTGTGCCTCTGGACGGCGTCGGCGAGTATTCCGGGGAGTGCGCTATCGACGTCGAAGCTTTTCGGGAGCTTGTGCAGCACGATCAATTGCTTGAAGTTCACGTTACAGACCGGGCAGAACAGCGTGTACTCTTTGAAATCTGCGTTTGCCATCGTTCGATTATCGTAGCAAAAACAGATTTTCCTTGCGGACCATGGGCCGGTCCGGCGCGCGACCGCACGGACAGAGCACCGCGACAAGCCGCCGCGGTCAGCCTTCAACCGTCGCAAGAAGAAAGTCGAGTAGTGTTCTCTCTGCCCAGAATCCTTCGTCGCCGTGATCGGGCGACAGAAAGGCGCAGTGGCCGCCGTGCCGGGTCTCAACGAGCCTGACGCGGGGGTTGGCGATGATCTTCGCGCGCGTTTCTGGAGTCATGCGGATGAAAGGATCGTCGAGAGCTTGCAGGATGAGCGTGGGTACGGAGATATCCTGCACCCAGTTGGAACTGGCGGCTCTCTGATGGTAATCATCCGCGCCGGTGAAGCCGCCATAGCGCGCGACGATCTCCTCGTCGAATAGCCGCAGAGTGCGAATCTTGTTGAGGCCGTCCGCGGAGTAGAGATCGGGATAGAGTTCTGCCTGGTGGCGGATGTGCTTGATGAGGTCGGCGAGAAATCTGGTGGCGTAGAGGAGGTTTTGCGGTTCGTGTACCGCGGCCGAGGAGGCTACGAGGTCCATGAGCGGCGAAACGCCGACGACGGCCTTGAGATAGGGCGGCGCCGCGGCGCCCAACTCTCCGGCCAGCTTGAGAACGAGGTTGCCTCCCATGGAGTAGCCGACCAGGGCGAAGCTGCGGATAAGGTGCGTGCGGGCCACTTCGGCCATCACGGTGGCGACGTCTTCAGAGCGTCCCGCGTGATAGATGGTGGGCGACAAATCTTTGCCGGCGCCGCAGCTCCGCATATTCATGCGGACCACGTTGCACCCGGCTTTCCAGGCGCGAGACGAGTTTCCCAGGACATAGGGAGAGGATGACGACCCCTCGAGCCCGTGAACGATGATCACGGTCAGCCGCTCGCTGCGGACCTCCTCGGGTTGCCAATGGCAGTGACACAACACAAAACTCGCCGCGCGAGCGGAACTGGCTGCTTCAACCTGGATGATTTCTGTTTCCGGTTTGGGCAACGAGGAAGTGCGCGGAAGAAAGCTGCCGACGATGGTCTGAAGATGGCCGTTGCTGAGGAAACGCCGCGGAACAAAAGGGCGCATCCATGGCGACGCTTCGGTGGAGTCGAACCGGTTCTCCCCTCTGGTGCTCATGGGGTCCCTGATTCTCAATCACTAATAGACGCAAGGATACGCTTCCTGGTGATGGAATATTGGCCGGGCGGCGAATACTGGACTCTCAGCCTACAGTGGCCTCAGGCGCTTTGCCAGTGTTCCGGGGAGAGCGTCACAGTCGCGCAGCCGAGCGAATAATTGAACCAGGCGTGCTCAGTGTTGGGTGTAGCGAAGAATCCTTCGAGGTTGAGTACGGCGGCGACGCGGGTGATGAAGTCGCGCGATCCGTAGAACAAAGTGAAAAAACTGTCCCAATCGACAGTGAAGAGAAATGAGTGGTCGGGTGCAAGGAGTGTTCCGCGAGGGGGGAAGGGAATGGAACCGTTGCGGAGGCCGGTGATGGGCAACGTAACGGCGGGATCGGAGTTAGGGAATTCGGGAACATAGACCAGCTCGGGCGTACGGGCGAGTGCAAAGGCGCGCAGAAAGTCCGCGCGAAGCAGCGGTTCGAAGCGGCCTTCGACGGGCATCCAGATGGGCTGCGACTCAAGGAGACGTTGAAGGGCTCCGGAAGCGGCAGGGTCGGCAAGGTGGTCAGGCAAGGAGCCGATGGAAGTGAGAAGGGCCTGATTGATACGCGCGCAGGAGGCGAAGCCAGCGAGTGGCGCGATTTCAGACCACGGTTGTTTTGTCCCCTGGGAGAGGATTTGCGCGTCGGATGGATATTGGCGTGTAGAGTTCCACGCCAGCGAATCCGGAACTCGGACGAAGGGATGCAGAAGGATCAGTACCGCATCGAAACGGCGGTCGTAGGCCTCGATCAGTGGGGCGCTGTAGGGCGGATAAGTGAATTGTTCGGGGCGCACATGTGAGGAATAGCAAGAAGGAGCTGAGCGGTGCGGTGAGGGCCGTCACGGAACGGCAGACAGCAGTGAACAGTGAACCCCGGTGAGCGGGTGGGGAACAGCGAATTGGTGAGTCGGGCAGATGATCTGTCGCCGCTTTCTGGAGTCGCGTGCCACTCAGCGCGGGGGCTGCTGATCGCGGTCGGTCTTGGGCGAGGCATTGGCGGCGGGAAATTTCCAGCGACGAGCCCATATGATGAACCAGACAATAAGGCCCAAAGCCACGACCCAGCCTGCGCCATAGACAGGCCAGAAGAAGGGGCTGCCTATGTTGATCAGCATGGCAGGAACTGTGACGATGGCGCTGACGACAGCGAGGAAGCCGAGCGTGAGGAAGAACTTTGACCAGCTCCAAATGCCTGCTCGGCGCGCCTTGCGGATGCCGGCCAAGGCCATGACGAGGACTAGCACGACAAACCCCAGCCAATACATATGCGGTTGGCCTCCTGCCAGAAGCTACTGTCCGGGCTGGTTGCCCGGCGCGATTCCCTGCGCGGCCCGTGCGGCGGCGCGGTGCTTGATCCACCATTTCACTTCCCACACGAACAGCGCGATGAACAGAATTCCGTCGAAGACGCAGGTCACGATAAGCACCCATTTGTACTGCGGGTGATTCTGGTAGAGAACCGCGGCGGGTACCGCCGTACCGTAAAGGAAAATCACGGATCCGATGGCGACAACATAATCGCCGGCGGAGAGTTTCATCCCCTGGCGTTGGTAATGACGGATGGTGAACAGGTCCCAGCAAACTTTGAATAGCTCGCCCATCTGGTTGCCCCTCCTGTTTGACGATTCGCTAACATGCCCCGCGCCCCGCACTGGCACGGGGCGCGGGAGGAATGGACTCATGATTGGAGAGTCTCAAAAGTGCCAAGGATGAGCACAACAAGCGAAAACTTCGATCCTTCGCTCGAAACTCATTCCGGCGTCCCGTTGCCGTGAACCTGCGTGGACTGCGTCCAGTTTCCCTGGAGGACGCCATTTGGGTTCAAGCCCGTTTCGTTCGATTGGTACCAATGGGTTCCGTCAGTCCAGGTCTGCGAAAAGCCGCTGGAAACCTTGGTGGTGCTTCCGTCGGGGTTCATCACGGTTTCCTGGTCCAGCGAG
>CAYOVE010000033.1:0-22241 GCA_964407295.1 uncultured Occallatibacter sp.
AACCCCGCATCGTCCGCGTCCGGCGAATTCGACAGCGACACCGTCAGCGGTCCCATCGCTCCGGCCACGAACCTCTGCCGCCCCGTCTCGTTGCCCACGCGATCCGCCCATTCACGCCCCTGTCGCGCCGACTTCTCGTTGATCTCCCAGGCCAGCTCGCCAAGAAATTTGTCGTCGATCACTCCTTGATAGAACTCCGGATCCTTCCGCTCCCCGCGCTCCCGCGGGTCATCGACAAAGAACTCGCTCTGCGCGATGCTGGTAGCGCCAAACGTATTCGTCTCCAGAATGTCCGCTCCCGCATCCAGAAACCGCCGATGAATATCGCCAATCAACTCTGGCCGCGTCAACGTAAACAGGTCTCCGTTGTTCAGCAAATCCTTCTTCGCGTCCCTGAACCGCTCCCCGCGAATATCCGCTTCTTTCATGCCATAGGTGCGGACGGTCGTGCCCGTCGCTCCATCAATGATGGCGATCCGGTCTTCGATAATCTTTCTGAGCGGATGTTGGGAAGCCTTAGTCATTTCTGCTCGTGGATTTACGTCGAACCCCCTTCAGAATATCTGACCCCGCGCCTTATCCCGCCGGGTTCCACGCCGAACGTGCCTTGTCATGCACTGAACTGCCGCTACTCCAGCCTGAACGGGCGTCATATCCATGCCCCGAACTAGCGGACCCGCCAGGACTTCCCTCTGAAAATGTCGGCCAGCTCCGCTAACTCCGCTGTCTCCGCTTGCACCGTGGCCCAATTAGACTGGAGAAGATGATCACCACCCTTTTCGGCAGCGAAGAACCGAAGAAATCCAACGAAGAATCGCAGAAGACCGGCCTATTTGACCGCATGCGACAGGCCGTCTCGCGCACCCGCGAATCCTTCTCCGCCAAAATCTCCGATCTCGCCGCTCTTACACGCACCGTCGACGAGTCCGCCCTCGACAAGCTCGAAAGCGCCCTCCTTTCGAGCGATCTTGGTGTACCAACCACTACCGCCATCCTCGACGCGCTCCGCGATCGCGCCCGTCATCAGGCCATCGAAGGCGGCGCCGAGCTGCGGGACCTCTTGAAGCAGCAACTGATCGCCATCCTGACTGCCCCGCAAGGTGCGGCTGCAACTCAGCAGGTGCCGCCGCCGAAAGTCACTTTCCTGGTCGGCGTCAATGGCACCGGCAAAACCACTTCGAGCGGTAAGCTCGCTGCATGGTCTCGAACTCAGGGACGCTCGGTTCTCCTTTGCGCAGCCGACACATTTCGCGCGGCAGCCATCGAGCAGCTCGAGGTCTGGGCCCATCGCTCCGGTGTCGAGATGATCAAGACTCGGCCGGGCGGCGATCCCGCGGCCGTTCTTTTCGACGCCATCTCTGCCGCCAAGTCTCGCTCCATCGACGAGCTCTACGTCGACACCGCCGGCCGTTTGCACACCAAATCCGGGTTGATGGATGAACTCGACAAAATGCGCCGCACTGCCGCCCGCCTCGTCCCCGGCGCGCCCCATGAAGTCCTGCTCGTCATGGATGCGACGACGGGCCAGAACGGATTGCAGCAGGCGCGCCTCTTCACTCAGGCCGCCGGCGTCACTGGCATCGTGCTGACCAAGCTCGACGGCACCGCCAAGGGTGGCATCGCCGTCGCCATCGCCCGCGAGCTGTCGCTGCCCGTCCGCTTTGTCGGCGTCGGCGAAAAGATGGGTGATCTTCTAGAATTCTCGCCGACGGGATTTGTGGATTCGTTGCTTGAATAAGATGAGCGCCCCAGACCAATTTTCGGATCAAGATCTTCACTGGATGCGCCGCGCCCTCGAGCTCGCTCGCCGCGGCATCGGCGTCACCTCGCCCAACCCCGCCGTCGGCTGCGTCATTCTCGACCGCGCGGGCCAGGTTGTCGGCGAAGGGTGGCACGAATACGATCTCCTCGACCATGCCGAAGTCGTCGCCCTCCGCGAGGCCACTGCGCACGCAGGCGATCGCGTTCAGGGCGGCACAGCCTACGTCACCCTCGAGCCGTGCTCGATCACCGGCCGCACCCCACCGTGCGCCGACGCGCTGATCAAAGCTGGAATCGGCCGCGTCGTTGCCGCCACCCTTGACCCCAACCCTGCTGTCGCCGGTCGCGGCCTCGATGCACTGCGTGCGGCCGGCATTGAAGTCACGCTCGGCCCCTGCCAGGCCGAAGCCCGCCGCCTCAACGAAGGCTTCGCCCGTTGGATTCAGCATCAGCGCCCCTTCGTCCTCATGAAGGTCGCCATGACTCTCGATGCGCGCATCGCTCCGCCGCCAGCGCATCAAACGCCCCACGCGCCCTACTGGATCACCAGCGAACTCGCCCGCGCCGCCGTCCAGAACCTCCGCTGGGCCGCAGATGCCACCATGGTCGGCGTTGATACCGTTCTCGCCGACGATCCCTGGATGACCGACCGCAGCGGTCTTCGCCGCCGCCGCCCGCTTTTGCGCATCGTTCTCGACTCCGCCCTGCGCATTCCGCTCGACTGCAAACTCGTGTCGACAGCGCAAAAAGATGTCGTCATCTTCACCGTCTCCCACGACGAAGCCCGCATCCGCGAGCTTGAGAATCGCGGCGTCCGGGTCGAAGTCCTTCCCGCGGATGCAGGCCGCGTTCCGCTCGATAAGGTGCTCTCGAAACTCGGCGAAGAAGGCATTCTCACCCTCCTCACTGAAACTGGCACGCGCCTCAACACCGCCTTCCTTGCCGCGGGCCTCGTTGACCGCCTTCACCTCTTCATTTCGCCGCAGATCATGGGCTCCGACGCCGTTCCCGCCTTCAAGGGTCTGCCGAGCTTTGTCCATATGACCGAAGTCGAAGTCGAGCGCTACGGCGACGATCTCGGCCTATCGTCTCTTCTCCTCGATCCCTGGCCTCCGGCGCAAAACTCCTGAACCCATTTAGGACCCGTCAAGTCCAATACAATGGAGAAGTACCGTTCCGGCTGCGCCTTTTGTGTTGTCACCTGCCTGCAGCTAGAACGCAAGGCGAACTTCATGCACTCCACTCCCCTCATCACGGCTCTTGTGTCACTCATCGGCCTCGCCGGCGTGCTCGCCTGGCGCATTCGCGAGGGCCGCAGCGCCGTAACCCTCAAGAAAATCGTGATGCCACCTCTGGGCATGGCCACAGGCTTCTGCATGTTCATCGTTCCCGCCTTTCGCGTCCAGTGGACCTGGGGCCTCGGCGCGTTTTTTATCGGAGCCGTCATCTTCGCCTATCCGCTCCTGCTCACTTCCGATCTCCATCTGCAGAACGGCGTCATCATGATGAAGCGGTCGAGTGCGTTTTTTGCAGTCATCATCGGGCTGGCAGTCGTGCGCTATCTCGCCCGCGGCTTCTTTGATCGATTCCTAACACTCGAACAGACCGGCGCTCTCTTTTATCTGCTCGCCTTCGGCATGATCCTGCGCTGGCGGTTGAAACTTCTCCTCGCATATCGGGCCCTCACCAGCAGTCCCGCATTTGCCGCCGCGCAACTTCCTGAAGAAGCCCCCGCCGGCGAGTAGTTCGCGAAAGCTCCGCGTCTCGCCACACCTCACAAAATCGGCGCACACCATACAAGCCCGCCATGTTGTCGGGCCGTGTGCTCAAGCGCTATGCTTCAGAGTTATTTGTGAGACGGGTCGAGGCGCCTTGATTCACCCGATCGGCCAACTCAACCCGAAATCGCGGGGGAGGGTAACCTCACTATGAAAAGAATCAATCGTCGCGAGATGTTGAAGATCGGCTCGGCTTGCTCGCTGGCTGCACTCGCCACCGTCTCAGCCTCACCGGCGGTGGTGCCTGAAGACGAAGACAATCACGCACCTGTGCCACGATGGGAAGTGTTTGAGCTTGCCCTGACGGGGCCGTCCAACGGAAATCCATTCACTGATGTTCAGCTCGCGGCGACATTTACGCTCGAGCACCGAACGGTGAAGGTGAATGGGTTCTACGACGGTGCGGGCATCTACAAGATCCGCTTCATGCCCGACACCGAAGGCCAATGGACATACACCACCAGCAGCAACACGACTGCGCTCTCCGGAAAGACCGGCGCCTTCACCTGCGTAGCAGCTCTTGCCGGCGCGCATGGCCCGGTCGGAGTCTGCAACACCCAACACTTTGCCTATGCTGACGGAACGCCGTTCTTCCCCTTCGGTACTACGTGCTACGCGTGGGTGAACCAGACGGAGGCCATCCAACGGGAAACTTTGCGGACGCTCGCTTCAGCCCCGTTCACCAAAATCCGCATGTGCGTCTTTCCCAAGAGTTACGAATACAACCACAATGAGCCCGCGCTCTATCCCTTCGAGCGCGATGCAGATGGCAAGAGCGACTTCACGCGCCCTAACCCGGCGTACTTCGCCCATATTGAAGACTGCATCGCCGAGCTTCGCAAAACAAATATTGAAGCTGACCTGATCCTCTTCCACCCCTACGACCGCTGGGGTTACGCAACGATGGCCGCCGCCGATGACGACCTCTATCTGCGCTATGTGCTCGCGCGCATGTCGGCCTATCGAAACATCTGGTGGTCGCTGGCCAACGAGTGGGACTTCATGAAGGCCAAGTCACGTCAGGATTTCGATCGCTTCTTCCATATCGTTGAACAGGAAGATCCGGTGTCGCATCTTCGTTCGATTCACTACGGAAACACAATGTACGACTACGCTCTGCCGTGGGTGACTCACGCCAGTCTGCAAAACGCGAAATTTGACTCTGCTCCCGAATGGCTGGAGGCATGGCGTAAGCCAATCTGCTTTGACGAGGTGCAATACGAGGGAAACCTCAATCGCAGCTGGGGAAATCTTTCCGGCCAGGAGATGGCGCGCCGCTTCTGGCTCGGTATAACGGCTGGCTGCTACGTCACCCACGGAGAAACATATCTTGACGCGGACTTGCCTCTCTCGGCTCTTGATGAGAGCCGCACTCCGGTCATCTGGTGGTCTCATGGCGGCAAACTTCATGGCAGCAGCCCTGAGCGAATCGGATTCTTGCGAAAACTGGTGGAAGAGACCGCAGGCGCGTCAGGCAAGGATGCAAAGGGCGCCGGGCTCAAAGCGCAGGTCGAGCATTCCTACTTGAATGCCTGGAGTCTTGATTCGACCGGGACCAAAAAGCAGGAGGGCATCTATTATTTCGATTTCCATCAGCCAATCTTTTATGAGTTTCCGCTGCCCGAGGGAAAATTCACCGCCGAGTCCATCGATCCCTGGGAGATGACAATCAACCCGATTCCGGGGACCTTTGAAGGAACAGCAAAGATCAAGCTCACGGGACGTCCATACCAGGCATTGCGGTTCCGGCGCGTCGAATGATACCCGCGATCCCGGCATCGATCCGATCCCTGACGCTACACGTTGAGTCCTGTTCCCTGATCCCTGTTCCCTGGTCCCTGCCGTTATGAGACAATCATCCGCAACGCGTCTCCCCAACGCATTCCCTGTCAAGGAAAATTTCAATGCCCCAGGCAGCGGCTTCGCACTCTCTCACCCTTGAAATCGAGCACAAGGGCTCGACGGCCATCGTCCATTGCCACGGCCGCCTCTACGCCGGGGCTTGCAGCGCACTTTACGCTAAGGTCCATCCCCTCATTCCCGACCACAAACGCATCATCCTCGATCTCACTGACCTCACCTCGGTCGACAGCATGGGGCTCGGCACTCTCGTCCGCCTCTACGTTTCGGCTAAATCCGCAGGCTCCTGCATCGAACTCATCAATCTCGGCAAGCAGGTCCGCGAACTCCTCGGCATCACGAATCTTCTATCTCTTTTTGGTGACATGTGCGAGAAGGGTGTCGCAATCAAGTTCTGAGCGGTTAGCCTAGCTTCGCTGACAACGCCGACCCCGCTAGCCCCGATGCTTTGGTGAGCCCTCATTTCCTTACTCCCAATTCCCTGTTTTCTCGGTCCCTTGTTCCCTTGGTCCCTCGGTCCCTAGAATCAAGGCATGTTCACCGGCATCATTGAGCAGACCGGAACCCTCGTCAGCCTCATCGATCGCGGCGGCGTTCGACGCATCACCGTTGAAGCCGCCGGCATCGCCTCTCGTCTTCGCGAAGGCGACTCGCTCGGAGTTTCCGGCGTCTGTCTCACGGCTCTCGATCCCGACCCGACCTACTTCCACGCCGACCTCGCGCAGGAAACCCTCGACCGCACTTCGCTCGGCTCTCTCGCTCCCGGCGCCAGCGTCAATCTTGAGCTGCCCACCGCCGCCGGCAGCCCTCTCGGCGGCCACATTGTTCAGGGCCATGTTGACGGCACAGGCGTCCTCACCGCTCTCGAACCTGTGATCCCCGAATCAAGCCCACAATTTGATCGCCAATCCACCGACTGGACCCTCAAAGTTCGCGTCCCCGAAAACGTCCGACAGTGGATGGTCCATAAAGGCTCTGTAGCCATCGAGGGCATCAGCCTCACCATCGCCGCGGTGAATGGCGATGAAATCTCCATCGCCATCCTGCCCCTAACCTACTGGCGCACCAATCTGCACACGCTCGCTGTGGGCGCGCCCATGAATATTGAGGCCGATGTGCTGGTCAAGCTTGCAGCCATGCAGATGCAGCCCGCGAAAAAATCTGAATTCGATCTAACCGAAGCGTGGCTGGTCGCGAACGGCTATTGAGCGACGCGCCTTGGCAGAATCTCCGGCGGCGCAACTTCAATCCATCGCGCCCTGTTCGAATCGTTGCCTGACTCCGGCCGGCATTTGGCCCACAGTGCGTAGATTTCTTTCTTCGGCACGCCCCACGTCTCCACCAGGATGGCACTACCACCGTCCGCCCTCGTAAAGCGCTCGCGGCACCACAAAACAAACGGCACGTACCGTCCGCCCTTGCGCATTGTGAACCAGTTAATGATCTCGTGCGGCGATTCGCCGTAAACACTTTCCGGCGTCCACCAGAACCGGACCGGGCCCTTCGCCGAAAATCGCTCTTCGATGCAGGTGCCTCCCGATTCCCGCATCGTTCGCTGGAACTCCGCCCACCCCATGAATCTTCCTTGCGATTTCATCAACCTCTTGAGAGCATCCTCACGGTGCTGCTGCCGCCATCGCATGACAAATACGTAAGGCGCCGCAAAACATGCACCAATCAACAGAAATGGAACCAGCAACAGCCCGAGGATCCACGCGAAGACGCCTGTCCCTAGTTTCTGCTGTCGCAGGTTTTCTGATTCCGGCATTCGCATCGTTGCCGCCTGTCACGGTCTCGCGGGAAGCTTTGGTGGCGCCACCACATAGTCGTCGCCCACCCGCGCCAGGATTTGCGCTCGCCGGTCTGTCAAGAGCTTCAGCCGCTTCGTCACTTCGATAAACTCTTTCTTCTGGTCCGGCGTCAGCCCGCTTTCCTGTCCCGGTGACGCGGCATTTGCACCCGGCTCGACCTCCGCATTCGGTCCGCCTACCGGAGCGGCAGCATTCGTCGTGCTCAAACCCGCGGCCTGATTCAGCGCGCCCAGCCGCGCCTCCAGCGCCGGAATCTCGCGGTCGATCAGCACCGGCTTGATCATGGGCTTCTTTTCGCGTCCCGACGCCAGCTCGTTGCGGTTGTTGTCCTCCCACACCGGCAGAACACCAACATGTCCAAGTTCGACGCGCACTCCAGCCGGCCCGTAGTCTCGTCTCACCGCGGAAAACAGCCCGATCATCTCGTCTCTCGGCTCGCCATTCGAGTCCGGATTGAGCCCCTCCACATAACTCCGTGACTGGTTCGAGAGAAAATTCCCCATCGAATAGAAAATCACTGTATCGCGTCCATCCTGCGTCTGGTAGGTCTCAATCGGTTGCAGCACATGCGGATGCCCGCCCACAATCACCGTCGCTCCCGCCTCCAGCATTTTGTGTGCCAGGTCCACATCCTCCGGACGCGGAGACGTCGCGTATTCGATCCCCCAATGCATGCTCACCACCAGCAGATCGCACTGCGCCCGTGCCGCCTTCACTGCCGCTAGCACCGTCGCCTCATCTGCTCCCGGTGCCCCGTTTGCCTCGCCCGGATACGGATAAAAATTCACATGCGGCTGATCGTCCTTGTCCGGATTGCGGTTTCCATTCAGCCAACGCGTCATCCCCAGCCAGCCCACTTTGATCCCGTTCGCCTCCGTGATCACCGGCTTCCACGCCGTCGCCGCATCGTCGCTGGTTCCCGCAAACAGCAGTCCCGCCTCTTTCAAGTGCTCGCGGCTCTCCGTGAAACCCGCCCATCCTTGATCCATCACGTGATTGTTCGCAAACGACACAATCTTGATCCCGCTCGCCTTCAGCGCCTCGGGCAGCGCCACCGGCGCGTCAAACAGGAACGCCTTGGTTCCGTGCGAGTTCGTCGGCGCTACCGGCGTCTCCAGGTTCACAAATCCAAAATCGGTCCCCTCAAACACGTCTGCCACGTCGCTGAACTGCGCCGCCCACCCCTGCTCGCCGTCTCCTGCTGCCGCAGCCGACTGTTTCACCGCCTCATGCGGAATTACGTCCCCTGCCACGGCAAAACTCAATTGCGCCAGGTCGTGCGGATATGGCGTAACCACTGCGGCGTGCAGTCGCCCATGCAGCGCCGGAACAAGGACCGTCGGAATCAGCGCCGCGCCAACCGCAAAGAGTGGAATCAAGCCGTACAGCCAAGTAGAGCGCTTGGCCAACCAGCCCCGAAGTGGATCGCGTAACGTCGATGAGATGCCCGGTCTGCCCTTCGGCCCAGCAATTTTCCAATGTGGATGTCCGTTCATCACTTGATCCATCGGCTTCTCAGTCCCTCGCTCACGGTGTTCCCGGCCCCAGCCGTCTCACCAGCCGTAACCCAATTGGTCTCAGCATACAGGCACAATTCCTCGGCAGGCTTCAAAACCACAGCGCCCGTATCCTCCGGGTCCACACCCGATGAACGTTGAACCCCATCCGCTCGTCTATCTTGCAGTTAAGACTGTTACCCTTGATCTGGAGCATTCTTTCGAGGATTTCCGGCTACGCCTGAGGCGAGCGGCCGGTAAACGCGACCATGGCAGAGTTCGTCATCAAGTTGGCCGATGAGCGTGGCCACGTGCAGGAGCAGGTTCAAACCGCGGCTACGGCCGACGAGTTGCGCGCCCGCTTCTCCCATGCCGGCTACCACGTCTTTTCCATCCGCGCGCGCGGCAGCCTCGGTGTTTCCCGGCGCAAGGTCAAGCTCGAGCCTTTCCTTATCTTCAATCAGCAATTTCTTACCCTCATCCGCGCCGGCCTACCCATTCTCGGCTCCATTCAGATGCTCGGCAAAATTCAGAAACAAGCCGCGTTCTCCAGCCAGTTGGACGATGTCGCCAGCCGCGTCAAGCGTGGCGAGGCGCTCTCGGCGGCCTTCGAGGCGCAAAGCGGTATTCCCATCATGTACACCACAACGCTCCTCGCCGGTGAGCGCTCCGGCAACCTCACAGAGGTCCTCGATCGCTACGTCAGCTTCCAGAAGGTCGCCCTGGCTCTGCGCAAAAAGCTCGTCGGCGCCCTCATTTATCCCAGCGTGCTGCTCGTTCTCGTCTTTAGCCTGCTCATCTTCATGTTCACCGTCGTCATTCCCCAGTTCGCCAAGCTTTATGACCAGCTCGGCAGCAAGCTCCCGGCGCTCACGGTCGATCTCCTGCAATTCGGCCAGTGGATGCAGCACTATTTCATCTGGCTCGCACTGGGCGCGGTTATCGCAGCCTTCGCCTTTTATCGCTTCGCTCTCACCGAGGGCGGCCGCGACTTTGTCGACACCGTTCGCGTCAAGATGCCGGTCTTCGGCAAAATCTGGCTCAAGTACCAAGTGGCTCTCTTTGCGCGCACACTTTCTACATTGCTCACCGGCGGCCTGCCGCTCGTTCCCTCGCTCGAAACTGCCTCGCGCTCCATTTCCTCGCGCCGCGTCTCCAAGGCCGTCGAGTCGTCCATCACCACCGTGAGCGAAGGCAAGAGCCTCGCCGACTCGCTCATAAAAACCGGCGTCTTCCCAAGCCTCGCGTCGGAGATGATCGCCGTCGGCGAGCAAACCGGCGCTCTGCCTCAAATGCTTAACTCCGTTTCAGAGTTCTTTGAGGATGACGTGGCCACAGCACTCGCCGCCGCGCTCGCGCTCATTGAGCCCGCCATTCTCATCGTCATGGGCTGTGTTGTCGTCTTTATTCTCATCTCGCTCTACCTGCCCATCTTCTCGCTCGGGCAGTCGACCGGAATGTAGCTCGGATTTTCTGGAGGGTTGTCACCATGGCCGATTCCAACGTCGTCACGCTCCCCGCTCCCGGCGGCCCAGACCTGCGAGCCGACGAGCGTGCCAACGCTGAAGCCCTCGCCCGCCGCTATCACGCGGAGTTCGTGGACCTCAAGAACTTTAAAATTCAGCACGAGCTCCTGCGCACGGTTCCCGTCGAGCTCATGTTCCGCTACAACTTCGTCCCCATTGAGCTCACCGCTGATACGCTGATCATCGCCGTCAGCGACCCTTCGCGCCTCATGGTCCTCGATGAGATCGCCGGCCTTCTCGGTTCGCGCATCACCGCGCGTGTGGCCACGCTTTCGCAGATCACCGATTTGCTCAAGAAAACCGAGCAGTCGCAGCGCGTCCTCGACGAAGCCAGCGAAGGCCTCACCTTCGATGTGCTCACCGGCGACGAAAACTCCGACGAAAACATCTCCATCGAAAAGCTGACCAGCGACACGGAAGATATCAGCCCTATCATCCGCCTCGTTGACACCACCATCTTCACCGCACTCGAGCGCCGTGCCTCCGACATCCACATTGAGAGCTACGATGATTCGGTGCATGTGAAGTACCGAATCGACGGCGTACTCCAGGAAGCTCTTGCCCCCATCGCCCGCGAGCACCACGGCACCATCCTCGGCCGCATCAAGATCATGAGCGAGCTCGACATCGCCGAAAAGCGCGTCCCGCAGGACGGCCGCTTCCGCGTGCGCTACAAGAACCGCCTCATCGACTTCCGCGTCTCCATCATGCCCACGATTTACGGCGAAAACGCCGTCCTCCGCGTCCTCGACAAAGAATCGATGAGCGAGAAGTTCAAGAACCTCACCCTCGACGTCGTGGGCTTCGCCGAGGAAGACCTCCGCCGCTTCCGCCGCTACATCCGCGAGCCATACGGCATGGTGCTCGTCACCGGCCCCACCGGCTCCGGCAAAACCACCACCCTCTACGCCGCGCTCAACGAGATCAAGAGCGACGAAGACAAGATCATCACCATTGAAGACCCGGTCGAGTACCAGATTCGCGGAATCACCCAGATTCCGGTCAACGAAAAGAAGGGCCTCACCTTCGCTCGCGGCCTGCGCTCCATCCTTCGCCACGATCCAGACAAAATTCTCGTCGGCGAAATCCGCGATCAGGAAACCGCACAGATCGCCATCAACTCCGCGCTCACCGGCCACCTGGTCTTCACCACCGTCCACGCCAACAACGTCGTCGATGTCCTTGGCCGCTTCCTCAACATGGGCGTTGAAGCTTACAACTTCGTCTCCGCGCTCAACTGCATCCTCGCCCAGCGCCTGGTGCGCACCATCTGCGAGTATTGCGCCCACTCCGTTCGTTACAACGATGAGCTTCTGCTCTCCAGCGGCATGGATCCCGCCGAATGGCGTGGGTTCGACTTCCGCGAAGGCTCCGGCTGCATGGAGTGCGGCGGTACCGGCTACCGCGGTCGTACCGCTATCCACGAGTTGCTCGACCTCACCGACACCATCCGCGAGATCATCCTCGCCAAGAAGCCCACCTCCGAGATTCGTCGGCAGGCGCAAAAGGAAGGCATGAGTTTCCTTCGCGAGTCGGCCATCGAGCGCGTTCGCCGCGGCGTCACTACACTCAAAGAGATCAACAAGGTTACATTTATTGAGGCATCACGATAGTGGCACCGATGTTCAACAAAATTCGCAACGTTACCCAGACTGCCGGCCGTCCTCCTGCCGCCATCGAGATCGCGCCTGAAGGCGTGCTCGCTGCTGCGCGCCCCGCCACGCGGGCTCGCCGTGACGCATCCGAGCCCGCGCAAGGCAACGTCTATGCCTTCGTTCCGCTGTCCTCCGGCGCCATCGTTCCCGGGATTGGAGAGCCCAACCTGCGAGCGCCCGAAGCCGTCACTGCTGCCATCCGCTCCGTCCTAGACGAAATCTCGCCCCGCACGCGCTCCGTTACTGTGGTCCTTCCCGACTCACTTGTCCGCGTCTTCGTCCTCGACTTCGATTCCCTTCCCGCCAAACCCAGTGAAGCCATCCCCGTCGTCCGCTTCCGGCTACGAAAGATGGTCCCCTTTGAAGTCGAGCACGCCGGCGTCAGCTACCAGGTGCTCTCGCAGAGCGCATCGGAATGGAAGGTTCTCGCCGCGGTCGTACCCGGTCCCATCCTCGCCGAATACGAGGCCGCCGTGCGCGCGGCCGGTTACGAGCCCGGCGCTGTTCTCTCTTCCTCGCTTGCCGCACTCGAGTCCTTCGAATCCATGGAAGCCATCATGGCGGCCAACCTCAGCGCGCACACCATTACAACCACCATTGCCACCGGTCAGGAGCTCCTCCTCTATCGCACCCTCGACCTACCCCAGGACCGCGCGCACCGTAACGCTGAAATTCAGCGCAGCATCGCCGTCGCCTCCGCCTACTTTGAAGACAAGCTTGGCTCGCGCCCCCGCACTCTTCACTACGCGGGAGTTCAGGATCCCGCCGAATTCGCGGCTTCCATCGGCGATCCCGAACTCTCCGTCGTTGACTGGGCGTCGCGTCCCGATGAAGGCGCCATGACCGCGCTTCCTCAAGCCTGTTTTGCCGGCGTCGTGGGCGCGCTGGCAGGAGCGAGTTGACCGATGCGTATCACTCTCAATCTCGCTTCCCGCCCTTACGCCAACATTGGCCCCGCTCTCAAGCGCCTGCGCATCGCCATGGCCGCGCTCGCTGTGCTCTGTCTCCTCTTCCTACTGGGCCTTCATCTTTTCGATCGCCAGGCCGACGCCGCCCGCGCTCTTGAGCACTCGCTCGACGGCCGGATCGCCAGCGTCCAAGCGGAGCGCTCCGCGGCTGTCAACATGATGCACCGGCCCGAGAATGCCCGCGTGCTCACGCAGGCCGAAGCTCTCAACCAGCTCTTCGACGAAAAGGCTTTCTCCTGGACCCTGGCCATGGAAGCCATGGAGCGCGTTCTTCCCGCCGGCGTCCAGGTCACCTCCATCGAGCCAATCCGCGCTCCCGACGGGCACATCACTGTCCATGTTCGCGTCGTCGGTCCCCGTGACAAAGCCGACGACCTCGTCGCCAACCTCGAGCAATCCCGCCGATTCCTTCAGCCTCGCATTACCGGCGAAAACGCCGAGTCCAGCAACAACCCTTTGCAGCGCCAGGAACCCATCAGCATCTCCAACCGTTTCGACTTCGATCTCCTGGCTGAGTACAATCCGCCAACGTTTGAAGAAGAGCACATCGCCTCAAGGCCTGCACACCACGCGGCCCCGTCCATTCCCCCCAGCATTGAAAACCCCAAACGTCGGCGCCTAAATCCCGCCATTCCGCAACAGAACGGCCGCCTGCCTTACACAGGACCGTCGCGAGGAGGCCCGCAATGAGCGCGAACGGAACTCCCTCAACCTTCCGGGAACGGCTGACATCACCGCTCACCTGGCACATCGCGGGCTTCGCGGTTCTGCTTGTCCTCGCCGTTTTCCTTGCCGTTCGGCTCGGATTCGACTGGGCCGCGATGAACAGCCGATCCAGCGAAGTCCTCGCCGGCAAGCAGACTCAATTGAAGGTTCTTGAGATCCAGACCGCTCCTCTTCACGGACTCGACCAGCGCGTCCAGAAAACGCGCCAGCAGATCGATGCTTTCTACAAAAAGCGCATCCCTGCCGACTACTCCGTCATCTCCGCCCGCATTGGCGAATTGGCAGTGACCTCCGGCGTTCGCCTCTCGCGCGTCGGGTACGTGCAGGAGAAGCCCGGCGCCGAACTCACTGAGATTTCCATGGACGCGGGCATCAGCGGCGACTATCCCTCCATCATGCGTTTCATCAACTCCCTGGAGCGCGATCGAATCTTCTTCATCATTCGCGCCATGTCTCTCACCGGCCAGCAGGGCGGCCTGGTCAATCTTCGCCTTCGCGTCTCCACCTGGCTGCGTCCCGCCGACGCTGAAGCCAGCGGTCTGCCCATGGCTCCATCCTCTGGCGATGAATCTCCCGCCGCATCCCTCCCCGGCAAGGAGGGCGAATAACCATGGCTCTCGCTCTCGGCACCGAAAACAAGCGCCAGGTGATTCTGGCCAGCGTGCTGGGCGTCGTGCTGCTTGTTTGCGGCGTCTGGGTCTTCCACATGTTCTTCGGATCATCGTCGCCGGCCGATTCCGGTCCCGTTCCGGCTGCTCCCGCGCTTCAGAATCCCCCCGCCTCGTCGGGTACCCCTCCCGCCGGATCGCGCTCCTCGGGTAACCAAGCCCAGCGCCTCACAAATGCCGGCATCGATCCATCGCTGCACTTCGACAAGCTGGCCCAGAGCGAAGATGTCGAGTACTCCGGCTCGGGCCGCAATATCTTTTCTGCCGAGTCGGTCCCCATTGCGATCCCCAAGCCCATCGCGCCGGTGCGCCCCAACGGTCCCGTGGCAACGCAGAGTCTTCCGCCCCAACCCCCGAAACCTCCTGCTATCGATTTGCGCTACTTCGGCTATTCGCAGGACGAACATAAGCAGCTCAAGGCCTTCTTCATGCACGGCGACGACATCTTCATGGCTACGACAGGCGACATCGTCGACCATCGGTACAAGATCGGTGTCATTCGTCCTCTCAACGTTGAGGTCACCGACCTGGCCTACAACAACACGCAAACGATCCAGATTTCATCACAATGACAATGGTGATTTCAAAATTCTGAGCGAGCATGATCTCCGCCATTCCAATTCGCTCCTGTTCAGCCGCCGGCCCCGCCACAACACGCGGCCCTCGGAGAGCCGTTCCTGCATCCGAGCAGGGCTACGTGATGCTCATCGCAATCTTCCTCATCGCGCTTCTCGTCATCTCTCTGGCGGTGGCCGCGCCGAAGATCGCGCGCTCCATTCAACGCGACCGCGACCTTGAAACCTTCCATCGCGGAATGCAATACCGCCGCGCCATTCAGCTCTATTACCGAAAATTCAAAGCCTATCCGCCGAACGTTGAGGCCCTCGTCAACACCAACGACATCCACTTTCTGCGCAAGAAATACATCGATCCCATGACCGGCCAGGACGACTGGAAGCCCATTGCCTTCGGCCAGAACAAAACTCCGACCGCTATGGGTTTCTTCGGCCAGCCCCTTGCCGGCAACGCGTCCACGCTCGCCGGCATCGGACCAAGCGGCGGCACCGGCGGCCTGACGGGAACAACGCCAACCTCGGGCGCGGGGGGGACGTCTGGAGGCGGCCTCAGCTCTGGCGGCGGGTTCAGCCTCAACTCCACCGACACCAGCGGCGATCAACCTTCCCCGACCAGCGGATCCGGCACAAACGACACTACTGCCGATTCATCTGGTACCGCAGGATCCACCGGCAGCACATCCTCAGGCAACACTTCCTCCGCCGGCACGGGCAATGGCTCCAACGCCCCAACCTTCGGCGGCGCAGGTATCATTGGCTTCGAGCCCGCGAGCCCTAAGCAGTCGATCCTGGTTTACAAGAAGAAGAACCACTACAACGAGTGGGAATTCACCTATGACCCGCTCTCCGACATGCAGACTGTGGGCGGTGGCAACACCGGCCTCACCGGCCAGCCCGCAAGCAGCACCACCCCTGTGGGAACCCCGACTTTCGGCACGACTCCAAGCCAGACGACCACCCCTGGGCCGCCTGAGACCACGCCGCAATAGCTCCCCGCACTGCCCACAAACGCAAAAGGCCCGCCCTCTTCGGGCGGGCCTTCGTTGTCTTCCGAATCTCTTGATCCAGGCTTCTTACGCCTGGAACGACGATCCGCATCCGCAGGTTGACTTCACCTGGGGGTTGTCAAACTTGAATCCCGCTGCTTCCAGCGTCTCAACATAGTCCACCGTGCAGCCATTCAGGTACATCAGCGAGGTCGCGTCCACAAACACCTTCAAGTCTTCGAAACTGAAGACCTTGTCCATCATCCCGCCCTGGTTCTCAAAAGCCATCGAATACTGAAATCCCGAGCAGCCTCCGCCGACCACGCCAATGCGCAGCCCGGCCGGAAGCGGGTCCTGGGTCGCCATAATCTCGCGCACCTTGGCAATCGCCTGCGGTGTCAACATAAGTGGCGCTTTCTTAACGGTTTCCTCAACGGGCGCTACTGTTGTCGTGGCCATAAACTCTCCCTTGGTGACTTAAAGTCCTTGCTCTGTTCGTACTGTACCTTTTGGCGAAACCTTGCACAAGCCCCACACTGGGTACACATCCCATTAGATGCACCCCCCGCCGCATGGACGCAAGTCAATCTTCCTCGCCCCAAAGCGGCCGTTCCGCACCAACCGGCTTAGATTGTGGTTCCCTTTCTTACCCAATCGGAGCTATGATGGTCAACCGTAAGGGCCCCTCTGGCCGCGAGACCGCAATTCCCTACGACCCCGCAGTTTCTGGGACCGGAATTCGTTCGGAGGTGGGGTATGTTCGTACCGGTTATGTGGACCGTCTGGTCGGCATTTGTTGTCTTTACTGCTGCCCTGTATATCTATCGCTCCAACCTGACCAAAAATGAAGAGGATCAGATTTTCCTCGACGACTCGTTTTCGCATGAACAGGCGGAGCAGGCGGTTATTGCTTCCAAAGTAGCCAAGGTCGAGCCGATGGTCCGCATCGCCCGCTGGCTCGTGGTCGGTATGACCGTCATTGTCATCGCATACTACGTTCACGATATTCTGCTCCAGCTTCACCTCATCCAGTAAAGCGGGCGCATTTCCTGACGCGCGGGGCCTCTTCGGCCTCGCACGCCCGTGATTGCAACGGCGCGCACGTCATCGTGCCCGCGCTTCTATCCCCGCGACAAATTGATCTCGACCTTTAGAACTGATGAAAGATGTCGAAGAGATAGTACCCCACGACCACCACCGTCATCACTCCCACAAGCGCCAATGCGATCTTCTTTACGGGACGAATCTTGTTCACCCGAGCCAGAATGGCGTCCTGATCGGACTTCACTCGGTTCGAAGATTCGGCCAGATAAATTTGGGCCTCCTCATTCCGTCCTACTCTCGCCGCAAAAATGGTTACGCCGGCCATAAAGACGAACGACACACCCCAAACAGCCCACATGATAGGAACAAATCCCATTTCAGTCTCCAGGGTCAAAAAATTTGCGCGGTCCGCATTCTGCGCATCCGCAAATCAATCGCGGACGCGCCCACTGCGTGCCTCACGCTGGCCATCTTATCGGCTGGTAGCTTTGCGTCCGGGTGACAGGAGTCACAGGGCTCCCGCATGCGTCCCACAATGAAAAAAGCTTCAGCATCGATCAAAATAAAAGGCCCGCCTATTCGGGCGAGCCCTTATCTTTGCCTTTGCTTTTACTTTTCCCTATTCCCTGTTCCCTATTCCCTGCACTATTCCACTTCCTGCTTCGCGCGGTAGCCATCCCGCGCAATCACGTCGAACTTCAGCGGCTTGTGCTTCTCATCCTGCATACGCAACGGCTGGCCTTCATCGTCCACAAGTTCCACGCGAATCTTGCGCCACGTCCCGTCCTGTTTCGCATTTGTCGGGTGATACACCAACTCGTATTTCGCTCGGATACTTTCGTTGATCGCCTTCATGTCATCCGGCAGCTCGCCCACGAACCTGGGTTCAAAGTGCATGCCGCCCGTCAACTGGGAGAAGGTTTTCATCTGATTTTCCGCCTGCAGATAGGTCATGCTTTCCCCGCGCATTGCCTCAAGGAACCCGCCCGTCGAAATCGAGAAAACTGTCGTGTCGCGCGACTCCTTCACTCGCTTTAAAATCTGGTCCAGGTCCAGCTTCGACATGGTGTCCACGCCGGAAGCAACCAGCAGGATGTACTTCTGGCCCTCCACGCGCGACATCCGGTCCAGCCCCTCGTTAAGCGCATCGAAGATCGCCGTCTCCTGGAATGCCGCCGGCGAGTACACACTATTGGCCAGTTGGTTAATTCCTTCCATGATCTGTTTCTTGTCCTGCGTAAAATCGCTCACAATATGCGTATTCAGATCGAAGGTCATCATGGCCACGTAATCCTGAGGCCGCAATTGCTCCGTAAACGCCCACGCCGAATTCAACGCATCCACCCTGAACAAAAATCCTCGCGCCGCATACTCCATCAGGATCAACACCGTGATCGGCGCCTCGGTGCGCTTGAATCCTTCAACTTTCTGCTCCACCCCATCTTCGTAGACACGGAAGTTCGAGGGCTTCAGTCCGGGCACGAACTGACGTGTCTTTTCGAGCAGCACCCCCACGTCCACCGTCACCTCCGGAACCTCTACGCGCAAGCTCATGTTGGGCGTGCCTTCGGGGGCCTTGAACTCGGGTCGCGCGGGTGCCGGCGGCGGCGTGTTATCTGAATTGTCCGGCTTCTTCGGCAGAGCGATCGGGCCGTTGTCCCCGCTCGGGCCTCCCGCTTCCGGCGCTTGCTGGTCCGGCTGCTGCGCCGCAGGCTGCTGGCTCTGGGATTGCGCGTGTCCCCGCGTCGTCGTCGCCGCCATCAAAACCGCCATTGACAGAATTGCCAGCGACAATCCGCCCATCTTTCGTGCCTTTGAATGTGCCTTTGTCATCGCGACCTCTTGTGTTCCCCAGCATACGCGATCTGCTTCGTCGAGCTGCAACCGCCGAGCGGGCGACCAGCCGCGCCTGTCCTTTAACTCCGCCAGCGCCGCTAACTCCGCTAACACCGCTCCCTTGCCGTACTCTAATAGACGTGGAAACCCGCCCGAAGGGAACCAACACACTCCCCGCATTCGCCCTCCTCGCCGCCCTGGCGCTGGCGGCAACCTCGCCCGCCTCTTTGCCCGCGCAATCAACACCGTCCTCCCCCACGCCTCCCTCTGCGTTGTCTCAATCCGTCGCTGGTTCTCCGGCCAATCCAGGCTTTTTTCCGCTCAGCCAGATTCGCCCCGGAATGAACGGAACCGCATGGACCGTCTTTCAGGGCTCCACGCCCGAGCCCATGCAGGTCGAGATTCTCGGAGTTTTGCGCGGCGCGCGCGGCCCCGGCCAGGACCTTATCCTTGCCCGCCTCCACGGCGACAAGCCCGAATACACCGGCGTCGTCGAAGGCATGAGCGGCAGCCCCGTTTACATCGACGGCAAGCTGGCCGGCTCGCTGTCGTACCGCATTGGCCAATTCACCAAAGAACCCATCGCCGGCATTACGCCAATCGAGCAAATGCTCGAAGTCCGCGACATCCCGTTGCACGACCTCCCGGTTGCAGACACTCAGATAGACACGCAGACCGGCTCGCAAACCGCCTTAAGAGCTCCAGATCTCGTGGCAAGCAGCCCTGCCGAAGATCGGAACCCGCTCGCCTCTGGCGACATGGGCTTTCAGCCGCTTGACACTCCACTCGTTATGACTGGATTTCTGCCCGAAGCCATCCGCTTCTGGCAGCAGCAAACCGCCGGGACCTCGCTCGAACCCGTCGCCGCGGGCGGCTCTTCTAGCGGAGTATCGTCCGGCAGGATGTCCTCGGGCTCTTCATCTTCGGCTTCTTCATTTCCAAGCCCAAGCTCCGACCCCTCCGCGCACCCCACGCTTGTGCCCGGCTCGGCCGTCAGCATGCAGCTCATTCGCGGCGATCTCGAGGTCTCCGCCACCTGCACCGTCACTTGGATCGACCCGAAGCAACTCCTCGCCTGCGGCCATCCCGTTCTCGGCGCAGGGCCGGTCTCCCTCCCCATGACCACCGCCGATGTCGTCGCTACTCTCGCCTCGCCGCTGAATTCTTTCAAAATCATCAACACCGGCGTCACCGTCGGCGCCTTCACGCAGGATCGCGAGTCGGCGATTCGGGGCATTCTCGGCGCCGAAGCCCACATGATCCCCGTTCACATCGCCATCGATTCCAACGACAGCCCACGAATGGTCAACGTCGATGTCCTCGACCTGCCGTCCCTCACCCCCACCGCCGTCCAGGTTGTTCTCTACGATGCGCTCCTCGAATCGAACCAGAGCTCCGAAGCCATCAGTTACCACTTAACGGGCAACATCGATATTTCCGGGTTCCCACCTGTCCCGCTCGATCTCTGGGCTCCCTCCGGCCAACCAACTCCCGCCTCGATGGCGGCCGCACTTCTCGCCGGTGGCCAGTTCACTCGCCTTTATTCGAACGGCGCGCGACAGGGTGTTGTTCGCTCCATCGATCTCCACGTCCAAGCCATTCCCCGTCCGGTCGACGTCGCGCTCGATCAGGCGCGCATCGCTTCCACTGACATCGCTCACGCCGGCGACACCATCACGATCGAAGCAACGCTCCGCCCTTCGCATCAGCCGGAACGCAATGTCCGCATCGCCTTCAAACTGCCGTCCCGTCTTGCTTCAGGCAACCTCCGCCTTCTCGTTTCTGACGCGGCAACCCTCGACCGCACCTTGCTTCAGCCTCGTCTTTCCTCTTCCGCACCCAGCCTCGCAGCCGTCCTAGCCGAGGCTCGAGATCAGCACGCGGCCGACCGTATCTATGTCAGCCTTCTCGCACCTGAAACCCAGGCCGAGATCCACGGCCAAACCTTCACCAGCCTCCCGCTCTCGGTCGCCAATGCCCTTGAGCCCATCCGCAATGCTCAAGATGCAGGACTGAACGGCGAATCCGCCGAGCTCGTCGGCGAAGCCCCCGCCGGAGGCGTCCTCACCGGCTTTTGGATTCTCAACCTCAACATCGAGCCCGGCGGTTTAAACTAGACTGAACACGATATCGATTGACCTTCCTTCGACCGGCGCTTTTTGGGGATTGAGCCGGCGAATTGCAGATTCGATTGAGGCTTCGGGCAAATTATGGCTCAAATTCAGGGACTTGCGGCTCATGCGGCGGGGTCGGAGTTGCTCCCTCTGCGCTACGACCCAGGCAAGCTCGGCGCGTACGAGGTTGAAATCGCCATCACTCACTGCGGCGTCTGCCACAGTGATCTTCACCTCATCGCCAATGACTGGGGCATCAGCCAATATCCCTTCATTCCCGGTCACGAGGTCGTCGGAACCGTCGCTGCCCTCGGCAGCGAGGTTCGCACGCTTGAACTCGGCCAGCGCGTCGGCCTTGGCTGGCAATCCAACTCTTGCGGCCAGTGTGAGTGGTGTATGCGCGGCCAGGAAAATCTCTGTGCCGCCTCTGAGGGCACCTGCGTCCATCGCCACGGCGGGTACGCTGACCGCATCCGCGCCAACTCCCGCTTTGTCGTTCCTATCCCTGACGCTCTGCCCAGCGAACAAAGCGCACCTCTGCTCGGCGGCGGAATCACCGTCTACAACCCCATGCGCGTCTTCGGCGTCAATCCATCTTCCCGCGTCGGCATCGTCGGCATCGGCGGGCTCGGCCACCTCGCTATCCAGTTCGCCCGCGTCTTCGGTGCGCACGTCACCGCCTTTTCGACTACAGTCGGAAAAGAAGAGGAAGCCCGCGCTCTCGGCGCGCATCATTTCGTTCATAGCCGCGAATCCAAATCCATGAAGGAAGTCGCCGGCTCTCTCGACTTCATTCTCTCTACCGTCAACGCCGACCAGGATTGGAGCGCCTACCTCCAGGCCTTGCGCCCCAATGGTTCTCTCTGGTTTGTCGGGGTTCCGCCATCGCCCGTCTCCGTTCACACTTTCCCGCTTGTTTCGGGAATGCGCACCATTGGCGGCAGCCCTGTCGGCAGCCCCTTCCGCCTGCGTGAGATGCTCGATGTCGCTGCCCGTCACGGCGTCAAGGCCGTCACCGAGAGCTTCCCCATGTCTAAGGCCAACGAGGCCATCGACAAAGTGAGAAAAGGCAAAGTCCGCTACCGCGCTGTCCTCGCCAACTAGCGCATGCGGGGACGCAACTTCCAGTGCAAGACCAGATTTGGAACGCAGAGTAAGTCGCCGCGCCCTTTGAACTAAGAACTGTGAACTCTCAGCAGATTTCCACAGCCGACTTTCGCTAAAATATTTCTCGCATGTCCTTCCCAATCAAAACCTGCGTCATCTGTCAGGAGGAGTTCGAACTCCGTCCTGGCAAGCCCGGCTTCGCCAATCGCTGCCCCTCCTGCAGCGAGCCTGAGGAATCCGCCGAGCCCGAGGCCCGCCCCTCCACCGACTACGCTGAGCGCCGCGCCACCCTTGAAGTCAACGCCGCCCGCCGCCGCGCCATGCGCGACC
>CAYOVE010000034.1:0-22122 GCA_964407295.1 uncultured Occallatibacter sp.
CGCTTCGGTTTTGAGCCGCGTGCGGCGAGGGCGGAGCCGAATTCCCACTCTGTTGTCGCTGCGCCAATTCGGGAACGAAGAGGATTGCCGTTGAGGCCCAAGCCACAGCGGTTGGAATGGATTCCCCGCCGGGACTGAAGAACGCACGAGGAGCGGCGCATCCGCGGGCTGGATGCGCCTCGCCTCCGTGATTACCTCACAGCGAGTACCTTCACGCCCTCATGTGGTGTCGCTTTCCCGATGTAGCCGATAGTGCCCGCATTATGCGCGACAAACTCGACCACCTCCGCGTCCGAATCCAGGCTCCTCGGCATCGATGCCTGACCGGAAAACACCAGGCTCCGCCAGCCCGCCCGGTACGCGGTATCGTTTTTGCCGATATAGACCTGAAGGAACTCCTCGTGTGTTGCGCCGGCTTTCAGCAGGATCGGCACCACGCTCCCGCCGCCGAGCGAAGTTGACGCGCCGGTGAACACGTCTTTCAGATCGTTCTTCGATACTTCTGAAGCTTTGACGCTGGGATTGGCGATCACAATCACCTGAGCAATGGCCTGGCCGGCGAAGATCGACGCGGATGCCGCGAGCACGAGTGCGCATAAAAGCTTTTTCATTTCAATGTCTCCTTTCGTCCGGCGTCAGAAGCTGAATCCGGTTCGGACCAAAAGCATGTTGGTCTGCGGTTTGAACCCGGCGGTGCCGCTCGTAGGACCGGGGAAATCATCATAGAAACCTCGCGCTGAGTCGATCTGTCCATAGCCGTCAATGAAATGGCCCTCCACCTTGACGGTCCAAAAACTCTTTAGGTCGAACCTCGCGGTCACGACCTTGTCATAAATGTGATTGCCGGGCAGGCTCGTGTCCACATTCTGGTCAGGAGTAAAGTGCGAGTAATAGGAACCTACTTCAACAAGGTGGCTGAAACGATAGGCGCCGGAGATGTACCAGCTTCTCGCGTTCCATTGAACGTCCGCCAAACTTCCTGGCTGGATGATCGATTCATCGCGATAATCGCGGTGGTACTCTCCATCGACATGCAATTTCTTGACGAGATATTGCACATAGAATTGCGAGATTTGTCTCTTCTTCGTATCCTGGGTGAAGGACGCTGACGGCCCGAGCGGGCCCGCAATTGTGTACCCCGAACCCTTGGGATGCTGCTCCATAAAGGAAGCGCCCGCCAGGAAGCCTTTCAGCGGGGTGGTCCACTTCAGGTCTCCTCCGGCGATGGGGCCGACGTAGGGGGTAGTAAAGTTGAAGATGGTCCTCAGCGCATACATGTAGCCCTGGTGCGGATCACTGGGGAGAACGCCGCCATAGGCCGTGTAGTCGGCTTTGCCAAACTTGTGCAGTGCGATCCTTCCGTAGAGATCGCCGCCAATGTGCGCGATGGTGGAACCGCGCAGGTCGATCGGGTACATCGATTGCGGCAGCAACGCCCAGGTGAAGAGCGAATCCACATCCTGAAGATTGTTATATAGGCCCATCACAGTCTTTACCTGGCCGCCGCGCGCCCCGAACCAGGGCTTGAAGCGATAGTCAGCAAAGGCCCAGTCCAGCGTGACCTGTCCCTTGTTGAGTTCGCCGAGACGGCGGGTGTAACCCTGTGCGCCGACGCGGAACTGGTCGGTGATCTGCGACGAAAGGTTCACCCCGAGATCGTCGAAATTGAAGCTCCCGTGACTGGTGTTCATGGTCAGGTAGCTGTTGTCGTTGGAATAGGCAAAGCCCTGCGAGCCAAAACTGTGAACCTGCACATCGTATTTGCCCAGTTTGAATTCCTGCGCGTTCGCGCACACCGAAACTGCGAAAGCCGCGAGCCATGCTCCGGCAATGCATCTGAAAAGCGTTGGCTTCATCTTGGTTCTCCTTCAGCGTATTGCCGGCAGCGACCTTGCCCGATCAGCGCCCAATCCAACCGGGACGTTCACGAGATGTGGCGATCTTCCCGCCCGCCCCGTGAACGGCTCCTGCTGGACAGTCTCTTCCGGTTTGAACTCTGGCTGTACTATCGACGGGATGGCGCTGATCTTTAGCCGGGGAAGCGGAGTCATCGCGGCGTGCGCAGAACGGAACGCTCGCGCGATTCATTGAAGAACTTTTCCGTTTCGGGAATCAGCGAAGACGGACTCTATGTTGGGAGCCACTCCGGACGATCAGCACGTTCGCGATGCTCTTAAGGATGTTTGGGAACTTGAAAACCTTCAGGGACGCGGGCCGGCCAAAGTGGATTGAAAGTCACCGGCTTAGTTCGAGGTTCGATCGCCGATCGGGCAAACCGATTTCAGTTTGCGATTGACGCAGCGCTTCAATCAATCGCCCGGCCTCCGATTCGAGGTTGGGAATTTGCTTAAGAATTTCCGGCCTATCGCCCACCTTGCCTGCCTGCTCCATTTTCAGCGCCGCGTCCCTCAGCGACTCGCCTCCCACGTTGGCGGCGGAACCCTTGATTTTGTGAGCCAGTTTCCAGATGGATTCGAGGTCGCCTCGCGCAACGCACTCGGCGAGCGTTTGGATCAACGCGGGTGTCTCTTTCACAAACTCGGCGACGACTTCGTGAGCAAACTGTTCGTCTCCCATCATGCGCCCGAGAAACGCCTCGCGATCGAAGACCGGTAAAGAGATCGGCGAAGCCGGCTGAGGCGGCCCGGCTTCTTCAGGGGATCCGGCTGGCGGGGCTGAGTGCGCTTCATGCACTTTGCGCGCCAACCACTTCTCCACCTGCTTCTCGAGGGTCTGCGGATCGATGGGCTTGGCAACATAGTCGCTCATTCCTGCTGCGAGGCACTTCGCGGCATCTCCCGTAATCGCATGAGCGGTCGTGGCGATGATCGGAACATCGTGTTTGAGTACGGCGGAGTGCGGGTCGCGAATGCGTTGAGTGGCTTCATATCCATCCATCCCCGGCATCTGCACATCCATCAGGACCAGGTCGTACGGCGTTTGTTCGAGCAGTCGCAGCGCCTCGTTTCCGTCACCAGCCACATCCGCTCGCCAGCCCAGCCGCCGCAGGATTCCACACGCCACTTCCTGGTTGGTGAGATTATCCTCAACGAGAAGAATGCGGGCATTGCTGCGCCGTGCCGCACGCAGGCTGTGACGGGTAATCAGAGGCTGCGTCTCGGCCTGACAGCTCCCGCCAAGCAGAGTAACGAGGCAGTCAAAAAGATCGGACTGGCGCACGGGCTTGGGCAGATATGCGGCAAAGCCGATTTCCTTGAAATGCCGCGCGTCTCCTCGCCGGCCGAGGGAGGTCATCATGACCAGGGGAATTGTCTTGAGATCGTCGTCTTTCTGAATGGCTCGACCCAGCGCCGCTCCATCCATGCCCGGCATCAACCCGTCGAGCACCGCGACATGGAACGGAGCACCGGCAGCGGCCGCGTTGCGCAGGCAGACAAGGGCCTCCGGGCCGCTTTCTCGGGCCACGACCGCCGCGCCCCAGGACTGCAGTTGGGCGGTGAGTACTTCGCGATTCGTGGCATTGTCGTCCACTACGAGGATGCGCGCGCCCTTCACGGGAACTTCAGGAGCATTCCGCCGCGCACTTTCTTGCTGCCTGGCAAAGTGAAGCGTGAACCAGAACGCGGAGCCCACACCTTCCTGACTCTCCAACCCGATTTCGCCGCCCATGAGCTCAACCAGTTTCCTGGAGATGGCAAGACCCAGTCCCGTGCCGCCATACTTGCGCGTTGTTGAGGCGTCGACCTGGGTGAAACTTGTAAACAGGGTCTGCTGTTTGTTCAGTGGGATGCCGATGCCGGTGTCGCGCACGCTGAATCGCAACCATGCGTCGCTTTCGCTTTCCGAAATCCGCTCCACGCGGAGTACGACCTCGCCATGATGGGTGAATTTGATGGCATTGCTGACGAGGTTCTGCAGCACCTGGCGCAGGCGTCCCGGATCACCTTTTAGATTGGCGCTGACATCGGGCGGCACGGCACATACAAATTCGATCGGCCTGTTCCTCGCCTGCTCGGCCATGATTTCGGAGAAATCGCTCATCAGGCTATGCAAATTGAAATCCACGCTATCGATTTCGAGTTTGCCGGCCTCGACTTTAGAGAAGTCCAGGATGTCGTCGATCACCGTGAGCAGCGATCTGGCGCTGGCATCCACTACTTCAGCAAAGTGACGTTGCTCCACACTAAGAGCAGAGTCAAGCAGCAAGCCGGTCATCCCCAGGATGCCGTTCATTGGAGTACGGATTTCGTGGCTCATGTTGGCCAGGAATGCGCTTTTGGCAGCGTTCGCCTGATTGGCCTCGACGGTCAGCTTATTCGCCCGGTCGGTCGCCTCCTGAAGATCCTGATTGGATTTGTGCAGCGCATCCTCGGCTTTCTTGCGCTCCGTGATCTCCCGTCCGATGCCCGCGATTCCAGTCACACGGCCCTCGCTGTCGAGGAGCGGCACTTTGGTCGTCAAAAGAAGGCGTGGCTCGTTGGCGGCACTCGTGCTCGATTCTTCCTGGTCGAACAGGGGCTGTCTCGAATGGATTATTTTCTGTTCGTCGGCAAAGAAGCGCGCGGCCAACTCTCGCGGATAGAAGTCGAAGTCGGTCTTTCCCAGCAGATCGCCCGGATTCTCCGCTCCCATCCATCGCGCAACCGATGGATTGGCAACGACAAACCTGGATTCGACATCCTTTACGTACATCAGATCGGGGACATTATCGATAAAGGCACGAAGAATGATCCGCTCGTTGTCAAGAATCACGTGCTCAGCGGCAAGCTGGCGATTGGCGGCCTCGGCCTCAGCCTGGGCGCGAATCAGCGCCTCCTCATGGTGTTTGTATTCTGTTATGTCTTCTGCTATTCCGGCGACCCGTAACAGCTGGCCGTCTGGATCGCGAATAGGGAATGTGCGGCCGCGAATCCATTTCTCGCGGCCGTCCGGGGTTCGAATTCGATATTCCGTTTCAATTTCTTCTCCTCGCATCTGTCGTGCGAAGTCCGAGCGAGACCGTTCGAGGTCCTCCGGGTGAATCGCCTCCAACCTTGTCGCGGGGTTTTGGTAGACGCTGGCGCAGGATCTTTCCCAAATCTGTTCATACGCCGGGCTGAGATAGAGAAATCCATCCGCTGCCGGGTCTTTCAGCCAAAAGAACTGGCGAATGTTCTCCGCCAGTTGGCGAAATTTCTCTTCGCTGGCTTGCAAGGCCTGCTCGGCCTGCTTGCGCTCGGTAATGTCCGTGCTCAGGCCCACATGACCCAGGAATCTCCCGGACGTCGAGAAGCGCGGTTCCGTTTGCGCGATCAGCCACCGCCATTCGCCATCGGCTCTTCGCACGCGCGCTTCAGCCTTGAAAGTCGTATGCGTCCGGACGGCGCGGGCGGTTTCCCCGGCAAACTCCTGCATGTCGTCGGGATGAATGAGCAACCGCCATTGCTGTCCTTCAACAGATTCGTGGGGAACGCCGCAAAACTCCCGGAATGTCCGGTTGGTAAACTGGATGCCGCCTTCAGCATCGGTTACCCACATCGGCGTAGGGCAGCCGTCCGCCATCACGCGGAAGCGATCCTCACTCTCGCGCAGCGCCTGCTCGGCTTTCTTGCGTCCGGTAATGTCGCGAAGGATATTTGAGATCGCGATGATTTCCCCCGCGGAGTTCTTGATGGGAAAACCGGTTACCGACGCCGGGATCACCTGCCCGCTCTTGTTCTGGCAAAAACCTTCGTATTGCGAAAAGGTTCCGCCTTGCCGGAGGATCTCGGCGAGGCGCTCGAGGCCGGCCACCCGCTCCGGGGGAACCAGCATGGACATGTGCCGGCCGATAACCTCGCCGGCAGTGTAACCGAAGATGGCTTCCGCGCCGCGATTAAAGGTGATGATCTTCCCCTCGGGCGAGGAGGAGATGATGGAATCCTCGGAGTTGTCGACAATTGCCGCAAGGAATGCCTGTGTTTCCTCTGCTTTCCGCCGCTCGGTCACGTCGTGTTTTATGGCGACGTAGCCCATGGTTGCACCGTTCAAATCGCGTACCGGCGCGATCTGCATTTCTTCGTCGTAGAACTCACCGTCTTTGCGGCGATTGGTGACCACTCCCTGCCATACCTGGCCGGAGCGTATGGTCGACCACATTTGCTCGTAGAACGCTCGGGAGTGATGCCCCGATTTGAGGATGCGGGGGTTCTGTCCCACGACCTCCCTGCTGGCGTACCCGGTCATCGCCGTAAACGCGGGATTGACATAAAGGATCCGGCCGTCGCAATCGGTCATGACGAAGCTGTCCGCCGCCTGCTCCACGGCCGCAACCAGAGAGGCGCACTTGGCGCAGGAGTGCTGCTGCTGCGGGAAAATGCTGGAGCTCTGAGGAGCCGCCTTCATGCCGGGTTTTTCCATTGATAAAAGATCGAGCGCAGGTAACGTTTGGGCTCAAGCTCGGGACAAAGGCCGGAGATCGACTCGGTTGACCCGATGATCAGGCAGCCGTCTTTGGCGAGGAATCTGGCGAGACCCCGGAAGAGCCTGATTTTGTCCGCCTCGGTGAAATAGATTGCAACATTGCGGCAAAAAATAATGTCAAACGAATGGGGAAACGAGAAGGGCTCGAGCAGGTTCATGGTGCGAAACGTGGCCATGGCGCGAATCTCATCGCGCACCTTCCACCGCTCGCCTGACGCGACGAAGTGACGGGCAAGAGACTCCGGGGGCAGTCCGCGTTCGAGCTCGAGGCGGTTATATTCCGCGTAGCTGGCCTGCGCCACGACCTTGTTGGAGATGTCGGTGCCGAGAATGCGGATGTCGTAGCGCGTAAGGTCGCCAAGCAGCTCTTTGAGAACGATCCCGGTCGAGTATGCTTCCTGGCCAGTGGAGCAGGCGGCGCTCCAGATGCGGATGGGAACGCGCGCGCCGCCGGTGCCGCGCCGGTCGATCAGGTCGGGAATCAGCTTGTGGCGAAGCAGGTCGAAGGGGGATGTATCGCGAAAGAAGGAGGTTTCGTTGGTGGTGATGGCCTCAATGACCTTGCCACGCAGTTTGCTCGTGCCGTCGGTCCGCACTTTGAAGAACAGCTCAGAGAAGTTGGAGGCTCCGGACTCGGCGAGCAGGCTGCTCAGGCGCGACTCGACGAGATAGCCTTTGGAGTCGTCGAGATGGATTCCGCAGATCTCGTAGATGTATCGAGACCATACCGGCAATTCCTCGCGCGTAATCGAGGTGGTCAAAGTCAGCCTCCCGCGACCACGGCGCCGATGCGGCCGGCAATGGAGTTCAAGGGCAGGATGACATCGGTTACGCCTGCATCGACTGCCGCTTTGGGCATGCCGTAAACGACGCAACTGGTCTCATCCTGAGCGATGACATAGCAGCCCTGGCGCTTGAGCAGGCGCAGCCCGACAGTTCCATCCGAGCCCATTCCAGTGAGAATGACCGCCATGGCGCGTCCCGGGAAACGGATGGCCGCGGAGCGAAACAGGTAGTCGACGGCAGGCCGGCAATTGTTCTCGGGCGGGTCGTCGGTCAGTTCGATGACCGGCCGGTTTTCGGGCCCCGATCCGAGCCGCATCTGCCTGCCTCCCGGCGCGATGTAAGCCGTGTTGGGCTCGGGAAACTCGCCGTGAACGGCTTCACAGACGTGCACGGCGCATTTGGAGTCCAGATTCTCGGCCAGAGATTTGGTGAAAATCGGCGGCATATGCTGGACGATCAGAATGGGCACGCCGATGTCGCGCGGGATGGCCGGCAGAAGCTGGGCCAGAGCAACGGGACCGCCGGTCGAGACGCCAATCAGCACCATTTCGGGCTTTTGATGGTTCGAGATCCGACCCATGCGAGAGACGATTCCGTCCCCGCCCGCAGCGCGGGCCGCAGACGCCGGTTGAGTTAGGACGACAGCGGGAAGGGGCCGCGCCTGGGGAGGGTTTCCGCGCAGGATAGCGCGCACTTCCACGCGATTCGATACGGCGCGAATGCGGGGGGCCAACTCCTCGAGCAGCTTCTGGCGGGCCTGTTCGGGGCTTGCCGCCTCCGGCTTGGTAATAAAATCGAATGCGCCCTTTTCCAGGGCGCGCATGGTGAGGTCGCCTCCGCGCCGTGACAGTGCGCTGACCACAATGATCTCCATCTCCTGTTGGCCGTTGCGGGCCAGTTCATCAAGGACCGCGAGGCCATCCATCTCCGGCATCTCGATGTCGAGCGTGAGAAGATCGGGCCTGAGTTCTCTCGTCTTCTGAACGGCGATTCTCCCGTTGGTCGCGGTGCCGACTACCTCAACTCCCGGCAACGACGCCAGCATCTCCGCGAGCAGCCGCCGGAAGAGAACGGCATCGTCGGCCACAAGCACCCTCACGTTTACCCTCTCTTCTCTTCATTCGACAGAGGTTTCCCTGTGCGGTCATCGGTGTCTAGCACGGCGGTAAGATCGAGCAGCGCAGCCAGCCGGCCGCCGCTGGGAAACACGCCCAGCAGTTTTTGCATCTGGACGCCATGCAGATTAGGAGGAGGCGGCTCGAGGCCGCCCGCCTCGACCGTGACGGCATCCGCTACGCGGTTGACCAGGAGCCCGACCGGCTCGCCCTTCCAGTCGGCGATCAGGATGCGGCTCTCCGGGCCGATCTCCACGGCTCCCAGTCCAAGGCGCACGCAGAGATCGATCACGGTGATGATGCGGCCGCGCAAATTGCGGATACCGGCAACATACGGCTGGGCATGCCGGACCGGCGTGAGTTCGCCCACCATGGCCACCTCCTGAATGAGAGTGGCGTCGATGCCAAAGACGCCGTCGTCGCCCCCCAACTGGAAGGTGGCTACCAGCAAATCTTCCTGGGTTTCCGGATTGGAAATCCTCGCTGCCATGTCTGCCCCTCACATTCTGAATTGCGAAACCTGAGCGCCGAGCTGTTCGGCCAGCTTCGAAAGCTCAACGGCGTTGGCCTCCACATGTTCGCCTCCACGGCGAATCTCAACCACAGCCGCGTTGACGTGTGCGATGTCCCGCGCGATGCACCTAGAAACCTCGGCCGTCTCCGAGACCCGCTGATTGGCTTCCTGAACCCCGCTCGAGGCCTGGGCGATGTTGTTCGCAACGTCCTTGGTGACCGTCGCCTGTTCTTCGATGGCGGCCGCAATCGAGGCAACAATGGTTCCCACCTCCGCAATCACCTTCGTGATCTGGTCAATATCGGAGATGGCCGCGCCTGCCGAATTCTGGATTCCGGCGATGCGCCCCTTGATGTCCTCTGTGGACTCGGCCGTCTGCCGCGCCAATTCCTTGATCTCGTTGGCGACCACGGCAAAGCCTTTTCCGGCTGCGCCCGCCCGCGCCGCTTCAATGGTGGCGTTCAGCGCCAGCAGGTTGGTTTGGGCCGAGATATTGTTGATGGTTTCGGTCACGTGACCGATCTCCTCGGCCGCGTTGCCCAGCTTCTGCATCTGCTCGGCGATGCTTTCCGACTGCCCGGTGGCCTGTTCGCTGATGACGCGGGCCCGCGCGGTATTCGAGGAAATGTCTCCCACCGTGGCGCTCATTTCTTCGGTCGCGCAGGCCATCGAAGAAAGACTGCCAGAGGACTGTTCCATTCCCTGAGCGATCGACCTAGCGTTGGCGCTCGCCTCCTCCGCCGCCGCGGCGACAGTGTGAGTTTTTTCCGACGCCGACGCCGTCCCGGACACCGTTTGCCGGGAGACCGCGGTGAGTTCGGCGGCGGCAGCGCTCAAAGTCTCGACCCCGTTCGAGATGCCCCCAAGCAGCCGGCGAAGACTGTTCTTCATGGTGTTCAGCGCGCCGGTTGCTTCACCGATTTCGTCTTTCGATTCGACGACCAGATCGGCCGCCGTGAGATCGCTGTCCGCGATGCGATTGGCCAGCTCAACCGCCTTGCCGAGCGGACGGATCACGAGCTTGCGAATGACCAGAATCACCGCCGCTGAGGATGCCAGAAGCGTCAAAAGACTGAGCAGGAAGGTGGCCAGGGAATTCGTTTGGGCCATCGACACCAACTGCTCCGTCGAAGCCGTCACGGCGAACGCGCCCCTCAGGTCCCCAACTTTGTAACCTTCCTTGGTGCCCCCGACCGGATCCTTCGCGCCCGCTGGATCTCCATGACAGACCAGGCAATCCTCAGTGATCCGCACCGGCTGCGCGTAGCGCATCACCTCCTCGTTTCCAACGCGCCCCCGCTCGGAAAACTCCTTGAGCGAGGGGTCAGCCTGAAACCTCAGCAGGGCGCGGCGCTCGAAATCGTCGGGCCGGTTCTTTTGATCGCGCGGCTGAAGCGACGGCGTACGAAACTTCATGCCGTTTCTGTCGGCGTATTCTTCGGCGACGCTCCAGGCTGCAACCACCGGGATCTGGTTCAGGCTTTTGAAATTGTGATCGGGCACCAGCGTGTCGAGATTGTTCGAGAACCATCTCTGGGTAGCGGCTGTCATCCCGGTGATCTGGCGGACCTTGTCGCGAAAGGCCTCTTCCGCCTGGCTGTTGATACGCCGCTGCGTGATCAAAAAGCCGACAATCGACGTCGCGGCCAGAACAACGACCACCGTTCCAGCGATCTTTCCGGAGATCTTCATCCGCTTGAACATGCTCAACCTCCTTTGCCTCCGCCTCGTTTGCCGGACAAATCATTCAAACAAGCGCATCGCAGGGCTTTTTCTCCTTCACATTCTGAATTGCGAAACCTGGGCGCCGAGCTGTTCGGCCAGTCTCGAAAGCTCGATGGCGCTGGCCTCGACGTTCTCGCCGCCATGGCGGATGTCGACCACTGCCGCATTGACGCCGGCGATGTCGCGCGCAATGCCTTTCGAGACCTCGGCCGTCTGCGAAACGCGATGATTGGCCTCACGCACGCCGCCCGACGCCTGGGCGATGTTTCCGGCCACGTCCTTAGTCACCGTGGCCTGCTCTTCGATGGCGGCCGCGATCGAGGCTACGATGGTGCCCACATCCTTGATCACGGTCGTAATCTGCCCGATGTCGGAGATCGCGGTACCGCTCGAGCTCTGGATTCCGGCGATGCGCGCCTTGATATCCTCGGTGGCCTCGGCGGTCTGGCGAGCCAGTTCCTTGATCTCGTTGGCTACGACCGCAAAGCCCTTGCCCGCCGCGCCCGCCCGCGCGGCTTCAATGGTCGCATTCAGCGCCAGGAGGTTGGTTTGGGCAGAGATGTTGGTGATGGTCTCGGTGACGTGACCAATCTCCTCGGCCGCCTTGCCCAGCTTCTGCATCTGGTCGGTGATGGTCTGCGCCTGGCCCACGGCCCGCTCGCTGATGTTCCTCGCCTTGGAGGTGTTGGCGGAGATATCGCCCACGGTGGCGCTCATCTCCTCGGTGGCGCTGGCTACGGAAGAAAGACTGCTCGAGGACTGTTCCATGCCGGTGGCGATGGACATGGTGTTGGCGCTGGCCTCCTCGGCCGCCGCGGCCACGGTGTGGGTTTTTTCCGACATCGAAGCCGTCCCGGAGGCGGTTTGCTTCGATACCGCCGAAAGTTCCGTGGCCGAGGCAGTCAGAGTCTGCACACCGCCTTTGATGCCGCCCAATAGCTTGCGCAGGCTTTCTGTCATGGTTTGCAGGGCTCGCGCCAGGTCGCCCATCTCGTCTTTTCGAGCCAGCATTTGCTGAGAAGCGTTGTACGTGAGGTCTCCCTCGCTGATGCGCTCGAGCCAACGGACCGCGCGCAAAATGGGGTTGGCCACGCTGCGGGTCATGACAACCGCCACCACAATGCCCATCGCGAGTCCAACGAGAGCGAGGATAAGAACCCAGATCTTGGTGCTCTGGATGGAGTCGTTCTCCTTTTGCTGAGCCGCATCGCCGAGAGCAGCGTAGTTCTGCGCAAGTCCATCAATGCCCGCGCTTAGCTTCGTCCTCAACCCCTGCGTACCGTCGCCGTAGAAAAGATCCAGCGCTTCCTGGGTTTTTCCTGCGCGATTCAGATCCAGCGTGCGATCCGTCATGACATCGTAGCTCTGAGACAGTTCCATGAGCGCGGCAAGGGATTCTTTTTCTTCGGGGGTCGAAAGCAGGGAATTGAGTTCATCGGTCGCAGCCTGAAGTTGGGATCGCGCCGCGGCGAGATCTTCCGTCTTTCCGGTCAGCAATGCATCGCGCGCGGCCGCCCGCCTTCGTTCCTGTAACACTTGCATCTTCTGGGCAAGCTCCGCTTTCTTGGAGATCGTGTCTTCGACCCCGTTCAGTTCCTGCACGGATAGCTCCGCCCGGAAACCGACCATGCCCGTGATCGCCAGAATGACTACGAGGATTCCGAAGCCCAGCCCCATCTTCATTTTCAAACTTTGAATGTTCATCTTCCCTTCCTCCAGGTTGATCTTGCGTTTCCCCTCGGCACGGCCGGCGATCAGGCGGCCGCATAGCTGGGCGCAGCCGCTGCCGTTTCGGGCGGCGCCTTGCCGGAGTACTCGCGCAGGCGCTCCAGAAGCTGATCCCGGTCAAGCTTGGTCTGGTAGTCGTCGATCCCTGCCGATTTGCCGCGGGCCATGTCGTCGTCGCTGGCCAGCGAAGTGAGAGCGATGATGGGAAGGCCCACCGTGCGTTGGTCGCCTCGAATGCGCCGAGCGAGGCCGAGACCGTCCAGACGCGGCATTTCGATGTCGGTCACGACGGCGCGCACTTTGCCGAGGTTTTTGACGAGCAACTCCCATGCGGCCTCGCCATCCGGCGCCGCGAACACGGGATAACCTTCTTCCTCGAGGATGCGGGTGATCTGAGAGCGGAAGAAATCGGAGTCCTCGGCCAGCAGAACGCCCCAGTTCCCGGCCTCGGGCGAGCGCGGCTGCTCGATGGCTTGCTGCGCCGCCCACTCCGGCCATGCCGCGTCGACCAGTTCGTAAAGGTCGACGATCAGAGCGGTGCGATCGCGAATGATGGTGGAACCGGCCACGCCCTTCTGGCGATGCGTCGTCTGATCGATCCGGGCGGCGGTGTCCACCACGTCGACCGGCATCGCTCCCACCAGGCCGACCTCGTGGCTGCGGATGTTGGCGATCATCACCGCCAGTTCCTTCGTCTCGCCAATGGGCTTGACCTGGGCGGCATCGGAGAGGGTGACCAGCGGGAGCAGGCCGCCGTGATACTGCATGGTGCGGCGACCGCCGATGGTCTCTACCTGGGCCGGCGCGATGTGCTCGATGCGCGTCACCGACTCCATGGGCAGAGCGCAGAGCACATCCGGGCCGTTCTGGAACAGAACCAGCGAGTGGCTTTCGGTCAACTGTTCCTGATCGGCGCCGTCGCCCTTCTCAGAGACGCGGGTCATCCTGGCCGCTGCGTCCAGATTCGCCTTCGCCGCAAGTCCGGCGACGTCGAGAATGAGCGCCACCGAGCCGTCACCGAGGATCGTGGCTCCGGCATACTCTTCGAGGCCCTTCAGATGAGAGCCCAGAGGCTTAACGACGATCTCCTCGGTGTCATGGAAGCTGCCCACGACCAGGCCGTAGGTTTGTGTGCCGGTGGTAACGACGACGATCTCCAGTGCTCCGCCGGCTCTTCGCCGGTCCCGAGGGCTGCGCTCATGAATGGATTCGGCAGGCAGCGCGGAGGATGGTTCTTCGGCTTCCGCCGGGCGTCGCGGCGAACGGCGGTCAGCCAGGCCGGTGCGGCGATCGATTTCGTGACGATCGGAATCGCCGGGATCGGCATACGTGCGCAGGACTCCAAGCAGGTCAGCGAAGCGCACCAGCGGAATCAGCCGGTCGCGCAGAACCAGGACCTCGGCGTCTCCCACAATCTCAATGCGCGTTTTGGCCTGATCGGGCAATACGTGACGCATCTCCTCCACGTTGATCTGCGGGATGGCGAACCGCTCCCCTTCGACGGAGACGATGAGCGAGGGAATGATGGCCAGGGTCAGCGGCAACTTGATGCGAAACGTCGTGCCCTTGCCGATGGTGGACACGATCTCCACCTTGCCGCCCAGCCGATCGAGATTGGTCTTCACCACGTCCATGCCCACACCGCGGCCGGAGACGTCGCTGACTTCAGTGTTGGTCGATAATCCGGGAAGAAAGATCAGCGCGGTCTTGTCTTTAGCCGACATGCCGTCCAGTTTGTCGGCGGTGAGGAGTCCTTTGCTCAGGGCCACTTTGGCGATCCGCTCGGGATCGATGCCCCGGCCATCGTCGGCAATCTCCACCACCACCTGGCCGGCCTCGTGCCTGGCGTCGATCGAGAGCATGCCCTGCCGGCCCTTGCCGGCGCGGACGCGGTCTTCCGGCGATTCAATGCCATGATCGACGGCATTCCTCACCATGTGAGTCAGCGGATCGGAGAGGGATTCGATCAGGCTCCGGTCGAGAGCTACATCCTTGCCGCGAATTTCAAGTTGAATGTCCTTGTGCAGGGACGAAGCCAGATCGCGCACCAGCCGCGGGAATTTTCCAAAAACGTTGCCAATGGGCTGGAGCCGGGTCTGCATGACGACATCCTGGAGCTCGGACGTGATCTGGTTGATGCGCTGATCGGCGGCCTTCAAGGCGCGGGGATTCTTCTGCGCGATCGAGGCGCGCAACTGGTTGCGCCCCAGCACCAGCTCGCCGGCCAGGTTCATCAGCATTTCGAGTGTCGCCACATTCACGCGAATGCTGTCTTCGACAACCGCCGACGAGGGCTGCGGAGCGGGCGATGCCGCGGCTTTTGCAGCCGCGGCCGGCAGGAATGGAGGTTCTGCCTGAGCGGCAGACGGCCGCTCAGACTGAGGTTCGGCAACCAGGCTGGCAACCGGGCCGGCAACCGGCGCCGGGTTCGACGGCGGCTGTTCGATCTCCTGCCTGATGGCCCCCGGCGGCGCGGCCGGTAACGGCTCGGAGAACAGTTTGATCTTGTTGCGAAGATAGGGAAACAATGCCGCCAATTCGTCCGGATTGAGGTCTGACGACAGGATGACCCGCACCGGAAGCCGGTTCCCGATGGGATCGTCGAGCGTGCCGACGCACTCGAAGTTCACCTCGCAATCCACAATCTCTCCATACTGGTCGAGGGTACGGAAGACCGCGAGAATGTTGCGGCCCTGGCGCTCGATATCGTGAATCAGGTCGTATTCGACGCTGCAGAGGGACCGGCCCGATTCGCGCGAGCGCTCCAGATCGAACTTCGGCACAACCACCGGCGGTCCCTCTGCCGGTTTCAGAGTCACGGTTTGATGGAGAGACTCTTTTTGTTCCTGGGGCAGATAGGAAGACGTAAGGCCGGTCAGATTCACCAGCAACTCGTCGATGTTGGCGGCGCCGCTCTGGCGAGGGTTGTCGATCATCTCGCGCAACCGGTCAAAGGCCGCCAGAAGAAGGTTGGTGATCTCGGCGTTGGGGGTCATCTTCCGCGAGCGCATCATATCCAGTACTGTCTCGGCTTTATGGGCCAGCTCTTTCACCTTGATCAAGCCGAAAAAGCCGCTGGCGCCCTTGATGGAGTGGGCCGCGCGGAATACCTTATTCACCAGCTCGACATCGATATTCGCTCCGGCCTCTTCGATCGCCAGCAGGTCGGTCTCGATGGTGGTGAGGTGTTCTCGCGATTCGTTAACGAACTCGGCGAGCAACTCATCGTCCAATACGACATCCGGATCCATGGTGAATCTCCTATTCGGCGTTGCCGCTGACGTTGAGCCGCGCCGTGAGCCGCATGCTCTGCAGCAGGCGAAAGATATCGGGGCAGACGTTGGTCACGCGCACCTTGCCGCCGAGGGGCGCGAGACTATTGGCCGCCGCGATCAGCAGGCCCATCCCGCTCGAGTCGAGCATGACCGTGCTGGCGAGATCGAAGACCAGCTCGCGTGCGCCATTGTCCATCATTTCCTTGAGGCTCACCTGAAGCTCCGGCACCAGGATCGCCGTCAAATCGCCCTTCAACCTCACCGAGCCTTGCTGGTTATTTTGTTCACTTACAAAAGCGGCCATCTTCGAGTCTTCCTTTCCCTTCACGTCCGTCCTGCTGATCCAGAGAGTCACCTGATTGCCCAGGCGATTGAACTGGACCCGCTGGGCGTAGAGATCATAGAGGCGCAATCCGCGGCCCGAGGGCGTGGAACTGTCCAGCTCCTTTTGCCGCGCTTTTCGCCAGGGGAACCCCGAACCCTCGTCCTCAACCCGCAGGCGAACCCACTTCCGCCCCACGTCGAGGCGAAGTTCAATCAACTTATCGTCACCGTTCCGCTTTCCATGAATCATCGCGTTGCTCAGGCATTCCCGGGCTAAAAGCTCCACCGCAAAACCGAGCCGGGAAAGATTGTTGGCCTGAAGTGTGTCGCGGATTTTCAGGCAAAGTGCTTCCGCGGCAGCCATGCGCGAGGGGATTCTCTCCGACAGCGCGAGCGAGGACTTTCGTCGCTGGCCGGTCATCGCTCCACACCCATCAACAACGTGTCGTCCGCGGGGGAGGGACTCACTTGAACCTCGTCGACGATCGCCGGAACAGCGTCTTGAAGGGGCAGATTCTGACGCGAAACGCAGGCCCGGACAAGACGCGCCAGGCCCTCTTCGTAAGTGCCGCCGCCTTCGATCAACCCATCCGTATAAAGGAGAAGGCGGTCGCCAGGCTGCAGGATCAACTCCGCGACACCGAAGACTGCGTCGTCGAAGGCCCCTACGACGTCGCCTTCCTGGCGCAGGATGGTCGGTTCGCCCGGCGCGCGGCGCGAAACAACCGCTGGAGGATGCCCGGCGTTGACCAGCGACACGCGCCCGGTTTGCCGGTTGATGCGCGCGTAAACAAGAGTGAAGAATGCGCCGCGCGGCAAAATGTGGCAAAGCGAGCTGTTGATGGCGCGCACGATTTCGACCGGGAGATTCAGCGGGCTGGCATATTCGGCGGCCAGCGCCTTGAGCGACGCTGTCCAGAGTGAAGCCGCAAGGTCATGTCCGCTTGCGTCTGCCACCAGATAGTCCACAGCGTTCTCCCCCGCCGGGATCACATCGTAGAAATCGCCGCCGGCCTTCAGCACCTGGCAGACGGAGACCTGGAATCGCGCCTCCGGGAGATCCCGCGGGCTGGGCATCAGGTTGCGCTGGGCGCTGGCCAGCTTCTGCAACCGCTCCGCCTGGAGTTCGGCCAGCCGATCGTAGGCCCGCTTCAGCCGCAGATGCGTCCTCACGCGGGCGACCACCTCGGCCCCGGCGATGGGCTTGGTGATGTAGTCGACCCCGCCCACCTCGAAACCTTCCACTTTCGTCGACGTGTCGTCATTGGCGGAGATGAATAACACCGGCGCCGTGAATGCACAGGCTTCATTACTCAGCGTCCTGCATACGTCAAAGCCGGAACCGTCGGGTAGATTGACGTCCACCAGAATCAGGTCGGGACGCCTCGCCTGAATCACCTCGAGCGAACCGCGAACGTCGCACGCGCTGTCCGTGCGAAATCCCGCTCGCCTCAGGAATCCCTCAACTGTGCTAACGATCGTCCTGTCGTCGTCGACGACAAGAATCAACGGGGAAAGCTCCCGTCCCTTCATGACCATGTCTCCCATCCCGGGACAGCCGGCTGCCGATTGCGAACGCCGCATGCCTGCCCGCGCCGGCGACGTTGGGCTCTGCAATCCGGGCGCCCAGCCGCGCGGAAAGAATAGAAACCCTTCAATTCCGCGCTATCGAATTCCGTTTGATATGCAAAGACGATAGCCGAGAATGTGGGTGGTCAGGACGTTTCCATGGACTGATTTCCAAAGAATGCCCGCTTCCGGACGACTCGGCAGATCTTCGTCCCGATTCGGTCCACGCCGGAGCTTCTTGATCCTTCGCGGAGCAGTTTCGCGCGAATGCACGATGAAGCAGAAGGCTGCATTCTTCGGCGAAGTTCCATATCGAGGCCGCGACGGGGGGGGAGTGTCCATGCGGGATTGGTTTCGTTGCTGGATCAACGAAAGGAAGACTGACGGGACTCAGAATGATTCCCTGTATTCCGGACGGTTCATCGCGTTGCAACTTTTCAAGAATCTCGAACGCCAGAAGGTGCGCAACCTCTCAGCAATGCGACGGATGTTCATCGCGAGATCGTTTGGAGACTCGGTCTCATGTCCCTCGCACTCTATGACGACTTTCATCCAAGGGGGCGAGCGGCTGACATCCCCGGCTGAAGCCCCTGAGCTGTCGAGTAATGATCGCTCGGATAACGGCGTTTACTTTCTGGTGATGCCAAAAAGGGGGAGCTTGGGCACAATTTGGGCACAAAGCATTCTGCCATTTTGTAAATTGCTGAAGCTAAATAAGTTTAGGGCTGGTGCCGGGAGGGGGGTCGAACCTTAACCGCTGTTCGAAACACGCAAGTTACTGATTCCAGAATCGACAGAATCGCTCAAATCGCGAGAACCGAGATTCCCAGGCGCAATCCGGGCACAAAGACCCCGTAGAACAACCAGGTTCCGGCTGAGTGCCGACGATCAGAGCATCAGGAACCGTCATTATCCCGCTATCCTTTTGAAGATATCTTGGAGCACGACCGCTTCATTGTGCTCGGTGTCCCTGGCCGCGTAGACCAGAGTGATAGCGGATTGCTTTTCAGCAGCCTTCACGGTGTCAGCGATCATTTTTCGCAGCTTTGGGTCCTTCAATTCCGCTTTGTAGCGCCTGCGGAATTCAGGCCACCGTTTTGGGTCGTGACCAAACCACTTTCTCAGGGCCGTGCTCGGCGCGATGTCCTTTACCCAGGCGTCGAGGCGCAGATCAGCTTTCTTTATTCCGCGGGGCCAGAGACGGTCAACCAGAACACGGAAACCATCGGTGATGGCAGACGCCTCGTAAGCCCTCTTGAGCAAAACCTTCATTTGTCGCCTCCGTTCCCAGGCTAGCAATCGCTACGGTTACATGGCTGCCAAACTCCCTGGGAGAAAAGCTTTTTTATGCTCAACCTGGAATCCAATGTTCTTGGCCAGTCATGAGCCGGATAACCGTCTCGCACACAGTCGCCGGATTCAAATTGGGGTCGACCCGTTCGTCGTAGAGCCAGTCGTCAATCACTGCGGACTCCCTTTCGAGCAGGAGGATCCTTGCCGCGCTCCACCGGCGGCGGACAAAATGCGCCGCCTCGGCCGTTTCCTTTGCCCGGGGATCGAGGACGAGGATTACAAGTGCATAAGCGCGCTCCTGGTGGAGATACATATCCGCGCAAGAGGCAACGGTTTCCACGATGGCCGGAATGGATCGCAAGAATACGAGATGTAACTTGCCCAACCCGAGCGCTGAGTCAACTACCAGAATCCGAGGTGGTCTCTTCGAAGAGACGACGTGGGGCCGATCATAACGACTGAGTGCGACGACCTCTGATAAGCCTCCCGGTTGCGAACGTCGAGGATCAGTGTCCCGACGCACAATGCGATTGGTGTGGACGACGCCAACGCGGGAAGACGCGCTTGTAATGAGATCTTCGCGTTTTAGGGATGAAGCCACTTTATCTCCGGATTCTTCGATCGGCGCCACAATCTGAACGTCGCGCACGCGTTGCCGCTGGCCGGCTGAGATCGCAATATCGGTACGCTCGGCCACGGCAGTACAGATGTAATCGAAGCAGTAATGTCTTCAGGCAAGGAATGAGACGAAGGTATCGATCGATACCTTCGTGTTGGGTTCATAGTCCATTACCCGCAAGGAAGACAATGTAGTGGATCCCAGTATCCGCATGATGTCTACCCCGCCGGGCGCAAAGCGGATCGACCCAAGCCCAGATTGGACCGGCTGAACGCGCGCTGGTCATGCTCCAAGTGATCCCGCGGTTTGCGGTTGAAGTCGCGTCGAGTGACGAGCATTTTCCATCAAATCCTCTGTCATACGACGGCTTTTGATCTCAGCGCGAAGGCATCGAAATGCGGAAAACCGTAGGCATGACTGCAAGACGGATTCGTACAAAAGTATTGATCGATACTTTCGTCCAATAGCTCCATCTCCACGCTTCAAGCTTAATTTGAACAGTGGGCGCGGGTTCAATTCAGATCTCTTCGCGGGGCCTGCGCGAGAATTTTTACCACAAGGCTTCGGGGCGTTTTTAGAAGCTCAAATTCAAGGGGGCCAGCGATGCAAGCATTCTCCGGTGCGACGTTTCATGGGACAACTACTAGCGAGGACGCCGCGGGCCGAGACTCGGAACTGGTTGCCGCAGTGAGAGCCGGATCGAGCGCTGCATTCGAGCAGCTCCAGAATCGCCACTCGCGTCGGCTATATAAGCGAATTCGATCCATCACCAGAAATCACGAAGACGCGGAGGACGCCCTGCAGGAGACGTTTCTTCGCGCCTATTTGGGTCTCGACTCCTTTGAAGGCAGATCTCAATTCGCTTCATGGCTAACGAGGATCGCCATCAATTCCGCACTGATGATTTTGCGCGGGCGTCGCAAGCGAGCCGAAGTGTCATTCGAGGCACCATCTGAGTTACCCGAGCACGCTCAGACGATCGATGTACGGGATAGTGCCTTGAATCCGGAGCAGCTCTATGATCTGCGCCAGAGGTCTTGCTGCGCCTTGCGTGCAGTCAGGAACCTCCACGCCAACCTTAGCGGGCCGATGACAACCTGGATTGAGCAGGAGTGTTCAGTCAAGGACGTGGCGCGAGCTCTCGACCTTTCCCTGGCAGCTGCCAAGGCAAGATTGCATCGTGCACGAAAACAGCTCATGAGTTCCGCGGCGTACAAGGATTGCGTTCCGAGTGCCGGTTCAATATTGGGATCGAAGCGCCAGTACGTGATCTGCGACTTCCAGAATCGAGAACTGTGATGTCCGAGTTGCGACTGACCCCGAGTCACAAATCGATGGAGCAGACGGCTGCGAGCGCCCACGAACCCATCTCCGAGGCGGAGCGCGAGTTGAACAGCTTTATCAACTCCGTGACCTGCTTGATTGGTCCGAGCGCTTCCCGGTCCCTGACGGAGTTATGGCTGAATGAGCTCGCGTGTCTGGAGCGCATCCCCGGATCGGAAAGCTTTAACTGGCGATCGGTGAGTCTCTCTGCATCGGTTAAACTCGCAGGCCAAGTGCTCGCTTCCCACCTTTCCGGATCGTGTTTCTGAGGCGTCATTGTGGCACCGATTGAGGAGGAGACGACGGGCGACTTTCCACTTTCGAAGAGGCTTGAGCTGCATGCCCTGTGGGTTAGAACCAGTGGAAGGGAGGGAGTGCGCCTCGATCTTTCGAGACAATCGATTCGGAGTTTAGATGCCCCCGGCGCTGTCATGACCGGAGCGAAGCTGAATGACTCCGATCTGAGGCAAGCGGAAATGCGCGACGATGACCTCGTTGGATCGGACCTGGGCGGGACAGATTTGCGCGGTGCGGAACTCCAAGGAGCAAACCTTACCGCCGCCAATCTGAAGGGAATCAAGCTCCGCGGCGCAAAGCTCGACAAGGCCAATCTGCAGAACGCGGAGCTGGCGTTTGCCGATTTGCGCGACGCAACGCTTGCCGAAGTCAATCTCACCGAAGCGAACCTGTTGGGCGCCGAGCTTCAGGGCGTGGACTTAAGGAAGGCAACACTCAGGGCGGCAGATTTGAGCGGCGCCGACTTGAAGGACGCGAATTTGGCCGGTACAGATTTCAGCTACGCGAGCATCTTGGGAGCCAAGTTCAACGGAGCAACTGTCGATGGGGAAACCAACTTCCAATACGCAAAAATCAATGCAGACGAACTCCGCAACGTCGATTTGACACCGGTGAGAAAAGAGAATCTGCCCACTGCGGGCTTGGAAAAGTAAAGTTGTGTCTTGCATGCGCATCGTTTTATTCAGTCAAACGCGAGTTTGGCGGGCATCGGGCCAACCGGTCCGACAATCAGATCTCAGCAGATTCAATCCCGGTTAACTCTCCGAGCTTTTTCCGGCGGTAAATCTCTTCTCCGATGTTCTGCGTGCCAGTCGATGACGGGGAAATCATCCCGGACGCGACGAGGGATGCGTACAAAGCTTGCTCCGCTGCGTGCCAGTCGACGCTTGGTGAACCGAGTGGGCGCCCTCTTTGTATCCAAAACTTATAAGCCAATTTTTCTACGAACTCATGCCGGTCCTCATACAAAAAATCAGGGCTTAGGTCCGGCAGCTCATCGGGCAGTTGAGATTCGTCGGGCATCGTGGTCCCTCCATATTTGCGCCCGCGGGCGCGATCTCAGCCTCGGTCTCGCTGTCTGATCGATCTTAGAATCCAGATGCAATCCCCTCTCAACGGCGTCGCAGCGAATCTCAAGATCATCGCCAGGAC
>CAYOVE010000035.1:0-21809 GCA_964407295.1 uncultured Occallatibacter sp.
GGTAGTAGCCTGTCACCCCACCGGTGCCGGCCGTCCAGGTGAACGTCGTCGATGCGCCTGTCAACGTGCCGCCGGGAGCGGGGCTGTTGATGGCCCCCGCAGAGACGTTGTACTCGGTGTAAGTGTAGCTGTTGGACAGTTGGCTTCCGCCACTGAAATTTGTATAGAGCTGCACATAGACCTTGGCTCCGTTGGTGGGCAGACTCACCGTCGCGCTGGTGCCGCTCAAGGGACCGATGTTGACCAGATCGGCTGCGCCAGGCGATGTGCCCACCCAGAGGTAGTAGCCTGTCACCCCACCGGTGCCGGCCGTCCAGGTAAACGTCGTCGATGCCCCGGTTAATGTGCTGCCCGGCGTCGGACTGGTGATCGCCCCCGCCGTCGCAGAGGCAGACCCTGCCAGCGCATTGATCAGGCCGCTTCCATTGGGACTCCCCCAGCCTGTGGCCAGATCGTAGCCGGTCGTTGCCGAGTAGCCGTTGCTCCCGCTGGTGATGTCGTGAAAATCCGTGGAATAGCTTGAGCCGACACCAATCGAGTAAAGACTGGGATTGATGAAGCCCAGCAGCCCGTTGCCGTTTGTCACCGATTGCTGATTGACGAGAGCCATGTAGCCCGCCCACATGGGTGCGGCAAAGCTGGTGCCTCCGTAACTGTTTGCTGTGCACGTCGTTTGATCGGCGCACACGTAAAATGTGTAGTTGGCGTTGGCCGAAACGTCGGGGCCGTTGCGATAACTCTGCGAGCAACTGGCGCAACCTGCCGCTGCAGCCGTCTGCCACGATGGGATGGCATACTTGTCGGGCGAAATGCCGCCTCCGCTGTTGGCCCATGCTGTTTCAGAGGCCCAAGGACCGCCCGCCGAGCTCGTCGTCAAGTCGGTACCGCCCACTGAAGTCACATATAAATCGTCTGCCGGGTAGATTTCCGAGGCCTTGCCCGTCGTTGTCCATTTCTTGTTGTCGCCGGCCGCTTGAAACAGATTCTGGCCCTGCGCCGCAAACTCCTTGAAGTACGGGTCGTCGGTGGTCGGATCTGCCGGGTACCACGTCCACGACGAGCCCAACTGAGCATTCAACGGGCTGGCCGTAGCCATGGCGTTAAAGATTGCGGCATCGGTTGAGCCCACGTACATAACAAGGCTCGATAGCCCCGGCGCCATACCCAGCGCTTGCGTCATGTCCAGCGTCTGCTCGGTGTCGTCGCAACTGCCACCAGCCGTGGTGTCAACACAGCTGGTGCTGGTTCCGTCAGTAGATAGCAGCGTGATGGGAACAGTGTTCGTTTGCTTGGCGTTCGTGAAGTAAGTATTCAGGTCGGCAAGATCGGTGCCGTAATACTCAAGCAAACCAACCGACTGGCCGGAGCCAGTGAGAGCCGTGCCACCGTAGTAAGCGGCTCGCATGTCGCTCCCCAGGAACGACGCCGAGGGGCCCGAGCCGGCGGTGGCGCTGGAGCTCAATTCGGAGTTCGCGGGTCTTTTTTCCAGTCCGGCAGGGTGCGGTTTAGAGAAATTGTCGAGCCCCGAGATGTGCCAAAGAGAAAACGTCAGGTTGGTGGTTGGCTCGCGATCGGGCGCATAGAACGTTCGGTTCTCAGTGGGATGCTGGTACACCCCAAAACTCACATGAAATGCTGCCTCAACGTTCGCCGCCGGCCCAGACACTTGAAGGTTGAGCCGATTGGGTGAGGTACCCTCGACGGTCAATCCATTCTCCTGTGCGAATTGAATGAGGGCGTTGTACTCTTCCTGGGTTGGCCCGAACTGCTCCGTAAACTGCTCGACTGTCAGAAACTGCCTGTAGCTCGGGCTGGTGGGATCGTAGAGATCGTTCAGGAGCTGATCCAGCTGGTCCTCGTTGCGCAGCGGCAACGTGATCACGAGGTGTAGGTTCTGGTTTGCAGCCATCTGGCCCATCCGTGGCGCGGTCCCGTCCTGTGTAGCCTGGCGCATGTGATGCGTCAAAACCGATTGAGACTTGCAAATGCCGGTAGCCATCGTCATGAATATGGCGATCGGGAGCGCATAGATCCACAGTTTTCGCATCATGTTTTCTTCCTTCTGGGGGTTTATTGAGTCACTGGCCCCGTTGACCGTAGACACCCCATCTCCTTGCATTTTCAGGCAGATAATTTGCTCATGTCCATGGATTTAGGTGCCTAGAAAGGTCAATTCCAATTACTTTTGGGGGATTGACCCGATTCTTCCCTGCCCCGCGAAAACTGCAAACTGCAGCTGGCGCAACCTGTCTAAACGCACTGATCGGGGCCAACCTTGTTTGCAGGCCCAACGCGCACTGCATGCTCCGAAAGGGGAAGGGCCGATTCAGGTGGGCTCAATCCGCGCGAAGGCCTCCTGGAACTAAATTGGGTCGGCGCTGCGCCCCAATATTCCTGATCGCACGATCGCCTTGAGGCGCTATACTTCGACTGTTCGGCCCGGCGAGAATTTTCGCGGAATTGATTTGATTAGATTCGCCGCCTCCCCCCTGGAAGTTCCAAAATCGATTGAAACCCTCGCGTCTCGGCAACCGTCGATATAACGCAACGGTGACGGCCTGGACGCATACCTTTTCTTTTGGACGCCGGTTGAGCGACTTCCTGAAAATCGCACCGTTTCATCCAGCGAGAAGGTCCGCGATTCATCTGGCTGCGTGGCACCAATCTGATGAGCAGGCAGCGGAGATTTTTTAAAGTCCGCGAATCGAACCGCGGCAATCTGGGGGAACGCCCTCACTCGCACTCTGCAACGGGAGCGCTTATGAAAGCGAATTTCGCCGCATTTTCTGTCTTGGCCTGCATCTTCGCGGGATCGCTGGCAGCCGCTCAAACCGAGCGAGCCCTGTTAATTGGGATAAATACCTATCAACCGGCAGGAACCACTCCGGATCATCCCGCAGGCTGCATCTACGGCCGTTGCGAGTTGGGCACCTTCGAAAATCTTGATGGCTCAGTCAACGACGCGCAGGCGATGGCCGATTTGCTCACCAGTCCAAAGTTCGGCTTCCCCGCTGCAAATGTTACGTTGCTCACCAATCCGGCGCCGCCCCATGTCAGTCCGGGCGTCAACCTCCTTCCCGCCGACCAGACTACACGCGACGGCATTCTCGTCGCCATGCAGAAAAATCTCGTGGACCTCCCACATAAAGGTGACACCGTAGTCTTTTACGACGCCAGCCACGGCTCGCTTCGAGTTAACAGTAAGGGCAACAAGCTTACCGTCCTCGTCGGCAATCAATATATCCATGCAGACAGCACATTGGTTCCTTCTGACGCCTACAAGGGCGGCTACGACGTCCGCGACCGCGAGATGACGCGCATCTTCGACGCCGCTCTCGACAAAGGTGTCCACCTTACCGTCATCTTCGATAGTTGCCACTCCGGTGGCATCAGCCGCGGCATCGGCCCGGTTTACCGCGAACGCGCCCTGGCCTTCGATCCGCGCGACATCAGTGAAGCTCCAGAAACGCTGCCGAACGGGCAGCCGCGACCCGCTCCAACCCAGCGCACTGACAATCCTGCTTTGGTCTTTTCGGCCGCGCAGCAAGATCAGACCGCCAAGGAAATGCCCGCCGGCGCCGAGCCGCACGGCGCATTCACCGCCGCGCTGCTTGAGGCTCTGCAGGCTCTGCCCGCCGACACGCCAGCCTCCATCGTTTACGAGCGAGTCAAGGCCGTCCTCGAGGGCGGCAACGTGCCCGATCAGGAGCCCGATCTCGACGCGCCAGCTTCGCGGCGCGAGGAACCGCTCTTCGGCGGCGCCGCTTCCAAGTCTGACAAAGTGCGCGCCGCGGCGCTCGCTACCAACGACGACGGATCTGTCTCGCTCGACATCGGCCGCGCCTCCGGCCTTGGCGTCGGCACCGAGTTCACCGCGACCGCGCCAAACGGCGCCGGACAAACAGTCCAGCTTCGCATCAGAAGTCTTGACGGCCTGGCCCGCTCGTCGGCGGAGATCGTCAACCCGGCAGGAGCGAAAGTGTCTCCCGGCGATCTCTTCGAGTTGAGCAAGTGGATCCCTGCCGATAATCCGCCGTTGCTCGTCTGGCTCTCGCCCTCAAATCTCTCTGACGAGCAGATTGACGCTGCGGCGGCTCAGGTCCAGGCTTCCGGAGCCGATCTGGTCTCAGACCCTGCCGAACAGCAATGGACCCACGTCCTCAGTTGGGACGGAACAAATTGGACGCTCCAGAAGGCAGGCTCGGTCACCCCCATTGCGCTCGGCGCTCCGCTCACCTCCGACGCCATCAAGAAGAATCTTCCTGCCGGCGCAAAACTCTGGGTCAATCTTCCGCCATCACAGGAGTTGGCCGAAAAGCTTAAGCCGGCTGGCAGTGACAGCGCCGTACAGCTCGCTGGCACTATGTCTGTTGCGCACTACGCGCTCACCGGTGTCCTCACAGCCGATGGTCCTGCCTTCGCCTGGTATCACAAAAGCGAGCTGGCTGCCGGACCACCCTCGCCCAATACGCCCCCGCACAGCCCCGGCTGTTCTGCCACATCGCAGTATCCCGTGCGCACCGACTGGGTTCCGGTTGGCAGCGCCACCGCTGTCGATGCCGCCGGCAACAAGCTGAACCACTACTCATCGCTCCTGGCCAAGGTCCATGGCTGGCTGGAGCTGGCCAACAGCCCCGCCGACGCGTCCACCGATGAGTTCTACTCGCTAACGCTGTTGCCCTCCAACACCACGACGCCGCTTCCGGCCAATCAGACAACGCATCAGGGGGATCAGCTCAAAATGGCTCTCGCGTCTGAAGACCGAGTTATCGATCACCGCTGGGTCTATGTGCTCGACATCGATTGCCATGGCCAGGGCAGCGTGCTTTACCCCCGGGACTATTCCGAGAACCAGTTTCCGAATGACGCCGACAATGGACGGCAGTTCATTTTGCCCGGTGCGCCGGTCCTGCGCATTGGTCCGCCGTATGGTGTGGATACGCTCATCATGCTCAGCACCGAGCAGCCACTGGCCGACCCATACGTGCTGAACTTTGAAGGCGTGGCAACGCGCGGTTCGCGCGGAGTTTCATCGCCCTTGGAGAAACTGTTGAACCAAACCAGCGGAGGAACCCGCGGATTTTCAGGCGAGGTTCCCACGAATTGGGGCATTGGACTGATGACTGTTCACAGTGCACCCGCTGCTGCACAAAATTGAGCTTTATCCGCCATGTTTCGATTTCGTCAATCGGATTGAAAGCGCGCCCGAGGCAATGAACGGGCGGCATCAAAACGAGGCAAGACGGCAACACGCATCTGCGGGTATGCTGATTGTGCAATGCGCCTCTGGCTTGGGGGCTGGTGGCGCAGCACAAACGGTAAATCGACGGGGGTCAAGATGAGCCGTTCGGCAAAAATCGTTCCGCTATTCTTGTTGAGCATTGGGCTGCTTGCAGCAGCTCCCTCAGGCGCGCAGGGTTTCGGCGCCGCCAAGGAAAAAGTCACACTTCAACGTAAGCTTCCCGCGCTGGTCCATATGCCGGGAGACACGATCAAAGTCACCGTCACGTCCTCCGAGGAAGACGGGACCCTGCCTTACGATTTTCAGGCGCTCCTTGAAACCGAGCTGCTGAAAGACGACCCTAATCTCCGCGACGACGACAATCCGTCTACTCAGATTATCTGCCAGATTACCGAGTACTCGCACCCTGACCCCACGTACACCAACAAGTTGGGGTCTGGTCAAGCTCTTGGCTCGTCCAACTCCCCACTCTCGACGCTCTCCAAGGCTGCCTCGAAGATCGGGGCCACGCAGCGCATCACAGGAAAACTCGACGTCTCCTTTCAAGCCAAGGACGCGACCGGGCGTATTCTCATTTCCGACAATATCGATTCGACGTACGATCGGGAGTTCGACAGCGCGGGAAACTCCACCTCGCATGGCGTGTTCGGCCAGGTGGGTGGGACCTTCTCGCACGTGAAAGGCGGAGCCAAGAGTGAAGACGGCCCTCCCACGCCGTCGGAGCTGCGTTCGCGGCTGATCATCGATGCGGTTCAGCAGATTGCGGAGCATCTCGTCGACAGCAACGAAACCGTGGACGTCTTTCTGGCGCGCAAGGATGGCCCGCTCGAAGACGGCGACAAAGATGCCATGACCGGACTTTGGGAGCGCGCCCTTGAGACCTATGAAACTGCGCCGCCATTCCCCAAACCCGACGAGGACGCGTATCGCCTCTATGACATCGGCGTAGCCTATGAGGCGCTGGCTTATCAGGCTGAGGATCAGAAGGCGGCCATGAAATACCTCGACCAGGCTGCCATCAACTACGGCAAAGCCATCGATGCCAAGCCTGATGAGAAATATTTCCTCGATCCGCAGAAGCGCATCGAAACGGCGATCGCTCACTACAAGGAGTTGGATCAGGAACAGCAGGCGGCAGCCCGCGCCAAGGCCGAGGCCGCATCGGGCAATTCCCCCGCGGACGCAGGCAAGGGTCTCACTAACGCCCAGGTCATCACCATGGTCAAGTCCGGAATTGACGAATCCACCGTCCTGCAAGCCATCCGGGGAGCCACTGCCGTCAACTTCGACCTGACTCCAGCGGGCCAGAAAGCGCTCACCGCCGGAGGAGTCAGCCCCCGCGAGCTGGCTGAGATGAAGACGCAGGCAGCGAAGAAGCCGGCTCCTGCTGTCCACAAAGGGCTCTCCAACATGCAGATCATTACCATGGTTAAGTCAGGGATGGATGAGCAAACCATTATTCAGGCCATTAACGGAGCCAATGCCATTGATTTCGACCTGAGCCCCGACGGTCAGCAGAATCTAACCAGCAACGGCGTCAGTATGCACGTGCTTGACGCAATGAAGGCACGATCCTCGAGGAAGCCGGCGGGAACCCAAAAGCACGTGGCTGAAAAATGATCTCGCCCACTCGATCCAGGCTCGCGATTTTGTCGTTGCTCGTCGTGACGCTGATTGCGTGTCCGCGTGCGCGCGCCCAGGGAGTTCGCTGCGGCGCCGGGCAGGACCTTATCGTTCAGGCGCTGGAGCGCATCACGCCGCAAAGCGGCAACGATGCCTTTGAAGACGCGCTGCAGTTGCTGAAGTCTGCCGTCGCTGAGTGCCCGGAGCTAGGCGACGCCTGGTACTACCGTGGTCTGGTCGAAAAGCGCCTGGGCCACGATTCTCTTGCCAACTATGCAATGGACAAAGCGCGCTTCAACGGATCCGACGCGCTTGATCAAGGCCTGAATCCTCTCGTCCTGTCCACGCCGGCCTCTCGCGGTTTCGAGGCCGAGGGCACGGAGACTCCGGTACCGGCGGCGCCGCCTGTAAGGCCGGGCCCCGTGCAGCAAAAGTGGGCGCTTGTCGTCGGCATCGGTCACTTCACTGACAAGCAGATTCCTCAGCTTAATTACACAGGCGCTGACGCCACCGCCTTCGCCACCGCGCTCAAAGACCCATCCATCGGTGCATTTCCCGCGGACAACGTCCACGTCCTAACTGACGATCAGGCCACCACCAAGAACATCAAGGAAGAGCTCAACTGGATTGCGCGCCACGCGCAGACCAACGATCTTGTCGTGATTTACGTCGCCACCCATGGCACGCCGCGCACCACGGACACAGCCGGCGGCGCCAACTATCTCATCACCTACGATACCGAGGCCTACTCAGGTGGCAGCCTCGACGAAGACGCGCTCTACGCCACCGCGTATCCGATGGTTGAACTGGCCGATGCTGTCTCCACGCGCATGAAAGCACTCCGCACGGCCGTCTTTCTCGATACGTGTTACAGCGGCGGCGCAGCCGGCGGCAACGGATCGCAACCCGCCGCGCCCCTTGCCAGCACAGCGCCCTCAGGCAGCATGCTCACGCATATGACCGACGGAACCGGCCGCATTGTGATGGCAGCCAGCGAGGTTAACGAGGAGTCGCTTGAAAGCAGCCAGCTCCATCACGGCTACTTCACCTATTTCCTGCTTCAAGCTCTTAAGAATGGCAAGGGCCAAACGCCCTTGAGCCAGGTCTACACTTCGGTCGCACAGCAGGTTTCGACGAGCGTCTCCTCGCAAGGCATGCACCAGCACCCTGTGATGAATCGCAGTTCCGCCGACGCAGACTTCGCTCTTCGCACTCCGCCCGCCGCAACCGCCAGCGTCCGGCCCTGACACGACCGACAGCCGGGCGCACGAAAGGTCCGTCGTGTTTCGCATGTATCGAATTTGCGCTTGCAGGTTTCTCGGGCTTGCGCTCCTGTCCGGAGTCGCGTCCGCGCAGCCAGGCGCATTGGCCACCCAGATCGCACAACATGAACAGAATCTGGCGCAGGCACGCTCCAGCAAGAACATTCGCCAGCAGGTTTCGGAGTTCAACATTCTCGGAGACCTCTACTACAGCTCAGGCCAGCTCGAAAAAGCGCTCGACTACCTGAATCAGGCCCTACCCATCGAACAGAGGTACTCGAGTCTGCTCGGACAGGCCACAACCTTGAACACTATGGGCCGCGTCTACACCGATCTTGGTCAGGAAGACAAGGCTCTCGACTTGCTCAATCAGGCACTGCCCTTCTGGCGCGCGCTTCCATCGCGGGCGGGCGAAGCCGAGACACTCAATAACATCGGCAAAGTCTACAACAACCTCGGACAACACGACGTCGCGCTGAAGTATCTGAACCAGTCCCTCGCCATCTGGCACGAAGTCAACGCTTCGACTGACAATCCGACTGCCGGCAACGCGCGGCTCGCTCCCGCAACAACCGCGCCCGCCTCGAACTTCACTGCAACTGCCAGCATCCACGGTGAAGCCAGCACGCTCGACAACCTGGGCCGCGCCTGGTCCGACATGGGCGACGGCAAGCAGGCGCTTGACAACTTCAATCAGGCGCTTCTCATCTTCCGCAATCTGGGCGAGCGCAACGGTGAAGCTCTGGTGCTCAATGACACCGGTCCTGCCTATGCCGCCCTCGGCCAAAAACAAAAAGCTCTCGACGCCTACAACCAGGCCTTATCGCTCTGGCGCGAAGTCGGCAATCGCCAGGGCGAGGCGCTGACGCTCAACAACATGGGCCGCCTCTATAACGACCTCGGCCAGCACCAGACGGCGCTCGACTACTACAACCAGGCTTTGCCCATCTGGCGCGAAGTAGGCAGCCACAGTGGCGAGGCGCTTGCGCTCAGCGATATCGGCCGCGCTTACGCCGATCTCGGCCAACCGGCCAAGGCTCTCGATTTTCAAACCCAGGCACTCCCCATTTACCGTCAGACCGGCAGTCGCCGCGGTGAGGCCATGGTCCTCAACAACCTGGGCCGCGATCACTCCGACATGAACGACGCACAGCAGGCGTACGACCTCGAACTTCAGGCGCTTGTCATCTGGCGCGAAGTGAAGGATCAGCGCGACGAGGCTCAGGACCTGATGACGATTGCGTGGGCCTATTCCGAATTGAAGCAACCGGAACTGTCCCTCGCCAGTGCGCTGGCCGCTTTAGGCCTGGCCAAAGCCACCGCCGACCCCCAAATCGAAGGCAACATTGAGAACTCCATCATGATCGGCTTCCGCAAGCAGAACCGGCCTGAAGAGGCCATCTTTTTCGGTCTCCTCGCGGTCAACGATTACGAGCAAATCCGCAAAAACATTCTGGGCATGGACAAGGAGGTCCAGGCAGGCTTTGCGCAATCGCGTTCCAGCGCTTACCGCATGTTGGCCGAGTTGCTCGTCGAGAGTGGCCGCATCGGCCAGGCCGAACAGATTCTCGATCTCCTCAAAGAGCAGGAACTCCAGGATGTTGTCACCACAGCCGTGCCGGGCTCCTCGGCGGGCATCGAGCCTCTCAAGCTTTCGCCTGCGCAGCGGGATGTTGAAGATGCGTTGCCCGACCTCGAAAGGAAAGCCCGCGTCATCGAGGAAGCGAGCCTCGCCTACGCTCAGATTCAGGCCGAGCCGTCGCGCACAACAGTCGATGAAGCGCAGCTCAAAGCGCTCAGCGCAACCATGCAGCAGCAAGGCTCCGGCATTCAGTCTGTTCTGACCGACAAGATTTTCCCAGAGCTTGACGCGCAATCGGCCCCCGGCCACGCTGCAGCGGACAACACAAAGAGCCTCCTTCAGGCAGCGCTCTCGAAACTTGGCCCCCGTGTGATGGGCATTCGCGTTTTGCTTGGCGACGATCACGCCTATGCAATTGTCGTCATGGCCAACTCGCGCAAGGCGGTTGTTCTGCCCGCTTCGTCGGCCGACATCCGTACAAAAGCCCTTGAAGCTCTCAAAGCAGTGGGCTCACCCTCATCGGATCCTCGTCCGCAGTTAAATCAGCTCTACTCAATGGTGGTTGCGCCCATCGAAAGCCAGCTCGAGCCGCTTCAATCTGTCCCCGGCCCCAAAGGCAGCGTTCCCACTCTCCTCTGGTCGCTCGACGATGCTTTGCGCTACGTCCCTATGGGCGCGCTTTATGACGGCAAACAGTATTTGGTCGAACGCTTCCACAATGTGCTCTTCACGCCTGAAAGCTACGGCCACATCGCCGATTCACCGCTTCAAGGCGGAGCCCCGCCCAGCGCGTTGGCCATGGGCCTCTCCAAAAGCTACAACGGCCTCCCTGCTCTTCCCGGCGTCATTCCTGAACTCGACTCCATCGTTCACGATCCATCGGATCCTGCATCCCACGGCCCCATGCAAGGCAAACTTCTGCCCGACGAGCGGTTCACACTAGCGAATCTCAAATCAGATCTCGGCGCCGGCAACAACTTTTCCGTCGTTCACATCGCCAGCCACTTTGTTCTCATTGCCGGTAGCGGCGATGAGCCGTTCCTCATGATGGGCGGAGACAACACCGGCGATCCCAGCGGATTCGAGTGGAATCTCTCCGCCATGGAGAACTCCGATGTCGCCTTTCATGGCACGCAACTTCTCACCCTCTCTGCTTGCAGCACAGCCAAGGACTACAAATCGCGCAATGGGCTCGAAATGGACTCGCTGGGAATGATCGCTCAGCAGAAAGATGCCGAAGCCGTGCTCGCCACGCTCTGGGACGTGAACGACCTCAGCACGAGCCACATCATGAGCGATTTCTACGCTCGTTGGGTCAGGTATCCTACCAGCGGAAAGGCCGAAGCGCTTCGTCAGGCTCAGCTGGCATTCATCCACGGTGGAGGCGCCGTGCCCGGCGGCGGCACAGGCCGTGGCTTCGAAACCGAAGATCAAACCTCCGCGCCGAGCAGCCTGGGCTATGCCCATCCTTATTACTGGGCGCCCTTCGTCCTCATCGGCAACTATCAATAGCCGATCGATTTCGTTTTGTCACCGACGATTTCCCGTCACGAGTGCTAGACTTTCCAGCCATAGGAGGGGGAAGGTCATGCGCACGAGCGGGCTCCTGATAGTCATCGCACTCATTTTCTTACCTGCAGCCTCATTTGGCAGCGATCGCTTCGACGGCAATTGGCAAACCAAACTCACGTGCCCGCCCAAAGGAAACACCGAGGGCTATGCCTGGCAGTTTGTCAGCGTTATCCAAAACAGCACTCTACACGGAGAACGGGGCACAGCGGGTCAGCCAGGCTACCTCGCCATCGACGGCTCCATCGCCACCGACGGCACCGCAAAGCTTACTGCCAATGGCATCGTTGCCTCGCGCGACTATGCTCGGGGTGCTTTCGCTCATCAGTGCGAGAGCTATAGCTATGACGTCAAAGCCCAATTCAAAGAGACCACTGGAGCGGGCACGAGAAATCAGGGTCTCGGCATCGTAGGCCGCCCGTGCACCTTCGAGTTCACAAAGCGGCCTGCGATTCCCTGACCGCGCCTTGCGCTGGCGAACTTTGCTAGGCAAGCAGTTTCTTCGCCACCTTCACGTACAAATCCACCGCTTCCAGCAGCTCTTTTTTCGCCAGTTTCTCAAAGGGCGTGTGCGCCACGTGAATGCTGCCGGGGCCAAGCAGCAGCGGTTCGCCCCAGTTGCTTAGCTGCGGAATGTCAGTCGTAAACTTCGCCACCATCGTCGGCGAACCTTCCGGCGCGCGCAACCGGACAAACGGAATCTCCAGCGTGAAGTCCACCTCCGCCAGTCCCTTCGCAGCTTCCAGCAGCGCAGCCTTCACTGGCGCCGAATCGCCCACCAGCCGCACCAGCACCTGCGCCTCGGCCTTGTCCGCAATCACATTCGGTGCATGTCCGCCGTGAATCTGCCCGATGTTCAACGTGCTCGGGCCAATATCCTCTGTTACCGGCAGCTCCAGCTCGAGCAGCTTCGTCATCACCTGCACCAGTTTGTGCACCGCGCTCTCACCCAGTTCCGGATACGCTGAGTGCGCCATCTTGCCCGTCGCGCGAAAGACCACGCGCAGCGCTCCCTTCGATGCAAGAGCCACTCGATTGTCTGTCGGTTCGCCGTTGATCAAGAAACGGCTTCCCTTCGGTTTCAGGTTCGCTGCCTTCGCTCCGGCCGAGTCGCGCTCTTCGCCCGATACGAACAAGACTCCAATCCGAAACCCGGCCGCGCGCAACGTCTCCGCTGCCGCAACTTGCGCGGCAATAATTCCCTTCGCGTCCGAAACTCCGCGGCCATGCATAAACTCCGCATCTTCGCTGTATGGGATATAGGGCGGCACAGTATCCATGTGCGTGGAAAAAACCAGATCCGGCGTCTCCCCTGCCCTGCCTCCATACACGTTCCAGCGCGGCTCCGCCGCTGCGCCGTCGGCCGGCTGCGCCACCGGAGTCTTCTCTACCGCCCATCCGCGTCCGGCAAGAAAATCTGCCAGGAAATCGCCGACTGCGCCCTCATGGTAGGTCGTCGATTCAATCTCACATAACTGACGCGTCAGCGCAATCGGGTCAATAGGAAGCGACTTCGAAGAATCGTTCATAATGTTGCCAGAATACCGTAGTGGCCAAGCGTGCGGCAGGTCAGTCCCTTTCGGCGTAAAATCAGTTTTGAAATGATTTCTGAATTCATATCTATCTGTTTTGGAACACATCGGTCAGGCGCGCTGCCCAGGCGCAGGGGGTTGCTGGCATGACCTCCGTTAGCGATGTCGCCCTCGAGGTCATGCACACCACTGCTACCGGCATCTTTACCGGTGCCCTGAAGGCGAGCGATATCGCTTCCGCCTTCGATCGCCGCCTGCGTTTCGAAGGCCACAGGCTTAACCGCCTTATGCCCGACGGCAGCGGCCCCGCTTCCATCGATATCTCGGCATACAAGCGAATCTATGTTATCGCCATCGGCAAGGCTGCCGGACCCATGCTCCAGATCCTGCTCGAGCGCATGAAGCGCCGCAAAGGATTGCGCGGTATCTGTTGTACCAACCAGCCGCCGGCTGCCCGCAACTGGCGCTTCCGCTATTTTGAAGGCGGCCATCCCGTACCCAACGAAGACTCCTTCGCCGCTGCCCGCGCTGCTCTCGCCCTTCTTCGAAAAGCCCGCAAAGACACACTTGTCTTCTTCCTCATCTCCGGCGGCGGCTCGGCCATCTTCGATCTCCCTCTCGATCCGCATATTACTCTCGAAGAAACAACCGCATTTCATCAGTTGCTTCTTGCGTCGGGCGCGCCGATCAGCGAGGTCAATACTCTTCGCAAGCATTTTTCCGCAGTCAAGGGCGGTCGCCTTGCCACGGCCGCGCCCGAAGCGCTCAAAGTCAGCCTGCTGCTCCCCGACGTGCCGCTCCGTTCGCTCGATGCGCTCTCTTCGGGCCCCAGCACGCCAGACCACTCAACCGTTGCCGAAGTACGCGAGCTCCTTGCCAAGTACGAACTCGCGCCCAAGCTACCCGCCTCCATCCGAACCTTCTTTGAGCGCGAAGACCTGCCTGAATCGCCCGGCAACAAAGGCTGGCGTCAGTCCTTGCTTCCCAGGCTTCCCTGGACCGACGCCTCTCGCCCCCGCCGTATTACCTCGGCGGCCAGCATGAGCAGCGAAGATCCAGCCTTCCGCGACTCAGTCTACGAGATTCTGCTCTCAAGCCACGACCTGGTTGAGAGCGCGCGCACGCTTGCGCGGAATGCAGGCTACGACGTCGTGGTCGACAATAGTTGCGACGACTGGGACTACGCCGAAGCCGCCCGCTACCTGCTGGAGCGTTTTCACACATTCCGCGCCAAGCACCACCGTTTCTGCCTCATCTCGGTTGGCGAAGTCACCGTCACCCTCGGGCGTACCCCAGGAGCGGGTGGGCGCAATCAGCAGTTTGCCTTGGCCTGCGCCCTCGAGCTTGCAAAACATCCCGGCGAGCGCCTCACCGTCTTCAGCGCCGGCTCTGACGGCATCGACGGCAACACGAAATCTGCCGGCGCAATCGCCGATCCCACAACCGTAGCTCGCGCCCGCGCCTTCGGCTTCGATCCCGAGCAGTCTCTAGCGGAATTCAATGCTTGTCCGCTTTTCACCGCAATCGGCGATACGGTCGTCACCGGGCCTACCGGCCACAACCTGCGAGACCTCCGCCTTCTTATCTCCGAAACCGACTGACGACGACGCCTTTCCTCGCGCGGAAAACCCGGTGGAAAATCGAATTATTTTGCCCTTTTGCACTTCGCCCCGCTGCATTAGGATTGGTGGGTGCCTCGCAAACCAAAGCGCAAACCCGCTGGGAAACTCCCCGATATTCGTGCTGTTGCAGCCGTAGCCAAGGTCTCCATCGCCACGGTCTCAAGAACCATGAACGGCTCTCCGCTGGTCAGCGAGCGCCTGGCCAAACGTGTCTGGCAGGCAATCAAACAGCTCAACTATCTCCCCAATACCCATGCTCGGACCCTCGTCTCCGGGCGCAGCCGTATTCTCGGCATCATCGTTGAGAACATTTCCAACCCTTTCTTCCCTGAACTGATCCAGAGCTTCGAAGAAATCGCCGTTTCTCGCGGCTATGAAATTCTTGTCAGTTCGACCAATAGCGACCCTGCCATTCTGGCCTCATGCGCCCGCCGCATGCTTGAGCGCAAAGTCGACGGCGTTGCCGTTATGACCTTCGGCGAGGAAGAGCCTGTGCTCGATCAGCTCACGCACCGCGGCGTCCCAATTGTACTGGCTGAGTTTAGAGTCGATGATCCCAAAGCCAGCACGATTCTTCTCGATTACTCCACGGGAATTCATCAGGCCGTTCGTCATCTCGCTGACCTCGGTCACAAGGCCGTCGCATTTCTTTCCGGTCCCCACAGCCTTCACTCCGCTATTACGCGTGAGAACGATTTCAGGGCCGCCATGCAGTCCGAAGAGATGCAGCTTCAAAAGAAGTGGGTTATCGAATGCGACCACACTCTGAAGGGCGGTGTCGCGGGTTTCGAACAGTTGAGCAAGCTGGCCGCGCGTCCTACTGCCGTCGTCTGCTCCAACGACATGACAGCAATCGGAGTTCTGCGTGCTGCCTACATGCAGGGCCTTCGCGTGCCCCACGATCTTTCCGTTATCGGCCTCGACGATATCGCCTTTGCTGAATACACTCTGCCTCCGCTTACCACCATCCGCCTCTCGCGCTCCGACCTCGCCCGCGCTGCCTTCAACGCTCTTCATGCCCAGATCGAGGACGCCGGCAACGCGCGGCTGCAGCGTGAATTCCTCGTCTCGACCACTCTTGTCATTCGCGATTCCACAGCCGCCCCACCCTCGGCGTAATGCCGAATTGCCCCTCTCAACGTCCAAGATTGCATCGAATGACTTGAGGGCTTCAATCCTGCGCGACTCAGCACGATATGCTGTCCTGTGAGAATGAATGACCCGGCGTTCGGAGGCCACGCAATGACGACTGCCTATCTTAATCGCATCGCCACCGCGGTGCCGCCGCACGATATGCACGGCGCCTTCATTCCCTTCGCTGAAAGTCTCCTACCCGAAGGCACGCGCCGCAATCTCTATCGGCGCATGGTGCGCCTCGCCGCCATTGAGCACCGCTACTCGTTCCTCAAGCCCATCGTCACCGACACGGGCGCAATGCAGGATGCGGACGCGCTTTTCGTGCGTGGCCACTTTCCTTCGACTGCACGGCGCATGGAGGCCTTTCGGCAATTCGCTCCGCAGCTCGCTCGATGTGCCCTCTTAAAGCTCGCGCTCGCCGATTCAGAACGCCAGGGGATCACTCACGTCATCGTCACCTGCTGCACAGGACTCTATGCGCCGGGCCTCGACTACGAAGTCATCGAGCTGCTTCAACTTAATCCCTCTGTCGAGCGCACATTTATAGGCTTCATGGGCTGCTACGCCGCAATCAACGCGCTCAAGGCTGCACGCCACATCGTGCGCTCTGAACCGGACGCAAAAATCCTGCTCCTCTCGCTTGAACTCTGCTCCCTCCACATGCAGGAGACTGAAGATTTGGAGCAACTGCTTGCCTTCACGGTCTTTGCCGATGGCTGTGCCGCGTATCTTGTTACTGCTGAGCCGCGCGGCTTCGCTCTCGACAGCTTTCTCGCCGTCAATCTCGCTGGTACCGATCAGCTCATCACCTGGCGCATCGGCGAACAGGGCTTCGACATGCATCTTTCCGGCCAGGTTCCCGGCAAGTTGCGCCAGGGCCTCGCAGAAGCGAGCACGCGAATCACTCAAGGCTGCGAGTTCTCATCGATCGATCTCTGGGCCGTTCACCCCGGCGGCCGCACCATCCTGGACGCAACCGAGCAGGGACTTGCTCTCCCCACTGAAGCTCTCGCCGAGTCGCGCAATATCCTCCTCAACTACGGCAATATGTCCTCGGCGTCTGTCATGTTCGTCTTGCAGAAGTTGATGGAGAGCGCGCGCCCCGGCCAGCTCGGTTGCGCCCTGTCCTTTGGCCCTGGAGTTACCGCCGAAACCATGATGTTCCATGCCGTCTGACACAATCGACTTCAGTCATCGCTCCGAGCTCACGGAACTCATGGACGAGCCCTGTTCGCGTGCAGAGCTACGCGCCTGTCTCCGCGATCTTGCGCGCCTCAATCGCTGGTTCCTCGCCTACCGCCCAATCCTCAATTGGCTAAGCACCACTGCTCCATCCAGCTCCGCCCGGCCGCTGCACATCCTCGACGTTGCATGTGGATATGGCGACAGCCTCCGCCGCATCGAACGCTGGGCGCAGACGCGCGGCGTCGCCGTCGAACTCACCGGCCTCGATCTCAATCCCGATGCGATCGCTGTCGCTGCCGAAGCCACCCCGTCGACAAGTGCTATTCGCTGGGTAGCTACTGATGTTTTCGCGTGGCAGCCTGACAAGCCGATTGACCTCATCGTCAGCTCCCTCTTCACGCACCATCTCAGCGAGCCCGACTTGACTTGTTTTGTGCAATGGATGGAATCGAAAGCTCAGATCGGCTGGTTCATCAACGATCTTTCGCGCGCCGCGATCCCCTATCATCTTCTGCGCATCTTTACCAAAGTCGCCGGACTTCATCGTTTCGTCCAGCATGATGGCCCTGTCTCGATCGCCCGCTCTTTCGTGCCTGACGACTGGCGTCGAATATGCGCAGCGGCCGGCCTGGAGACGAATATCGATCTAAGTGAAATCTCCATTCAACCGATCTTTCCCGCGCGACTCTGCGTCAGCCGGAGCAAAACCCCGTGAGCACTGTCTGCTCATGGCAGCTAGATCGCCCGCTCATCCGCCCAGATAACACGCCGCGCCGACTCTACTTCGCCGCCTTTGCGCTCTCGGTCTCGAGCGGTCCCACCTTGCGCCATGCAGTGATCTCAGCGTGCGTCTGGTCCGCCGCCGTGCGCCGTTCGGAGTGAATCTTCGGCTCGCCAAAGTGCAGTTTCGCCGCGAACCCCGCCACGCCCAGCACCTTCCACAAATGCGTTGCAAATTCCTCGTCGCCGTACCAGCAAAGCTCTCGTTCCTCTATGCCGCCTTGAATCACGTAGCGGATCGCCGCCGCTGTAATCGGCGAGCCGCCGGCCGTCGCAGGATCGATCAGACGCGAATGGAATCTCAGCACCTGCGCTCCGTCCGTGCTTGTGCCTTCAGGAAAAAGCAACACCGGAACCGGCAGCTTGAGACGCTCAGTTATCTGCTCCGCAACGGTCATCGCACTCGCCAAACTCGACCGGTCGAGAAAAATCGTCCCGCCTGACCGCGCGGCTCTGCCGAAAAACGGCCAGCTGCCGATCTCCATCTTTGCCACAAAAAAACACGGCATCGTTGCGCTGATGATGATGATGTCGAGATAGCTCAGGTGGTTCGAAACCACCAGTCCGCACGTCGGCGGCTGGCCTTCCACCTGAGTTTCGATGTCCAGTACTTTTAGAATCGCCCGCGCCGATCCTTGCAGCCACAGCGCGCGCCGCTCCAGCGTCATTGGCCCTTGCAAACGATCGAGCCAATAGCGAACAACACACATTGCAAGAGCGAAGGCCAGCGCCACAGCGCGCCGCGTACGGCGCAGAGTCAAGTCGTCAGTGGCGCCAGAAACCGGTGCCGAGCCGCCGTCGAAAGCAGTTTCAAATCCAGGAGCGTCAGGAAATCGATAGTACGGAATTCGCGGTCCCATGCCGGCGGTGCCGCAATGCGCGCGCCGATCGCAAGGTACGTCTTCAGCAATTTGGGAACCTTCACCGCGGTATGAACGGGCGCTGCGGCGGAATCGTCCGAATGCGATCGATCGGCCTCGCAGGGCGACGGCTGTGCGTCCATGCTCTGCTGGGCGGAATCGCAGCTTCCTGGGAGGCACTCGTATGCTACGGTCGGCCTCGTCTCAAACTCCGCCGGAACCCTGAAGTTCTCAAGCTGGCGATACATCTGCCAACCTTCCGCCGGGTCATTGGAATTCAAAGAAGAGCAACCGAGCAAATAACGAAGCCCCATGTCGGTAGCATACTGCGCAATCCCGCGCCACAACAACATCAACACCTCGGGTGTGCGGTGCTCGCGGTCGATCGACGCGCGTCCCAACTCCAGAATCCCTGGCCGCAGCGGCTCATAAGGCCCCAGCCGGAACTCTCGCTCCGAGTAGTAGCCCAGGTTTCGCTTAGCCGTTTCGCCCGACTGCATCCGATACGTCCCGACAACGCGCCCGCTTACTTTGTCTTCAACCAGCAGGTGCTCGCAGATCGCGTCGTACCGATCCATGTCCAGCCCGGTCTCGTAAGAGCTATCGAGTCCCTCGCCCAACTCAATATTGAATACTCTGAAGCGCAGCCGGCACGCCGCTTCGCGATCTTCCACCGTCTCCGCGAGCCGCAGCCGGTAGTGCCCCACATCGGCACGAATGCGCGGTGCCTGCGCAGTTAAAGTTTGTATTTGGAAGCCCGCCGGCAGCGCAATCTCCACCAACGAGCCGGCTTCGGATGCCAGCTTTAGAGGGACCTTTAACCGAGTTTGTGGAATCACGCGGCCAGTATGGCTCTTGAACTGTAACAGCACCATCAATCTGCCGCGAAAACAGTGCAAATATCCTGAACAAACTCGGCAACTCCGTCGATGGCTGTGCCGATCCCTTGCAAACCTGGTCCAGCGCCCGGGCCGCTTCCACAAAATCAAATAAAAGGCCGAAGCGGACCTGCTAGTGTCGCGGTCCCGCTCCGGCCGCAGTGTTCCCTGGATCTTTCCGCCCGCTCGGTTAACGCCCTCTTCCGCCCCTGAACGACATCCCACCGCGCGCTGCCATCATCGGCCCCCGCGCCGCGAATCCTCCGCCCACATATCCGCGTGCGGTATATCCATATCCGTACGGCCGAACTGCCGGGGCATAAGTTCGTGGCACATACCCATAGCTCCGCGCGTAAGGCCTCGGCCAATACCCGTACGCTCCAATCCGCGGCCCGATTGTGACTCCGACGTACGGCATCACGCCCGGATAGTTAGGCGCGTAAGGCACAGATGCGGGATACGCCACCGGCGGCGCATAAGCTATTGCCGGTTGCTCATCGGGCGCGGGCTGTTCGGGCGTATACGACTGCTCCGGTCCCTGATCCGGCGCCTGCGTCGGCGGAGTTGGCTGCGGTGCGTAGGACTGCGGCCCACGCTGATACAACCCGTACGGATCGCGTTGCGGCTCTGGGACCACCGGAACCTGAATATCGTCCATCACGCGCAGCGTGAGCGCTGTCTCCGACTTCAGCGTCGGCCTCGGGCCTCGCCGCGGCAGGTTGATCAGATCGATCGGCCACAAAACCGGAATCATCCACAACACCGTATCGCGGACGGCGTGACCTTTGCCGAGAATCCGACCCTGCGCGTCGATCTTGTACCCCGGCACGTCCACAACTTTCGCACTGATGGGAATGACTGTGTCGCCTACGTAAAGCCGGTCAAAGTCCAGCTCCATCCAGCCCTTGCCCACAAAGTGGCCCGGATCTTTATACTCTGCGAACTGTCCGCCCAAATAGCTGTCATACGGCAGCATGAAGTCACCGCGGTGAAACTGCACCTTGCACAGAATCGGATCGCCGACAGCGGTTGTCTTCGAGGAGATCTTCCCGTCGCCGGTCGTGCACGATACGAGCGCACCCGCGGGGATCAGCCGTGAACCGGCATCCGCAAACAGCGATGGCGTCATCAGAAGTGAGAACACAACGAACATTGCGCGCTTCATACACTGCCCTCCAAGGCAAAGTTTTCCGGTGCACCTCGCGAGATACATTCCCGCAGGCGTGAATTGACGGCTGAACCCCAATTACACAAACGAACCCATGCGGGATTCAAAAGTTTCGCAGGTTTTTCAAAATTGTCTTCGATAGGAAGGCCAAAAGGGATTCTGAATCGTCTAATTCGGCACAAATCGCGGAGAGTCTGCCGGGGTCTCGATCCATCTTCCCGGCTCGGATGCAAGCGAAGTTCGCCTACGCTCCCGGTTCGTAATTCAGATTCGGACCGAGCCAGCGCTCGACTTCGGCCACACTCATGCGTTTGCGCCTCGCGTAATCTTCCACCTGGTCACGATCGATCTTTCCCAGGCTGAAATACCGGCTCGCCGGATGCGCGATGTAGAACCCGCTCACGCTCGACCCCGGCCACATCGCAAACGACTCAGTCAGTTCGATGCCCGCATTCTTCTTCACGTCGAGCAACTGCCACAGAGTTCCCTTTTCTGTGTGATCGGGACACGCAGGATACCCCGGCGCCGGCCGTATCCCGCGATACTTTTCATGGATCAACTCGTCGGTGCTCAGATTCTCGGCGCGGCCATATCCCCACTCCTCGCGCACGCGTTTGTGCAGGCACTCCGCAAACGCCTCGGCCAGCCGATCGGCAATCGCTTCCGCCATGATCGCGTTGTAATCATCGTGCGCCGCTCTGAACTGATCGCACAGTTCCTTCAATCCAAACCCGCTCGTTACCGCGAACGCACCAATCGAATCCTTGAGCCCCGTCTCCTTGGGCGCAACAAAATCTGCCAGACACCGGCACGGCTCGCTCCCTTCGCGATCCGATTGCTGCCGCAGAAAATGAACTCGCGTGAGCGCAGTCTCGTGACTCTCATCCGTGTACAGATCCACGTCGTCGCCCGTCGCGTTCGCCGCAAAGAATCCATATACGCCGCGCGCTCGCAGCAGCTTCTGCTTCACAATCCGATCGAGCAGCGCATTCCCGTCCGCAAAAATCTGTCGCGCCTGCTCGCCCTGTCTCTCGTCTTCAAGAATCCGGGGATAAACCCCCTTCAACTCCCACGTGTGAAAGAACGGGCTCCAGTCGATGAACTCCCGCAGCGTCGCAAGCGGAAAATCATCCAGCACGCGCACGCCAAAAAACTCTGGAGCCGCCAAATCCTCGGCCCGCCATTCAATCGGTGTCCGCCTCGCCCGCGCCACTTCGAGCGCAACCACGGCCCGCTTTGGCGCTGCGTGTGTCTTGCGCAGCGCGTCATATTCGGCGCGATGCTTCGCTACAAACTCCGCCTTGCCGTCTTCGCTCAGCAGGCTCGTCGTCACCGGCACAGCCCGGCTCGCATCCAGCACATGCACCAC
>CAYOVE010000036.1:0-17348 GCA_964407295.1 uncultured Occallatibacter sp.
ACAAATACAACATCCTTCAGGCGGCAATGGCGGCTTGCGAGCGCATCTTCAAGCTTATGGATTCACAGCCGGAGATCGTGAGCCCCGCGCATCCGATTCCCGGCGACGGGTCGAATCGTATTGAATTCGACCACGTCTGGTTCACCTACCAAAAACTCACTGACGAGCAGAAAGCCGCCGTGGCCGCAGCGCAGGTCTCCGCGAATCCGTCTGCTGCATACGCAGCGATTGATGATGTTGATTGGATATTGAAAGACGTTTCTTTCACCATCGAACCGGGACAGACCGTCGCTATCGTCGGACATACGGGGGCAGGGAAGACCACGCTCACCAGCCTCATGATGCGCTTTTACGAGGTCACCGCCGGGCGAATTCTATTGGACGGCGTCGACCTGCGCGACCACGACCTCACCGAATTGCGCAAGCACTTCGCCGTCGTTCTCCAGGATCCGTTTCTTTTTTCCGGAACCATCGGCGAAAACATTCGCCTGGGCAACGAGCAGATTACGAACGAGACCATGCGCCGCGCCGCCCGCGACGTGAACGTGCTGGATTTTGTCGACAGCCTGCCGCACGGCTTCGACGAGCCGGTGCGCGAACGCGGCAGCTCGCTCTCAACGGGCCAGAAGCAGCTCATCAATTTTGCAAGAGCTTTGGCCTACAATCCGCACATCCTCATTCTCGACGAGGCCACATCGAGCGTCGATACCGACACTGAGCTGCGCATCCGCGGCGCTCTGGAGCGCATGGTCGAGGGCCGGACGAGCGTGCTCATCGCGCACCGGCTGTCCACGGTTCAACGCGCCGACACTATTCTCGTCATGCACAAGGGGCAATTGCGTGAGATGGGCTCGCACCAGGAGCTTTTGGCGCAGCGCGGCCTGTACTGGAAGCTCTATCAGCTTCAGTACAAGGATCAGGAAGCCGGGTTCCTCGCGCCGCAGTCGCCTTCGCCCGAGCCATCGCCGGCGTAGGCGGTGTGATCTGAGCAGGGGACACCGAAGCCATCCTGCTCGGAGGCAGAATGTCAAAGATTCGAATGCTCAGACTGTCGACCATCAGCAGTGTGTTGTTCGTTTGTTTCACAGGGTACATATTCTTCGCATCATGGCTCCGTCACGCTCGTGGAACGGTCGGCTCGGGCATAATCTTTGTTCTAGCCCTGGGCCTGGCGGTCATACCGCCCTTCATACCTGGCAAAAAGAAATAGGGAGCTTGCCCGCCAGGCGCCCAGTGACCCTCGCGGCGCGCAGACCCTCGAGATTTACGGCCAGTCCGCGCCCTATTGCTTTCCCGCCGATTGTTTCCTATGCTCAATGCATGGAACTACTCACCCAGGACGAGCTTGTCCGTCTGTCTCCGTCCGAGCGTCTTGCGTTAATCTCGCAACTCTGGGACAGTTTGGAAGACGACCAGCTTCCTGTGAGCGCCGCGCAGCAGGCGGAGCTTGACAGTCGTCTTGCGACACTCGACCAGGACCGGCGCGAGGGCATCACATGGGCGGCCTTGAAGTCCGAGCTTGAGCGCCGTTGCCCGTAGCGTTTCCGGTCATCTTCACGCCGCGCGCCCGCGCCGAATTGATCGACGCGCAAGACTGGTATGAAAACGAAGGTCCGGGTCTAGGAAGGCGTTTCCGCGCTGCGGCCGAAGCTGTCGTCGAGTTCATGGGCGCCAATCCCCGCCAATTCCCCGTCGTCTACAAAAACATCCGCCGCGCTTTGTTCCGCCGCTTTCCGTACGCGCTCATGTTCGTGATTGAGGCCGACGAGTCATTGACCGTCATCGCCTGTTTCCACGGCAGCCGCGATCCTGCACACTGGAAAAAGCGGATGTAAACCACGAATGCGACGCAGCAAACATCTCCGCGTCATGGCCAGAGATCTCCCGCGCCACGTTATGATGGAAGCAGACGATTCTCTGCGTATCCATTTCAATTCAGCCGGGACTCTCAGACTGAACCAACGTGACTAAGCCGCCCCAAGTCGAGCTCTTTGACACCAGCCTGCGCGACGGACTGCAGCAGCCGGACCTCGAGATCTCTGTGCCCAACGCCGTGCTGCTGTTGCAGCGCATGGCGGCCTTCGGCGTGCGCTACGCGGAGATCGGTTTTGCCGGCGCTAATCAGTTTGTCTCCGATCTCACCGCTGCGCTCGACTCGGTTGATACCGGCGCGATGGGTCTCGCGCTCTTTGGCCGTTCGCGCGGCCGCGGCGTGAAAGTTGAAGACTGGCCAGACCTGCAATTCATCGTCCGCCACAAGCACCGCATTCCTGCCGCAGTCATCGTCGTTAAGTCGCGCCTGCTCGACGTGGAGCGCTCGCTCGAAACCACGCTTGAAGAAAATCTGCTCATGGTGCGCGAGACCGTCGATTTTCTGCAACAACAAGGACTCGAAGTTCTCATCGATCTCGAGCACGCCATGGATGCCAGTTGCGGCCGCTGCGAAAACGGCAATCCCTGTGGCGGCGATTTTGCCCAGCGCAGCCTCGACCACTTCCATCGCCTCGCCGAGCAGTGCGTCCAACAAAAAGTCAGCCGCATCGTGGTCTGCGACACCAACGGCGGAGCCGGTCCCGAAGAAGTTTCGACCGTCATCTCCTCTCTGATCCGCAATTTCCCCGGCGCGCAATTCGGCTTTCACGGTCACACCGATCGCGGCCTCGGTATTGCCAACACGCGCGCCGCGATTCTTGCCGGCGCACGTCATATCCAGGGCACGCTTATCGGAACCGGCGAACGCTGCGGCAATGTGAACCTGACCACTGTCGTTGGCGCTATGCAGCTACGCGGCGAAGCGGAGTTCGTTCCGCCTACGTCTCTGCCCGGCCTCACCTCGCTCGCCCACTCCGCCTACGCGGCCTTCGGGCTTGAGCCGCCGCATGGCGCGCCCATCGTCGGTCCCGGCGCGTTCGGCACATGGGCCGGCATGCACGGCTCCAGCGAGCGCAAGAATCCTGGCGCGTATCTTTGGACCGACCCGGCTCTCGTCGGCGCCAGCCCCGTCATCGGCGTCAACGCGCAGTCGGGCCGCGCCAACATCATGCTGCTCTCAGAATCGCTTGGTGTGCCGCTCAACTCCGCGCAGGCGCAGGCGCTCATCGATTCTAACCAGGCCATGATCGAGGGCGGCGGCTACACATCCAGTGAGGTTTCCTTCCGCCTGGCCTGCATGCGCACGCTGGGCACCCTGCGCAACTGGTTTTCCGTCAAAAGCTGGCGCGTTCACGATGAGTCCGACGAGATCGGCGGGCGCTACGTGCAGGCCCACATGGTTCTCACCGTCGGCGAATCCAAAGTGGCCGTCTCACGCGCGGAGGGCGCCGGTCCCGTTGACGCGCTGACCAAAGCCATGCGGCACGAGCTCGATAAATACTATCCCGCGCTCGCCGAAATGCGCCTCGGTACGTTCACCGTCGCTGCGCTCGACGTCCGCGCGCACGATTCCGCGGCTCACGTGCGCGTCACCGTCAGCTTTATCGCCGACGGTCACGAGCCATGGGTCACCGCCGGAGTCAGCAGCGATTTGAACGAGGCCGCGCTGATGGCCATCGTCGACGGCTTCCACTACTGGCTATTGATGCAGAATGGCAACAGCGCCCGCTCCGGCAAGGCTGCTGACCATGCCGCTGCGCAGCCGGTAAGCGGCCTGATCCACTAAAAGCCGCCTCCGGGATCCTCCGCAAGCTGAACAACCAGAACGAATTATCCGCGTTTGCCACTTTGCGCGTCATCCCGCATTAGAACTGTCCGTTCACAACTGGGTTCTATCCCCACAATGGGTGATTTTGCTCACAGAACTCGCGCGCTCATACTCCGACACTAAGGCCAATCCAGCGAAGACTGGTTTCGAGCGTCAGGGGAATCGCAGTTTGTGATGTTCGTTTCTTCTCTTCTGATCTGTTGTGATCGGCCCCGTGGGAAATCCCCGGAGGGAAGACTGCCGTGTCCACTCAACTACTTCATTCACCGCTTGATTTAGCTGTCAATGGCACCGCTTCGCGATACATTCGCGAAACCAGCATCGAGCTGCTCGACTACGAAACGGAGGAACTCGCCGCATTGCGCTTCTCCATCATCCTCACCGCGCGATGGGCTGCCTCAGAGGATGAGGTTCCAGAGCGCCGCGCAGAATTGCGCGATGAGCTGGCGCTGCTTCGCCGGCACTACGGCGACAAGATCGACGAGATCGCCATGACCTTCGGCGTGCACCAGGCCGTGGAAACGCAGGGCGAAGTGGAGCGGACGGTTGTTGTGCCCTGCGATGTGAAGCCAATCTCCGCGCCGCGCCGCAGTACCGAACGCCGGGAATACACCGAGGAAGATCTGGGCCTCTGACGCCGGGCAGGTCGCCGCGCACGGCGACGCGCATCCAGGACACGTAAAACTGCGCCACCTCCATTGCGGAAGTGGCGCAGTTCTTCTTTACACTCTCAAAACGTTGCGTCGTGGCGTCCAGCAATGAGCGGCGCGATTCCTGCCCGGCTCCAGAAAGCGCAGAATGAGCTATGATTGCGCCCGGGGGATTTTTGTCATGCCACGCTTTGCAGCGCAGGCATTCCACCGGCTTAGCGTCCTCGCGATTCTGGTTCTGGCTTCCTCGGCGCCGCTCGCCGCGAAGGATCGCACTCCGCTTTCAGCCAGCCAGGCACTCATTCTGGAGGGGGCCCGAAGTTACGTTCTCGACTATACACACAACCTGCCAAACTTCATCTGCGACCAGTTTACGAATCGCACGGTCACTACCTCCCCGGAACAGGACAGCGCAGGGCCGCCTCCAACTGGTGTCACCGGGCTGTCCCCCTCCGGAATCAACTCGCAACTTCCTTCGCAGTCCACTCTCGTCTCAGAGGGTTCGATAGAAGAAAAGCTCACCTACATCAACTGGGAAGAGCATTACGAAGTAATTGCCATCAACGGCAGAAAGGCAAACTCGGCCGATCCCGAGCAAGTGGGAGGAGCGGTTTCAGGGGGAGAATTCGGCACTCTGCTCAGCGCTATCTTCGAGCCGCAAGCGCACACCGTCTTTACCTGGGAACGAATATCCCGTCTGCGCGGCCGCAATGTGAACATTTTCGCCTTCGAGGTGCCGAAGGAAGCCGGGATGTCCGTCTCGCACCTGAACCCGGATGCAGAGGTTGTGGCCGCTTACACCGGAGAGGTCTTCGTCGATGCCGAAACCGGCCAGGTGCTGCGGGTCACCAGTCATGTCATCGGCCTTCCCCCTGATTTTCCCGTCAAGCTGGTGGAGCGCTCGGTGGACTATACGCCCATTTCCATCGAAGGCAAGGTCTATAACCTGCCATCTCACTCGGAACTTCAAATGCGCGACAGCGAGCGCTTGTACGTGAACAAGATCAACTTCAAGGACTACCACAAGTTCACCGTGGAATCGACCATCCGCACGGGCAGTTTCGCTGTATCGCCCCAACCTGCGGGTGCGCCGGGTAGCGGCAACGCGGCAGCGAATCCGGGCGGCGCGGAGCAGGCAGCCGAAGCGGCTCAGCCGCAACCGCCGGAGCCGGTCTCCGATGAGAGATCTGCCCCACAGATCGTTCCTCCGCAATCGCCTTCCTCCGGCCCGGTCCCGCAGGTGACGCCCCCCGTGCGTAATCCTGTCTCGCCCGTTGAAGGGGAGCAGCCGGCATCGCCCGCGCCGACCGCCCCTCAGCCTCCTTCACCTGATCCCGTTCCGGCGCTGGCCTTACTCGGCACGCCGGCGCCGTTGCCGGGCGACGCACTGAATTCGCCTTACAGGTTGAAGATCGGCGTGGACCTGGTGACGGTGCCTGTTGTCGTCCGCGATCAGAGCGGCCGCGCCGTCGGAAATCTGACCCGTGACGACTTCGAGATCTTCGATAAAGGCAAGCGCGAGTCGATTTCGGCCTTTAACGTCGAATCCCTTTCCGCTGAGGCCGGCTCCGCGCATTTGACCTCGTCCTCGGCAGCGGCTCCGCAGACGGCCGCTTCCGCCGGTCCTCAGCCCAACTTCATCGTCTATCTCTTCGACGACATGCACCTCAAGTCCGCCGATCTGGCCAACGTGCGCGAAGCAGCCGCTCGCCAGATCGACGCGCTCACCCCGACTGACTTGGCCGCGATCCTCACCACTTCGGGAACCGTCAGCAGCCCGTTCACCACCGATCACGCCCTGCTCAAGCAAAGCCTGCTCAACCTTCGCGCCAGCCCCCCGGCGGGATCGACGCCAGCGGCGCCGTGTCCTCATTTGAGCTATTACGAGGCCGACCAGATGCTTATGCTGAGCCCTGAGCTGCTTGGAAATCCGCCGCTGCAGTTGGCCTATGCGGAGATTCTCGATTGCCAGCACTCCGCAAATAGCGATCCCGACCTGATCATTCAGTCGGCACTGGACGCGGCGCGCGCAGTAAAGCACTCTGGCGATCTCGAAGACCGCAGTGCGCTGCTGGCCGTCCGCGATGTCGTTCGCTGGCTCGCAAAGGCTCCCGGCTCCAGGAACCTCGTTCTGGTTTCTCCCGGTTTTTTCGTTTCCAGCGACAACCGCTTCGACGAATCCAACGTGATCGAGGAGGGCATTCGGGATCAGGTAGTGATCAATGCCCTCGATGCCCGCGGGCTCAACGGTGCGGCTCTCGCCGGCGGCGCCGCGGCCGACAGGTCCGCATCTTCCGGGCCGATGAATCTCAATTCGAACCTAGCGCGCGAGGAGGCATTGCAGTCTTCGGCAGTGATGGAGGAGATCACCGCAGGTACCGGTGGCGCGTTCGTCCACAACAGCAACGATTTCGACGGCGGATTTGCGCGTCTGGCCGCGCCGCCCGCCTTTGTCTACCTGCTCGGCTTTAAGCCCGCAAAGCTCGACGGCAACTTCCATCCCTTGAAAGTCAAACTGACATCAGAAAATGGAAAGCTCGATCTGCAAGCGCGGTTGGGATATATTGCGGCCAAACATTAAATGCAGGGAAGGGCGGAATATGAAGCTGCTTCTCGCGCCTGAAAGCAACCGGGCCGCTTCGCTGGCGCGAAGCGGCCCGGTTGCCGTTTATGCTACGGCTGCCTGATTTACTTGGCCGCCAGCGATGGCCGCGGATCAAGCGAGCCGTTGGCGTAGCCCTTGGCTATTTCGGTGATCGGAATCGGCTTGTAGTCGCCCGCGTGTCCGGCCTGCCCGAACTCCGTCATGCGCTCGGCCACCACCTTGGCCATCGCCTCGCGCGCCGGCTTCAGGTAGTCGCGTGGATCGAACTTCTCCGGCGTCAGCGCGAACACCTTGCGGATCGCCCCCGTAATTGCCAGGCGGTTGTCAGTATCCACGTTGACTTTGCGTACGCCGTTGCGGATGCCGAGCTGAATCTCTTCGACCGGAACGCCCCACGTCGGCTTCAGCTTTCCGCCGTACTCGTTCACGATGTCCTGCAGTTCTTTGGGCACCGACGAACTTCCGTGCATCACAAGGTGCGTCGCCGGCAGCCGTTTGTGAATCGCGATAAGAATGTCCATCTTCAGCACCGAGCCGTCAGGCTTCTTGTTGAACTTGTATGCGCCGTGGCTGGTTCCGATGGCGATGGCCAGCGCATCCACGCCGGTGCGTTCCGCAAACTCCACAGCCTGGTCGGGATCAGTCACATGCTCCAGGCCCGTTCCGCCCGCGCCGTGGCCATCTTCAATGCCGCCAAGCACGCCGATCTCTCCTTCAACCGTCACGCCACGCTCGTGCGCGTAGTCCACCACGCGCCGCGTCACTTCGACATTTTGATCGAACGTCGACGGCGTCTTTCCATCCTCCAGCAGCGAGCCATCCATCATCACGCTCGTGTAGCCCAGCTCGATCGCGCTCTTGCACGTTTCAAAGCTGTTGCCGTGATCCTGGTGCATGGCGATCGGAATATCGGGATTCAGCTCTGCCGCCGCCTGGATCAGCCTGAATAAGTAAAGGTCCTCGGCAAACTGGCGCGCGCCGCGGCTCGCCTGCACAATCACTGGCGACTTGGTTTGCTTGGCCGCCATCATGATGGCTTGAATCTGCTCCATGTCGTTGACGTTAAAGGCGCCGACGCCGTATCCACCCTTCGCAGCTTCATCGAGGAGCTGCCGCATTGAAACGAGAGGCATAGAAATTCTCCTTTGTCTTGGCTTCGGCCGCTTGCCGCTTCACGCAAATCGAATCTTCGCGCCCACGTTGATCAGTTCGGCCGTTAGGATTGCTGTCAGTCCCATGGTAGCAGAGGGCCACGTGGAAAAATTGTGACGGCACGCATGCGCCGCATCTCCATCGTCCCGAATCAGTTCTGTTTCTGCGTCGCCATTTCCAAAAAGGTATTCACCGCTCCTCGTGTTCCGCTCGCTCCACGCGCTCACCAAAATCAAGAATCCGCGCTCGCAGCGCCTCGACTTGTGTCTTACTCAACGCCGCCGCCATTCCCGCTCGGAAACTCCTGGCCCGCTTTCGCTCCGACCCGCGCGCCCGCGCCATCAAGACGTGCCGAAATGCCGCCGACCGCTCGCCTTCTGAGAGGAGTGCTTCATACACGTTCAGAATCGGCTCTGCGTGGTGACAAATCAGCAGAAGATCCGAGCCCACGCGCACCGCCTCCACTCCCGCCTCGCCCATGGGCATGAAGTTCGCCACGCCGCCCATCTCCAGATCATCCGACAAAACCAAGCCGCGATAACCGATCCGCTTCCTCAGCACATCACTGACCCAGAAGCTCGACACGCTCGCCGGCCGCTTCCTTTCTTTCGTCAGCGGGTATGCCGCGTGGCTCACCATCACCATCGGCAGCTCGTTGCGCAGCGCACAATATGGCTCCAGATCTTCATGCCACAGCTGTTGCCATGTGCGGCGAATCTTCGGCGTCTCCAAATGTGAATCGAGAGTCCCACCTCCCAGGCCGGGAAAATGCTTTCCGCATCCCGCCACACCCTGCGCCGCAAGCCCGGCGAGAAATGGCCGTGCATACGCGATGACCTCCGCCGCCGTCGATCCTGCGCACCTTGTTCCCAAAACCTTCTGCGATGCGGGCAGCCCAAGGTCGAACACCGGCGCCAGCGGTGAGTTGAATCCGAACGCCTTCACCGCCCGTGCAATCAGCTCTCCGTGCTCGCGCGCAAATGATGATCGGGTGCCCCATCCAAGCGGCGCTTTTGGTGTTGCCGGTTGGGTGGGATCGCACAAACCTGCGCCCCCGCGCAACCTCATCGTTCGCGCTACCGCCTCCACCGGAGGAATCGGCGCGAGTGCATCCCGCAGCCGGTCCACGGTTCCGCCCTCCACATCAACAAACCGTGCGCAATGCGGCGTGCAGAACTTTGTCGCTTCGGCCAGCAGTGCCCGCGCCTGCTTCGCATTCTCGATGTTCCGCCGAAACAAAATAATCCCCGCCGGCCGCAGCAGCTTGAGCCACGCACGCTCAAGCCCCGTCAGCTCCGTTCCTTCGACGCCGACCACCAGCAAACTTCCCGCCGCCTGTCGCAAACTTTGCTTCATCTTTCCTGCGTCCTCAGTTTCTAATCTTTCTTTTCCATCAATTCCTGCTGCAACTCTTCCAGCAGATTCAGCGCCGCGAGCGGCGTCAGCGAGTTCACATCCGTTTGCTCGATCCGGTCCACAATCTTCTGCGAGAGCGGCGTAAAGATGGTCAGCTGCATTGGATCGGCCTCCGTCTCCACTTGCACACTCTGCCTCTCTTGCTTTTCATGTTGTTTCAGCACGTGTTTCGCCCGCTCGATTACCGCTGCCGGCAAGCCCGCCAGCCGCGCCACTTCGATTCCATAGCTCTTGCTCGCCGCGCCGGGTTCGATGTTGTGCAGAAACACGATCCCGCTCGCTGTCTCCTTCACGCCCACTCGCAAATTGCGCACGCGCGGCAGCTTCTCCGCCAGCATCGTCAGCTCATGGTAGTGCGTGGCAAACAACGTCCTCGCGCCCACCTCTGCGTGCAGGTATTCCACCGTCGCCCACGCCAGCGAGAGCCCATCGAACGTCGCGGTCCCTCGCCCCATCTCATCAAGCAGAATCAACGACCGATTCGTCGCCGTATTCAAAATCGTCGCCGTCTCCGTCATCTCCACCATGAATGTCGATCGCCCGCGCGCCACGTTATCACTGGCGCCGATCCGCGTATAAATACGGTCGACCAAGCCGAACCGCAAGCTGTCGGCGGGAACAAAGCTGCCCATCTGCGCCATCAGCACCTGCATCGCGGCCTGCCGCAGGTACGTGCTCTTGCCTCCCATGTTCGGCCCAGTCACCAGCAGCAGACTCGGCGGTGGCGCTTGCGCGCTCTCATCGTTTGGAGCAGAGCCGTCGTGTGCGCACAGGTATAGATCGTTCGCAATAAACCGTCCCTCGCGCATCTCTTCCAGCCACTGCTCAATCACCGGATGGCGCGCCGCGACAGCTTCGAGCACTGGTTCATCCGTCAACCTCGGCCGCACATAGCGCCGCGCCGCTGCCAGGTGTGCGAAACACGCCAGCAGATCCGCCTCGGCCACTGCTGCCGAACTCCTCCGAATCCGTCCCGCGCTTTCGAGTACAGATTTTCGCAGTTCGGCAAAAATTCGCTTCTCAATTTCGATCGATAGGTCGTGCGCCGAGAGAATCTTCCGTTCGTATTCCTTCAGTTCCGGAGTGGTAAAGCGCTCCGCGTTCACCAGCGTCTGCTTCCGTTCGTAGTCGGCCGGCGCCATCGCCAGGTTGGCCTTCGTGATCTCGATGTAGTAGCCGAAGACCGAGTTGTAGCGCACCTTGAGCGACCCGATTCCCGTTCGCCGCCGCTCGCGATCTTCAATAGCCGCTATCGCCTGCCGCCCGCTCGTCGAAATCGAACGCAGTTCGTCCAACTCCGCGTCCACTCCGGCTGCAATCGCGCCGCCATCCACCAGCGTCAGCGGCGGCTCGGCCACCAGTGTCTTTACAATCCGCCCGGTCACGTCGTCGAGCGGGTCGAGATGGCCGACGACCGCACGCCATCGCGGTGCAGCCATTGCAACGAGAGCCGTCTTCACTCCCGGCAGCCGCGCCAAACTCGCGGCCAGAGCGCGCATATCGCGCGGTCCCGCCGAGTCTAAAGAGATCCGTGCCAGCAACCGCTCCAAATCGAGAATTCCGCCAAACGTGCGCCGAATCTCCTCGCGCTTGAGCAGATTTCCATGCGCCTCTCCGACAGCCTCGTAGCGCGCCTCTATCTCAGGCGCGCTGTTCATCGGCCGCAGAATCGTCGCCCGCAGCAGCCGCTTACCCATCGGCGTGAGGCACGCATCGAGCGTCCGAAATAGCGTTGCCCGATCGTCCTGGCCTGAAAAGAGCGGCTCAACCAGTTCCAGGTTCCGCACCGTCACCTGGTCCAGCTCCAGCGCAGTCGAGTGCTCCTCGAACTTCAGGCTGTCGATATGCAGCGCATCGTTCTTTTGCGTCGATCGCACGTAGTGCAACACCGCGCCCGCCGCAATCGCCGCCGGCTCATGCCCATTCAGGCCAAATCCATCAAGCGAGTGCACATTCAACTGCCGCTCCACAAGAGGCACCGCGTACTCGCGCGTCCACACCCAGTCTTCGACGCGCGTCCGTGCAGGAACCTTCTCCAACATCGCCGGCGCATCCGCGCTGGCCGCCATCAAGACCTCGCTCGGCGCAGCCAGCAGCAGCGCATCGATTGCCAGCGCCCGCGCATGTTCTCCGCGAAACTCCATCGTCCGAAACTCGCCCGTCGAAACGTCCAGAAGCGCCACCGCGCAAGCGCCCTCGCGCCCGCCTTGTGCCGCATCCTGCCACAGGGCCGCAAGAAAGTTGTTTTGCTCCTGCCCCAGCCCCGCGTCGAGCGCCGTTCCCGGCGTCAGAACTCGCGTCACCTCGCGCTTCACCAGCTTCTTGGTGAGCTTCGGATCCTCCATCTGGTCGCAGAGCGCGATGCGGTAGCCCTTGCGCAACAGCCGCGTCACATACTGCTCCACCGCGTGATAAGGTACGCCGCACATGGGAATGTTGCGCTCCTTGTCCCTCGCCGTCAGCGTCAGTTGCAGCTCGCGGCTGGCCACGGCCGCATCGTCGTAAAACAGCTCATAAAAGTCGCCCATCCTGAAGAAGACCAAGGCATCTGGATTCTGGTGCTTGGCTGCGGCCCATTGCCGCATGAACGGGGTCAACTCCTGCGCGCCCTTGCCCGCCGGTGACTGCTCCACGGAAACAGTTGTCAGCGCAAACTCATCAACCGCAGGGTTCTCGTCCAGGAGCGGAGAGGGAGGAGCGCCACCTGCGGGTTGAGCGTTTTCCTTGATCACGTTGCCTTCAAGACTATCGCGGCTCCGCACTTCCGCGATAGCGGAGTTCGATACCAGAATTCCACTAGTCTCTTCCCAAGCTCCTGCCTCGCATCCATCGAGCGCAAGCCCTCCGTCGGCCCTGCCCACAGCCGAAACAAAACTACCCACCTGTAGCCGCCCACCTATACAATCACCCGGTCACTCGGTCCGAGTCGATTCTTCGCAATTCGGGTCCCCGTTCAGATTTCCCAGTCCCGAACTTCCCAAGGAGGAACATGCAAATATCCAGCACCCGGCGCTATGCTCTCTGCGCCCTCATCGCCATGGCTGCCCTGTTGACGGCCGCTTCTTCTCCAGCCCAGTCATCGTTCGATGGCACCTGGAAGACCGATCTTTCCAAAACCAAGTTCAGCCCCAAGCCCCTTACCTTCTACACCAGCGCGGGCTGGTATCACTGTGTAAGTTGCACTCCCTCCTTTGACGTCGCGGCCGATGGGCAGGACCACGCCGTCTCCGGCCAGTCTTATGACACCATCAGCGTCACCGTCCTCGACGCGCACACCATCTCCGTCGTCGCCAAGAAGGGAGGCGCCGTCACTTTCGAACAGACCCGCACAGCCTCTGCCGACGGCAAAACGCTCACCGTGAAATCCACCGGCCACCCCGTGAACGGCGGTTCGCCCACAATCTTTGAATCCACCGGCAAGCGCAGCGGAACGCTGCCCACCGGCGTTCATGCCACTTCCGGCAACTGGATCATCGAAAGGCAGTCCGGAAGCTCGAACGCCTTGCTCACCACTTACAAAACCAACGGTGATCAAATCACCATGACTTCTCCCACCGGGGAAACCTACACCGCAAAGTTCGACGGTAACGACTATCCCTACAGAGGCGCCTACTCCTATGACGCCGTCTCGCTCAAACAGATCAACGCCCACACAATCGAGGAGATCGACAAGCGCAACGGCAACGTGATCGATGATTCAACCATGACCATCTCGGCCAACGGCAAGACTATGACCGTCGTTGAAACCAGCAAGCTCTCCGGCCGCGTTACCACCTTCGTTGCCACCAGGCAGTAGCGCTAACTAGCGCACTTCCCGCAACTTACGTTCATTCAGGGTCCGCCGCCCCATCTTCGATGGCGGGCCCTGTCACTTGAATCCGTACAAAGCCGACGAATCGAGTGACTGAAGTCACATCCAACTGGCCATCATCAAGGCAAACTGGCTTTCTCGAACGCAAAAATTCGAAGGGCCACGCATCATGAACAGCACCGTCCTGCTCCGCAAACTTATCGCCATCGAACGGATGATCGGAACGACTGACAACAATACGCTTCGCGGGCTTGTTTACGACGCGGAAGACTACCTCATCCAGATGCAAAGCGCTCAGGCAAAGAGCTTTCTTTCCGAAGCATGGCGAGAGGGCATTGCTCCGGCGCAGTTACTCACTCGGGCCTCAAATACCCCGACTTCGTAACGCCTCAAACCGGGCTTCAGGCCTCGACAGATGGTTCCTTTCGCCCCGACCCACTCCCAGCCCCTCATGGTGATTTGCATCACAGTTATACTGGATGTTTACGCCTTAACGTAAAACCTGCCATGTATCTGCTTTGGCTACGAGTTGCGGCCATTCTCTATGCCGGCGGATGTGTCGCCGTCTTCCCGGCGGTGCTCTATAACTCCGTCCCGTGGCGGAAGACCTGCGTCCACCTGAGCGGGCTGGCGTTCTTCTTTCACTTCGTTTCGGTTATCGAGATGCTCGTCCTCGCACATCGCTGGATGCCCGTTGGCGTTCGCGAGATCGAATCCCTCCTTGGGTTTCTTGTCGCCGGACTGTTCTTCCTCGTCTGGTGGCTCTACGACGCCATCTCGCTCGGCCTCTTTGCTCTGCCAGCCACAGTTTTCCTCGTCTTTATCCCTGCTCTGGGAACCAGCGCCTATCGTTTTCCGTCGCAGCGAGTTTGGATGAGCTGGCTTGTCGCCCACATCATCGCTCTGCTACTGGCCTATGCGGCGCTTGGCTTCAGCCTGCTCGCCTCCGTCTTGTATCTCGTGCAGGAACGCCGCATCAAGTCCAAGATCAGGCCCGGTCAATCTTCGCGTTTCGCGCCGCTTGACTGGCTGCCGCCGCTCGACACACTCGAGCGTCTGGCCCTCGCCACCCTCGAATTCGGATTTCCCTGCATGACCGTTGGTTTGTTGATGGGATTCGTTCTGGTGCAGGAAACAGCGATCGGCGCCTCCTATTTTCTCGATCCCAACATCCTGGCCTCGTTCGCCATGTGGGTCGTCTACGTCACGCTCCTGTTGCTCCGCCGCGGCGTTGGATTGCGCGGTCGAAGGGCCGCTTACGTCTCGGGCGCGGCACTGGTCGTGATGATGGCCGTGTGGGCCGTCAACTTCTTCAGCCAGGTGCACAGGTTCGGTCCCCAATGACGCTCACACTCATTGGCGTGAACCATAAAACCGCGCCCATCGCGCTGCGCGAAAAAATCGCCATCGGCCGCGATGAACTGGCCGAGACCACCCGCGCCCTCGCCGCCACTCCCGGAGTCGCCGAGTGCATGATCGTCTCCACATGCAATCGCGTAGAGCTGCTTTCGGTCGTCGAAGGTGACGGCACTCCTGTCGCATCGTTCCTCTCGCGTCAATTCGGCATTGAGGCCTCTGTCCTCGCGCCTCACCTCTACGAGTACCGCGACAAGGAGGCCGTCAGCCATCTCTTCCGCATGGCCGCCAGCCTCGATTCCATGGTTGTCGGCGAGCCGCAAATTCTTGGCCAGGTCAAAGAGGCCTTTGCGGTCGCGCGCGCCGCCGGGACCGTCTCCGGCCACCTCGAGCACCTGTTGCAGAGCGCCTTTGCCGCCGCTAAGAAAGCGCGCAGCGAAACCGGCATCGGTTCGAACTCCGTCTCCATCGCCTCCGTTGCCGTTGATCTCGCCCGCAAAATCTTCGGCTCGCTTGAGGGCCGCACGGTCTTTCTCGTCGGCGCAGGCAAAATGAGCGAGATTGCCGCGCGGCATCTCGTGCAGCAGGGCGCCGGTGCCATTCTCGTCTCGAACCGCACCGCCGAGCGTGCTCGCCGTATGGCCGCGGAGCTCGAGGGCGGAATCATCCCCGAAGTCATCGACTACAGTCAGCTCTACGAAGCCGCCAGCCGCGCCGACATCGTCATCAGTTCCACCGGCGCACCGCATCCCATCTTCCGCCCCGAGCACGGTCAGGCGTTTCTGCACAAGCGCCGCAACCGTCCCATGTTTTTCATCGATATTGCCGTCCCGCGCGACGTCGATCCGCTGATGAACAAGCTCGACGGCATCTTTGTCTACGACATCGACGATCTGCAGCAAGTCGCCGCCTCGCACATGGATGAGCGCAGCCGTGAGGCTATCGACGCCGAGGCGCTCATTGCCGCTGAAGTCGAGCGCTTCCATCAGCGCCAGCGCACCGTCAACGTCGCGCCCGCAATCGTGGCTCTGCAAAAAAAGGCAGAAGAGATGCGCGTCGCAGAGATCGAGCGTATTCACTCTCGGCTCGGAACACTGACCGCTGAGCAGCTCGCCGCCGTCGAGGCTCTCACACGCGGTCTCGTCAACAAGTTCCTCCATCAACCCATGGCGGCGCTCAAGCAAGCCGCCCGCGAAGGCGATTCCGCCAAGCTCGATGCTCTCTGCGAGGAATGGTCAGTCTCAGCGGCCGCACCGGTCGAAGCTCCGCAAGCTGCATCAAGTCAGGCTCCGCGAGCCGAATCGAGCGAAGCGTCTCACGCGACCGCAAACACTGAGCCGCAAGTAAAAGAGAGCTTGGAGAAAGCCGAGGCGAGCCGATGAAACTCCGCATCGGAAGTCGCGGCTCGCCGCTTGCCCTCTGGCAGGCCAATCACATCGCCGAACTATTGCGTATTCAGGGCCACGAAATCGAGATAGAAATCATCAAAACCACAGGCGACCGGCTACAGGAAGTCACCTTCGCCGAAGTCGGCTCCAAGGGCATGTTCACGAAAGAAATTGAAGAAGCCCTCGCCGCCAGCCGCATCGATCTTGCCGTGCATTCGCTCAAGGATTTGCCCACTGAGCTGCCCGTCGGCTTCGCGCTCGCGGCCACGCCGCCGCGTGTCGATCCTCGCGACGCCTTGGTCTCCGTCAATTACGCCAGCCTCGCCGAGCTGCCGCGTGGCGCCCGCGTTGGCACCAGCAGCCAGCGCCGCCGCTCCCAACTGAAGGCCCTGCGCAAGGATATTGAGGCCGTTGAGTTTCGCGGCAACGTGGATACGCGTCTGCGCAAGCTCACTGAAGGACAAGTCGACGCGATCCTGCTCGCCGCCGCCGGGCTCGATCGCCTTGGCAAGACCGATCACGTCCGCGAACGCCTCGATCCCGCCGAATTCTGCCCTGCCGCAGGCCAGGGAGCCTTAGGCCTCGAGATTCGCAGCGGTGATGTGGAGACCCTCGCCGCCGTGGCCTTCCTTGACCACGCCGACACGCGCTTCGCGGTCACAGCGGAACGCACGGCTCTAGCTGCGCTCGGCGGTGGTTGCCAGGTTCCCATTGGGTTTCACTGCCGCCCTTCCTTTGCTCAGGACATCGCCTCCGTTTCCTGGTGGGAGATCTTTGGCGTTGTCGCTTCGCCCGATTCAGGCCAGATCATCCGCGTTCATTTGCATGCGCCGCGCAAGAACACCGATCCCGCTTCGTTAGGACGCGAGGCCGCGGAAGTTTTGTTGGCCGAAGGAGCTGGGGCGTTGCTTGCGGCCGGCAGCAACACGGCCGGCGGAGCCGCCTGATGAAAGCGCTGCCGCTCGCTGGCCGGCGCATTCTCGTAACGCGCGCCGCTCACCAAGCCGGCAAACTCAGCGAGGGCCTGCGGGCAATCGGAGCCGAGCCGGTTGAAGTTCCGGTCATCGAGATTCGGCCGCCTGCGGATTTCGCGCCGCTTGATCGAGCGCTGCGCGCGCTTTCCGATTACGACTGGCTCATCCTCACCAGCGCCAACGCCGTCCGCGCGCTCGGCGACCGTGCAACTCATTTGAATATTTCTCTCCAAAAGTTTGCCCCACCGCAGGTGGCAACGATCGGAGAAGCGACTGCCTCGGCCGCTCGCGATGCG
>CAYOVE010000036.1:17448-20631 GCA_964407295.1 uncultured Occallatibacter sp.
CCCACCGCAGGTGGCAACGATCGGAGAAGCGACTGCCTCGGCCGCTCGCGATGCGAGCTTGCCCGTCACGCTCGTTCCAGAAACCTACGTCGCCGAAAGTCTCGTCGAGAGCCTTGCAGCCCAAACGCGGGGAAAGAAAGTATTGCTGATCCGCGCCGCCGTGGCCCGTGACGTCATTCCCGACGCCCTTCGTGCAGCGGGAGCGACCGTCGATGTGGTCGATGCCTACCGCAACTTGATGCCCGAGTCCGCGCCCGCGCTTTTGCGCGACGCTTTGCAAAAGGGAATCGCCGCCGCTGCCTTCACCAGCTCGTCAAGCGTCACCCATCTCGCCGACGCGGCCCAGAAAGCCGGAGTCGCGTTCCCCTTCGCCGGTGTCGCTGCAATTTCCATCGGGCCCATCACAAGTAAGACCCTCCGCGAACTCGGCTGGGATCCGGCGGTCGAAGCCGATCCTCACGACGTTCCCGGCCTGATCCAAGCGATCACATACGCCCTGCTTTAACGTCGGTGACTCCGCCAACCCGCTAACAGAACAGGCCCCTCGAAGGGGGCCTGTTCGCTAACCCGCTAACTTGCGGCGTTACGAACTCCAGGTTTTGTCCTTCGACCGGCACAGCGGCTCCAAGTTGCACTCGCTGCATTTGGGATTGCGCGCTATGCACACCTGCCGCCCATGTTGGATAATCTGGTGCGAGAAACTGATCCACCGGTCTCGTGGCAGCACCTGCATCAACTCCTGTTCAACCTTTTCCGCCGTGTCGCCCTTCGCGAGTTCGAGTCGCCGCGAAATCCGGAACACGTGCGTGTCGACCACCACGCCCTCAGCCTTGCCGAAGCACACGCCCAGAACCACGTTGGCCGTCTTGCGCGCCGCTCCGGGAATCGTGATCAGCTCGGCGAGCGTCTGCGGAACCTCGCCCCCAAAATCCTCAATGATCTTTTTCGCCGCGCCTTGAATCGACTTCGCTTTGTTGCGAAAGAACCCCGTCGTCCGGATCAGTTCTTCAAGCTCCGGCAAACTCGCCTTTGCCATCGCTTGCGGGGTAGGGAAGCGCCAAAACAGCTCCGGCGTTACCATGTTCACGCGCACATCCGTGCATTGCGCTGAGAGAATCGTCGCCACCAGCAGTTCCCATGGAGACCGATGAGAGAGCGCGCACACCGCGTTTGGACACGCCTCGTCGAGCGCCTTCAGAATCGCGTCGACGCGCTCCTTCGCGAGCGCTCCGCGCGCTGCTGGCTTTGCCGGAGCCTTTCGTTTAGTTACCGGCTTTCGGGTGGGCATGAATAGGAGTTTAGTCCCTTGCCTGGCACCGGCCGAATTTGACTGTGGAAGATACTGTGGAATAGACTCAACATATGGAAACGATCCAGGTTGTTCTTGACAAGGAACTCCTCCACGCGACCGACCGGGTTGTCCGCCGGATGAAGGGAAACCGTTCCGCTCTGGTGCGCGATGCTCTTCGTGAGCATCTTCGGCGTTTGGAACTGAGAGCGCGGGAAGACCGCGACCGGAAAGGCTACATCAAGCGGCCGCAAGACCAAGGTGATTCGAAATTGTGGGAAATGGTGGCAGAGTGGCCGGAAGAATAGCCCGAGGAGATATCCGTTTCTGTCGTTTTACTGCGCCGGATAAGCAGAGGCCGGTTGTCGTGCTCACGCGTAATAGCGCGATCGAGTATTTGGCGTCCGTTACGGTTGCGCCCATCACATCGACGATTCGCGGCGTGCCATCGGAGGTCACATTGAATTGCGATGATGGCATGAAAGCGCCGTGCGCCATAAACCTGCATAACGCTGTGACCGTGTCCAAGGAGCGGCTGGGAAGACGTGTCGCGCAGTTGCACTTTAGTCGCATGAGTGAGATTTGCGCGGCACTGCGGTTCTCCCTTGGTTGCGATTCCCATTGATCCTGGCAGAAGCCTGCGCTCTCGCCAGGCTAGGCGCTCAGCTCCCCCTCAACCCACGCCGCCAGTTTCTCCACCGGCAGCCGCACCCCAATATAGAACTGACCAAACAGTGCGTACACTGCGCTCACTTCGTCGAAGCGCATCTCGTAGATCAGCTTCTTGAAGACCACTGGATCCTCGGCGAAGAGATCGACACCCCACTCCCAATCGTCCATCCCAATCGAGCCGGAGATAACCTGCCTCACTTGGTCGGCGTATCGCCGCCCGATCATCCCGTGCTCGTGCATCATCCGCTGCCGCTCAGCAAACGGCACCGTGTACCAGTTCACCTGCTCGCCGCGCTTGCGGTCCATGGGATAAAAGCACAGATACTTCGCGTCCGGAATCGCAGGCCACAACCGCGGCTTCATTGCTTCCGCGCCGCGCTCGAGCGAAGCCGCAATCTCCGCGTTCCACTCCGCGGAAAATGCTTCGAAGCCTTTGGCCGATGCAGCCTCATACGTTTTGCGGCTCGACTCGTACAACCCCAGTTCGACCACCGAAACATACGAGTGGCGCAAATCGAGAAAGTCATAGAGCGGAGTCTGCGCGAGCGCGAGCTCAACCTGGTTCAGCTCCTCCAGCGAATCCCTGAAGTGGATGAGCATCAAATCGCCCTTGTGTCCAAGCTGCGAATACAGTGCCGAGCGAGCCGCCGCATTCGCGTCCTTGCGTTCGAGCACCTTCAGCGTCTCTATCGTCTTGGCAACGATGCCTCCACGTTCGCTCGGCGCGTAGGCGCGCCACGCCTTCCAGTCAAACCGGAAGAACTGGTGCAGCACGCTCGCGCCCTCAAGCGTCAACGGAACCGGCGGATGCGAATCGGGTATTTGATTGGTCACTGAATCTCCCTCGAACACATCTCATCCTAACAAATGCAAATTGCAGACGTGTGCAGTCGCACCAATGCTCTCGACCAAAGGTTGAGGGCGCGTGAGCGCTATACTGGGAAGGCTCATGAGTGAAAGAATCCTGGCCCTGCTGGTGGAGTTCGTGACCCGTGTGATCAGCGCCGGGGGCTATGCAGGTATTGCCGCACTCATGGCCGTCAACTCAGCCGGAATCCCGCTCCCTTCCGAGCTGATCATGCCGTTCTCCGGCTACCTGGTTTATCTCGGCCGCTTCAATCTCATTCTGGTTGCGCTCGCCGGAATGGTCGGCTGCAACATCGGCTCAGCCATCGGCTATTGGATCGGAGCCAAAGGCGGGCGTCCATTCGTTGAGCGTTACG
>CAYOVE010000037.1:0-20484 GCA_964407295.1 uncultured Occallatibacter sp.
ACCTTGGCGCCGTCGTCGTTGCCGCAGATAAACATCGTCGGCTTCCCTGCTTTGTACGTCGGATTCACGAATTGGCCGTGGCCTACCGAGCTGAAAGCCTTGACGAAGTGCGCTTTGGGAAACTCGCGCTGGAGCTGCTCCATCAGCGAGTCGTCAAGCGTGGTGAAGAACTTCAAAACTCCGTTCACGGGCGGCGCATCGGCGATGGGGTTGCACGCGTCCATCACCAGCTTGCCATCGAGGTTGGTGCTGCCTGCCATTCTCAGCACATCGGCCGCCACCGACCCTTTCACCGCCAGCGCCAGCACTTCGCCGAACGCCGCAGTCTCATTGAAGCTGCCGACTTGCGCCTTGGGATTTTTGCGCTGCCACTCCGCGAGCTTTGCAGCGTCGCGCGTGCCGATCATGACCTGGTGGCCGTGCTTGATGAACCCCTGCGCGAGCGCCTTTGCCACATCGCCTGAACCGAGAACTCCAACTTTCATGACGGTTCCTCCTCTCTATGGCTCGGGCTGGTCACGGAGCCCTGTGTGCAGATACGCTACTACCGCATCCATTTGTTCCTTCGACATCTGGTAGGCAAACGACGGCATCATTCCTTTGCCCGCGATCAATACCTGCTCCACTTCCGCATTGGATGCCGGCTCGCCGTCGGGCAACGTGCTTCTGTTGAACACGCCATGCAGACTCGGTGGAACTTTCTTCAAATGCAGGTCGTTCTCCTCGTGACAATGGGCGCAGCCGACGTTGTAGAGATGCTTCCCCTCGGCCTGCTGATCCGTTAATTTTGGCGCCGAGCGACATCCCGTGATTCCCGCCGCCATCAGCGCAACAGCCCAGCCTAACTTCCTCACTGTTTTCTACGCCTTCTTCGTGAATTCTCGTCCGCAGCGCCGCTAAGCCGCCCGCCGACTATCCTTATCCTATGGCTCTTCCCACGCTGGACCAAATCCGCGAAGCACAGTCCCTGGTCTATCGGTTTATGCCGGCCACTCCGCAATACAGCTGGCCGCTGATCAATCAGCGGCTAGGAGCCGAAGTTTGGATCAAGCATGAAAATCACACGCCCGTCGGAGCATTCAAACTGCGCGGCGCTCTGGTTTACGCCACGTGGCTGAAGGAAACACAGCCAGACCTCAAAGGTGTTGTGGCGGCCACGCGCGGCAACTTTGGCCAGGGCGTAGCCTCGGCAGCGCGCCTGCTGGGATTGAAGGCTGTCATTGTGGTGCCCCACGGTAACAGCATCGAGAACAACCACGCCACCGAGGCCCAGGGCGCCGAGCTGATCGAGCACGGACATGACTTTCAGGAGTCGCTTGAGTATGCTTCGATCCTGGCGCGGGAGCGCGGTTACGCAAAGGTCGAATCGTTTCACGAGCGCCTGGTCTGGGGCACCGCCACCTACGCTCTCGAACTTTTCCAGGCGGCGCCCATGCTTGATCGAGTCTATGTTCCCATCGGGCTGGGTTCGTCAATCTGCGGCGTGGTGGCTGCGCGAAATGCTCTCAAGCTGTCGACCGAGATTGTCGGCGTCACGGCCGCTGAGTGCGCCGCAACCGCGCTCAGCTTTAAGCAGCGCAAGCTGGTCGAGTCACCAGCTAATTCGAAAATCGCCAACGGCCTCGCATGCCGCAGACCCAATCAGGATGCGCTCGATATCATCTGGGCCCATGTCGCACGCATCGTCGAAGTCTCCGACGCCGAGATCGCTGAGGCTATGCGCATCTACTACGAGGACACGCACAACGTGGCCGAAGGCGCCGGAGCCGCTTCCCTCGCCGCCGCGCTCAAGGAGAAATCGTCGCTTGCGGGCAAACGCGCCGGCATCGTCCTCACCGGCGGCAACGTCGACCGTGAACTCTTCGTCGCGGCGCTCAGTGAGGATTTCAAGGCATCGAGGCTGGCATGACCGAACCTCACGAGCACCTCACTCCTTTTGCCCATTCAGCGAGCAATCGCTGCTTCGGCTGCGGTCCCGCGAACCAGACCGGTCTGCGCCTCGATTTCCTTCTGGCGGACGACGGATCGGTCGTCGGCTTTCCCGTCGTCGCCAATGCTTTTGAAGGGCATCCAGGCTACCTGCATGGCGGCATCATCGCCACGCTGCTCGATGAGGCAATGAGCAAAGCGGTACGCGCCCGGGGCCGCTCTTCCATGACGCGCAAGATGGAAGTCGAGTACCTTCGACCCGTTCCGGGCGAAATCCAACTTCGTCTTGAAGGACGCGTGGTTCGCAACGAGTCCCGCAAACATTGGGCAGAAGCACGCATTCTCGATGAGAAGGGGCACGTGCTCGCCGAAGCCAAGGGGCTCTTTATTGAGGTCTCGCCCAAAAAATGAACGGCGGTCCGAAGACCGCCGTTTTCCCGCCGGATGGTCGATGAATGACAAGCCCGCTCGGCTGCTTTGCATTCAGGGTGCAAATTCGCTGTTCACTGACAACGGCTCACTGAGTACTTTTTAGTGAACCATGTTGATGGTGTCCTGCGTGACCGTGTCGAACGTAGTCACTGATTTTGCATTGGCTTCAAACGCGCGCTGCGCGACGATGAGATCAGAAAATTCGGTGGAGATGTTTACGTTCGACGCTTCAAGAGAACTCCCCTCGAGCGCGCCGCGCCCGCTCGTTCCAGCCACTCCCACGGTCGACACGCCCGAGGCGCTGGTCGTCTGATATTCGCTTGACCCCAAATCGACCAATCCCTGCTGGTTGCTGACCGTCGCAATTGCGACCTGTCCCACGTTCTTGGTTTGGCCATTCGAGTACGACACCGAGATTGTGCCGTCGGAGCCAATGCTGAAGCTCTGGTAGGTTCCCGTCGCGTAGCCATTCTGATTGGTCGAGGAAGTCGAAGAGGTGGACGCGGTCTGGCTGATATTGCCTGCGCCGTTGCTGCCAAACAGGTTCCATGTCAGATTCAGAGACGCCGCCCCGTCAGAAAGGCCGGAAAACGTGATTCCGCTGACATTTGTCGCCGGGCTGCTCAGGTTGCCATTCGCATCGAATTTGAGGGTTCCGCTCGCGTTTGCCGATGCCACTGGATCCTGCACGATATTTCCGGTCGTGGAGAAGTTTGTTCCCGTGATCGTCAACTGGCCGCCGGCCGTTGCCGCAACGTTGACCCCGACAATCCCCGCTGCGGTGATCGCGTTTTGTAGAGCGGCAACATAGCCCGTCGCCGGAGGCCCGGCCGTGCCCACAGCTTCTCCAGCAGTTACAGTCGGGACCGCGATGGTCGCCGTGCCGCCCCCCGCGGTCTGGCCGGTAATGGATAGGTTGGTGCTGGGATCCACCGTCGCCACCGTCCCGCCGCTCGCGCCGAAATCGTACGTAGTCGTCGTCACGCCGCCCGCGGTGTTTGATGCCGACTGTAATGTGTCCGGCAGCGAGACGCTGTAGGACCATTGATTGGTCCCGGTCTTCGTATAGGTTACGGTCGCTTCGTAGCTATTGCCCAGCGAATCGTACACCTGCACAGTACCCGTGGTACTGGCGTTCACCGCGTCGTTCGAATCCAGGCTCTGCGTCATGCTGAAGGACGTTGTGGCCGAGGGATTCATCGCCTGGCCGGTAGGAATCACGATATCTGTTAGCGTCCCTCCCGTGTTCACCACACCGTTCGTGGCCGGATATCCCATCACCGCAAGACCACTGTTCGACTCCAGAGTCCCATTGGAGCTGAGCTGGAATGCCCCATCCCGTGTAAGCAACTGGCCGCCCCCATTGTCGAGAACGAAGAATCCCGCTCCGTCAATCGCGACATCCGACGAGACATCTGTCGAAGAGACCGATCCCGTTGTGAAGTCCGTCGTATTTGCCGCCACCTTAACTCCGGACCCGACCTGAATGCTGTCTCCAGAGCCGGAGGTTCCGATTTGCTGGTATAACAGGTCGCTGAACGAGGTGGTCTGAGCCTTGAAGCCGGTGGTGTTCATGTTCGCGAGATCGTTCGCAATCGTATTGAGGGCGGTAGAATCGGCCTCCAGGCCGGTCAGCGGAATTGAAAAACTTGCCATGGGTTTTCTCCTCTTTACTCTGATCTGTTTGACGGGACTCAATACCCGGCTTCCTGTTGAATTGTGCCCGGTTCGACGCGCTTCAGCGCCCGGCGCGTTATTGCAAAGCAATTGCGCTGCCTTTCGAGGGCTTCAAATGCGGTCGGCCGTCTAATGCGTGCCCGACTTTCTCTGCAGCGGCATTCGCGCCCGGTACGCCGAGATTTCCCGGCGTCGCAGCAGCCCCGTGCGCCGCTGTCGTTGCCGTCACCGGACTCGCTGCTGAGGCGCTTTGTGGTGCAGCGGCCACCTGTCCGGACGAGCCGCTGCCGGAGCTGGAGCTCGTGCCGCTGACATCTCCGCTCAGCGTCTGATTAATGTCGATCAATTGTTCCAGGCTGTTCACTTGAACAAGTTGATTGATGTACTCGTTGGGATCGGTATCCGCCGTCGGATCCTGGTTCTGCATCTCCGTCACCAGCAACGTGAGAAAATCGTTCGCTGAAATCGTCGCCGAACCGCTGCTCGTGTCATCCGAGCTGCCTGTGCCGCTCGCCTGCGGCGTTGCACTCGCCATGGGCGTCGCGCTTGTACCGCTGAGCGCCTGCCCCGCAGTCAACGCATGATGAAGAAATGCTGCCGCTGTTCCCATCGTCCCTCCCTGTTCGGTGTTCGATCTCGTCGCTATGCCATCACCGAAATATGTGTGCCGCGTCCGTTGAACGCGTACTCCGTCGCGTCGAATCCGCGAGACGGCGCGGCGGCGCTTGCTGCCAGAGATGAATTGTCCGCGTTTGATCGCGAAGCCCTTTCGAATGCCGTGGTCTGACTCTGATCCCCGTGCTGGCCAGAACTCTGCTGCATTCCCTGCCCCGCGCCATGGTCAGGTCCAGCCTCGATCCCGCTGCTTCCGGGAGCGGACATCGTCAGCGTTGCCACCGGCGTGTGCTGTTCCGAGAGGTAGGCGCTCAATCCCGCCAGGTGCCCGCTTAGCGCCTGAGCCGCATCGGTTGAGCCCGGAACGACCGCCGCGTGAACGCCGCCGACGCTCAAATCCGCGCGCACGCTCACCCAGCCCAGCGCGGGATCTTCGAATCCCGCCTCAGCCTGACGGCCGCCTGCGTGAACCCAACTCGGCGCGCCAACTGTGTCTCTGGCATCGAGCGCGGCAAAAGTTTCGTTGGGCGCTGGAGGTGCTCCTGCGGTCGAGCCGCCGATGGTTGCCGGAGTGTTCGCGGTTCCACGCGAACCGGCTGGATCGCGGACCATAGCCGAAGTTTCCATGCCTGAACTTTGCGCCGCGGAGACGTGCATACCATTTTGTTGCGTGATTGCTTCGCCCGCGACGCCAGCGACATTCTGATGAGCAGATTGCGGCATAGACAATTGCGGGCTCCCGGCTAAGGCTTCCGCGCCCGGCTTGCTACTTTCACTCGTTGCTGTTGTCGGCGCGGCAACGGTCCCGCCGGTCTCGCCAACTCCTCGATGCGCTGCGAGCCCTGTAACCGCAGCCTTGTGGTCGTCGCTGCCTGAGCTTTTCTCCACATTCGTCGCGCTGACCGCTCTTGGCCTTCCGGCGTTCACGATTGTCGCCGGCGTCACGGTAGATTGCGGAAGCGCGGAAGGCTCTTCCGGCTCGCCGTCTTGCGCGCGCTCTTGCCACCCAACTTGAGCAGTTGTGCCCGAATTCAGCCCGGAGCGGGTTGCCGGAGTTTGCGCCACATGGACCGGAATCCGCGCAGCCGTCGGCGCGCTTGCGCTCGAATTCCTGGCGGCCGTGGCGGTTCCTGTCGATAAAGCGCCCTTCGTTGTGCCCGCAATAGAAGCCGCGCCCGGCCCGGGCTGCTCGACTGCGGCCGGAACGCCGGCTTTATCATCGACTTCATCCGGGAGGCCTTGCGCTACCGAATCAGTCGAATTCACCGGTCGAGTGTTCATCTGCAAAGGCTCCGCCGTCTGCGCTACGAGACCGCTCCCATCCAACGTCGACGCTACTCCTCCAGTGGATCCTTGAATCGCTTGATCTTGCACTGCCGCAACCTGCACTTTGCGGTTGAGCTTTTCGATCTTCGAACTGGCCGGCGAACCGCTGCTGCCACACGCCGCCTTCGTTGGACTCAATGTGACCGCGCCTCGCGTACTTGTCGCGACGCTCGTCGACCTCGTCGCCGGCTGGAGCTGATTGGCTATACCTGCGTTGCTGGCTGGAGCGGCGCTTGCCGACGACCCCTCTTCCCCATTTGCCGCAGTCGTTGATTGTGCCGCCTCGCGGCCAACGAATTCCGGCGCCGCTTGCTTCGTTACCGAACTCGGAATGGCGCTGCTTTCCTTTGCGCCGTCAGCCTCGCCCGATTCGCCTGCGGCTTCTTCCTGCGCGCCGCCTCTGGCGTGCGGCGATCCTGCCCCCGCACGCCGCATCGACTGCCAGTTCGCCTTGAAGCTTTCCTTCCCCACACCCTGCGCGTCGCTCGCTGCCTTCGCATTCAGCCCGCCCTGACACTTGCTTTTGCCGGACGCCAACGTCTCCGTTTCCCCGAGCGCCGCATTGCCGCCGGCAAGCTGGAACGCCGCGCCGAAGCCTCCGTCCGCGCCAATTCCAGAGCCAATGCCCGAACCAAGTCCTGAATCAGGCCTCAAACTGGCCCCGGCTGACAAACCGGCAGTTCGACCCGCTCCGGATCCTGCGCCCCCCAATCCCGCGCGTCCACCAGCCCCAGTGGCCCCGCCCAATTGTGCGGCCCCGCCCAGTTGTGCGGCCCCACCGAGTTCTGTGCTCAGAGCAACGGTCATGCGACGGCATGGTGCAGCAGATGTGCCAAAGTGCTGCGAAAGGGGTTAGGAGAATTTCAAAACTGGAAGCTCGATACCACTTAAGGAAATACTTTTCCAACCTCCGCACTTTTCCCTCAAGTGAGTGGACCGAGTACTCTCCGATCCTTCCGGAGCCATTTTCAGCCCGATGTGCCCCCTCGTCCCTGAGTTCCATGGGCGCTCCTGTCAGCCCCAACAGCGCTCGCATTAACTCTTTTCAACGGCGCCTTGCGCACGCCCCGCGCCCCGCAGGAACCAGTCGTCGATCTCCCGCTGGGCGCGGCGTGCTGCCACTTGAGCAGCAACGGCTTCGGTCTTCCGGATCAGCGTCTCCACCTGCTGCCGCTCCATTCTCTTGCTAAGGAACGCTGCTCGCCGCGCCGTAACCTCGGCTTCCATCTCCGCGATTCTCGGCCTGAGCGCCGCCGCGCGACGGCTTGCCGCGCGCGTCTCCTCCAGGCCCGCGATTCTGTCTGCCGCATCGGCCGAAGCGGCGCTCGCCGTCACATGCCAGCGCCCGCCGCGCTCGCGCTCCAAGGCCATCTCGAGCGCCTCTTCAAGCAAACGCAAATCGGCGAGCGCCTCCTCCAGCGCTGCCTGGCTCAGTTCCTCTTCAAGCGCCCGCACTTCGAGCAGCCGCTTGAGGCCGCGCGAAACCGCCATCGCTCAAACCTCGGAAGCGAGCGCGGCAAGGCGGCGCAGGGAATCGCCGATCCCAACCTGCTCGCGCGCGTCCTGCGTGAGAAATTCGCGGATCATTTCGCGGGCCCGCAGCGCGCGGTCCAGTTCCGCATCGGCTCCCGCTTTATACGCGCCAATGCGGACCAGATCCTCCGAGCGCGCGTAGACCGCCATGAGTTTGCGCACCAGCGCGGCCCGCTCGCGATGGTCCTGGGCGGCCACGGCGGGCATCAGCCGGCTGATCGAATCGAGCACCGCGATCGGCGGATACCATCCCTCGGCGGCCAGCGAGCGATCGAGCACCACGTGCCCGTCCAGCAGCGCACGCACCGCATCCACCAGCGGATCCTGCTGATCGTCGCCTTCCATCAGGACCGTATAAAACGCCGTGATTGAACCCGCTCGAAAGCGCCCTGCGCGTTCAATCAACCGAGCCAGCCGCGCAAACACCGATGGCGTGTACCCCTTTGCCGTGGGCGGCTCTCCCGCGGCGAGGCCGATCTCTCGCGCCGCCATGGCGAACCGCGTGAGCGAATCGAGCACCAGCAAAACATTCTTCCCCTCGGCCGCAAAGAACTCTGCCACCACGGTCGCCGCGAGCGCCGCGCGCATGCGCAGGAGCGGCGATTGGTCGGAGGTCGAAACCACCACCACCGCCCGCTCTAAACCCTCCTCGCCGAGCGAGTCGCGCAAAAACTCGCCCACCTCGCGGCCGCGCTCGCCCACCAATCCCACCACCGTGATCTCGGCCTCGGTGTTGCGCGTCATCATGCCAATCAGCGTGCTCTTGCCCACGCCCGACCCGCCAAAGATTCCCACGCGCTGTCCGCGTCCCACGGTCAGCAGCGCATCGATCGCGCGAATGCCCGTGCCCAGCGGCTCTTCGATGGGCACGCGATCGAATGGCGAGCGCACCGCGCCATCGAGAGGCAGGGTCTTCTCAAGGATCGGCCCGCGGCTGCCGTCGATTGGAACGCCTTTCGCGTTCAACACGCGGCCTATCAGCGCCGGGCCGACTTCAATCTGAGGCATCACTCCTTCGGACCAAACGGGATCGCCGAACCGAATGCCCTCAGCCGCCTCGACCGGCATCGACAGCACATGCGATCCGCGAAAGCCGACGACTTCGGCAGCGTGCGCGCACCCCGCCTGATCCTCGATCTCGCAGCACTCGCCCACCGAAACCGGCGGACCCGCGGACTCGATCGTCTGGCCGATCGACTCGATCACGCTGCCGCGCCAGCGCCACGGCTGCCGGCGCTCCAGCCTCTGAAAGTAGCGATCGAGAAGGGCAGTCATGCTTGCGCCTCGGGCGCATTCGGCTCGGCATTTTCAGTTGGCGCCACGCTCGCCCCGGCGGTCCCGGCCCCAACGCGATCGAAGAATCCGCGCTCGATCTCCGCGAGCTGCGCGCGGACCCCGAGATCGACCTTTCCTACCTGGCTCTCGATCCTGCAATCGCCCAGGCGCATCCCCTCGCCCGCCGTCACCTCCGGCTTCATGGCCAGATGGGGCAAATGTGCAATCGCCTCTTGCCACAACTCCAGCTCCGCCGCGGGGACCAGCAACCGCACTTCAGACGAAGCCGCCAGTTGTCCCAAAGCGACGCGCACGGCTCCCGTCAGCAGCAGCGGGTCCATCTGCGCTTCGCGGCGCAGAATGCGCGACGCGACAGCGAGGGCGAGCTTCACCACCTCGTGCTCCACGTCTCGCAGATAGCGCTCGCTCTCTTCCGCGAAGCGCGCAACCAGTGCGCCGAGCTGCCGTTTCTGCTGCTCCGCCTCGGCGGCCTGCGCAGCCTCGTGCGCCTGGCGCTCCGCCTGCCGGCCTTCTTCGCGGCCCCGGGCGCGCCCGCCCTCAAACGATCGCCGCGCAGCTTCCGTCTCATTTTCGCTCAATGCGGGACCGGCGTGGTTACCGCGCGCGCTTCTGGTGTGGCCGAGCGCTGAGGCTATTGCCCGGTCGTCCCCGGCCTCCGCCCAACCGTTCCACTCCGTCACGGCTGCGCCGGGGCACGCCGGATAGTCGAGCACTTCAAGCTCGTTCCCTGCAGCCTTCTCCTCTGCTTCCATGGTCAGCATCCAATCCCAATTCCGTATGGGTCACACCCACTCCCTGGTGACTGCTCTTTGTTCCCTGCCCAGATCACGCCAGCATTTCGTCGCCGGTTTCGAGCTTGAGGACCACCTTGCCCTCGGCCTCCAGCCGCCGCGCCAGGTTCAGGATCTCCTGCTGGGCCTGCGCCACCTCGCGCGAGCGCACCGGGCCCAGCACCTCCATGTCCTCCTTCAGCATCTCCACCGCGCGCGAGCTCATGGCTTTGAAGATCTGCGCGCGCAGTTCGTCGTTTGCGCCGCGCAGGGCCAGCGCGAGTTGCCGCTTGTCGACTCCGGAAACGATCTCCCGAATCGTCGCCGCGGGAACAGTGATCAAATCCTCGAACGTGAACATCAGATTGCGAATGCTCAGCGCCAGCTCCGGCTGGTTTTCCTCGATGGTTTCGAGAATCTTCTTCGACTCCTCGGCATTCAGCCGGTTCAAAAGATCGGCCACGGCCTTGAATCCCGAGTAGCTGCGCCGCGCCGTGTCGCCCACGCTCTCCAGGCGCTTGTGCAGGATCATCGCCACTTTCTGCGCCATCTCCGGAGAAAACTGCCGCATCTCCGCCAGCCGCTGGATGGAGACGACCTTATGTTCCTCGCTCAGGTTGTCGAGCACGGTCGAGGCTCGCTTGGGATCGAGGTGCGCCAGCACCAGCGCAATGGTCTGCGGATGCTCGGAGTCGAGCAGTTTGCCCAGTTGCTGCGGATCGGTGCGTTGCAGCTTGGCCAGATTGCCCTGCGCCGCCTCCTGCGAGCGCCGCATCAGCGCCATCAGGTCATCGGCGCGCTGCTTGCCGAAGGCCTCGATCAGCACGCGGCTGGCGTAATCCAGGCCCCCGTGCACCATGAAATGCTGCGTGTCCAGCAGGCCCCAGAACTCCTCCAGCACCTCGGCGGAAAGCTCCGGTGTAATGCCGCGCAGATCGGCCAGCTCCTCGGTGATCTGCTGAACATCGTTTTCCGGCAGGCAGCGCAGCACTTCCTTGGCCAGCTCCTCGCCCACAGCAACCAGCAGGATCGCCGCCTTGCGCACACCGGACATGTTGACCATCACGCGGTGCCGCGATGCTCCGCTCTCGATCTCCTGCTCCGCCAAGGCCCGTTCCTTTCCCCAACTCTCTTGCCGGCTCGCGCCCCAACCCGTTTCCGCTGCCGGCTACTCCGAGTGAATCCAGCTTTGCAGCAGACGCGAGCTCTGCGTGGGTTCGCGCTTGATGTGACCCGTCACCTGCTCGTAGATCTCCTGATTGCGCAGGCGTTCCGGATCCATCGGCACCGGCTCGGGCAGGCTCGATGGAGCCGGTGACGCCGATGCCAACTCCCGGCCTGCGCCCTTTTGCGATCCGCGCACAGCCAGCGCGGCGCCGGCGCGGCGAATCGCGGGCCGCACGGCGAAGATCACCACCACAAAGAGCCCCAGCAGGAGCGTGGCATACTTCACCAGCATCGGCGAGCTGTCCACATCGTTCAGAATCTGCTCGGATACGGCGACCGGCGGCTGCCCCTGATTTCCGTCGAAGGTCAGGTCCTGCACGGTCACAACGTCGCCGCGCGTGGTATCGAAGCCCACCGCCGCCTGGGCCAGAGCCGTCAGGTTGCGCAGCTCATCGGCCGACCGCGGCTGCCAGACGGCAGCGTGATTCTTGGTTGCAGGCGATATCAGCCGGTCGTTGACCACAATCGCCGCGGTCAGCCGCCGCACCCGTCCGGGATTTTCGACGGTGTGCTTCACCGTTTTCGAAACGCCGTAGGTGCTCGACTCGCTCTTGGCTGTCTGGGGCGGCGCGGTTTCGCGCGGGTAGACGGGCAGTGCCTGCGTGTTAGGCGCATTCGATGCCGTGCCTGGAACTCCAGCAGCCACCGGCTGTGCTCCGGTCGTCTGGTCGGTGCGCTGCATGGCGAGAGTTGCCGTCTTGTCCGGGTCGTAGACTTCCGCCGTTTCATCGGTGGCCGTCTCGTCGTAATCGAGCGTGACCGAGGCGCGCACATTGCCCGCGCCAGTCACCGGCTCGAGCGTCGAAATCAGCTTGTCCTCGAGAGCCTGTTCGGCGCTCAATTGCATGGCCTCGGGCGTCTTCGGACCCAGCGGCATATTGCCCGACGCATCCACCAGCACCACATGTTCCGGCGTCAGTCCGTCGACCGCCGAGGCAACAAGATTGCGAATCGCCTCCGGCTCGCCGTCGGCCAGCGTGCTGCGGCGCAGCTTAAGCACGACCGAAGCTTTCGCGGGCCGCTCCTCGCCCTGAAAAAGCGAATCGTGCGGCAGCACCAGATGCACGCGCGCCGACTCAACGTCGGAGAGCGTTCCCACCGTATGCTCAAGCTCGCCCTCGAGCGCCCGCTGGTAGTTCACCTGCTCGTCGAACTCCGATCCCACCCAGTTCGGCTTGTCGAAGATCTCAAAGCCCAGCCGGCCGCTCTTCACGCCGCCCTTGGCCGCGGTCGCCAGGCGCGCTTTATCCAGTTGCGCGGCGGGAACCAGAATGCCCGCGCCATCGGGTGAGGGCTCAAAAGGAATCTGAGCCTGAGTCAGGGTCATGCTGATCTGGCGCGCGTCGTCCGAGTCCAGGTTCGTGTAAAGCGTCCGCCAATCGGGGCTCATCGCGTACCACGTCAGCCCGCCGATGAGCGCGATCAGCATCAGCACGCTCGCTGCCACCCAGCCACGTTGCCCCGCGGCCATCTGCGCCCAGCGTACCTGGAGCAACCCCAGAAACCCTTGCAGCTTGCCGCCAGCCTGAACTCTTCCCGGCATTGCCGGCGGAGTTTTCTCCAACTGTGTTCCCGTGGCCATGATCGATGTGTCTCGCTTCAGCCCCTAGCTGCTGGCTTCCGGCCTCTAGCTCCATCCCGCCGGCAAACCCCAATCAACCGCGTGCGTGACGGTCGCGCTTCTTCCTTCTCCGCCGTCGCTGAATACTCATCCCGCGAATCGCCCAGCTGGAAGCTAGAGCCTGGAAGCCGGAAGCTGAATTCAGAACTGCATTCCCATCAAGCTCTGGTACGCCTGCACCGCCTTGTTGCGTACGGCCAGCGCCAGTTCAAACGCCATGTCCGCCTTTTCGGTCGCGATCATCGCCTGATGCACATCCACGCCCGTGCCTGTCATTAAGCCGCTCACGGCCGCGCCGGCCTGATCCTCGAGCCGGCTGACGTCCCCCACGGCATCGGTAATCAGGTCGGCGAAGGGCGCCGCGGAAGCCGATGCGGCGCCTCCCGCAGAGAACACGCTTGCCGCACTGGCGCTGCTCGTTGTTGCACTTCCTGCCGCGCCTGCAATCGCACTTACGGAACTTGTCGCACCCAACATTGTTTTCGCGCCTCCGTTCCAGTTGCCTCGCCGCTATCCTGCCTGCTGTCTCCTGTTTGCAGTGGTCCGGCGGCTAGCTTTTCGCAATCTCCAGTGCCGACGTGATCATGCCCTTCTCGGCCTGCACGGCCGAGCCATTGAGGCCATATGCACGCGTCGCCCCCATCAGGTCCACCATTTCTGTAAGTGGATTAATGTCGGGATAAGCGACATAACCGTCCGGCCCGGCGTCGGGATGGCCCGGATCGTAGCGCTTGAGCGGCGGCGATGGATCCTCGACCACCCGCGAGATGTGCACGCCCGGCGCGACATTCGACGCTCCGGGCAAAGCGAGCAGCGAAGGAAGCGCCGGCGCGCCGATCGAGCCCGCACCGGTACTCGCCGTGGCCGGGTTCACGGAGTTGTTGATCGAATCATTCATGGAATCGAGAAAGCCCGCATCGCCTCCGTTGGCGGAGAAGACCACCTCCTGCCGGCGATACGGGCCGCCCTGGGCGGTTCGCGTCGTTTCCGCATTCGCCATATTGGCCGCCACGACCTCGGCACGCATGCGCTCGGCCTCCATCGCCGAGCCCGAAGTCTCCATCATTCCGAACAGGTTCATGGAGCATCCCTCCTATCGCGGATCGTGGTTCGTGTTCCCGCTCCCCGAACCACGAATCACGCATCACGATTTGTCGGCGTGGATCGCATCCATCACGCGCTGATATTCCTGGCGCAAGAGCGCTACGCCGGTTCTGAACTTCAGTTGCGCCTCGGCCAACTGCAGGCTTTCGCGGTCGATGGAGACGTTGTTCCCATCGGGCCGCGCAATCAGCCCGTCCACATCGGTCACGCGCACTTTGCGCGCGGCTCGCCCCTCGCTCACGTCGCTCATGGCTTCGCGCATCTCAGCCTCAAAGTCGATGCCCACCGTGCGGTAGCCGGGCGTGTCCACGTTGGCCATGTTGGCCGCTGTCAGCTTGGCCTCGGCCGCAGACAGATCGAGGTAGCGCGCGATCTGGTCGCTCAATTGTGTTTCGACTTCCATGCCCATCCCAACCTCCTCCCGCGTCGCCGTGCTCCACCCCGTTCTTGAGCCTGCAACTCAAACCGCTCCCGCGCGTTCCCACCCCGTTGCCGGAAATCAGTTCAGCGACAGGCCAAAGTCGATCTCCCGCGTCGTCAGCACCGGGCTGTCCCCGGCGAGAATTACGCCGCGCTCGAGCACATGCTCCAATTCGCGCACATTGCCCGGCCAGTTGTGCGCCGTCAGTTTCTCGAGCGCTGCTTCGTCCACGCGTTTCCGCGGCGTATCGCGGCCCAGTTTCTCAAGAAAGTGCTCCACCAGCCGTGGAAGGTCCTGCGCATGCTCGTTGAGCGCCGGCGTACGGATGAGAAAAACCGCCAGCCGGTAATAAAGATCGGAACGGAACCCTCCCGATTGGGCCTGCGAGGCCAGTTGCCGGTGCGTGGCCGCGATGATGCGCACATCGACGCGAACCGTTTCGTTGTCGCCCACGCGCTGCAGCTCGCCGCACTCCACAAAACGGAGCAGCTTCGATTGCAGTCCCAGCGGCATTTCACCAATTTCATCCAGAAACAGCGTGCCCCCGTCGGCGGCCTCGATGCGGCCGGTGCGGCCCTGCACAGCGCCGGTAAATGCACCGCGCGTGTGCCCAAACAACTCAGCCTCAAGCAGCGATTCAGGAATCGCCGCGCAGTTGATGGCCACAAACGGCTTGCGGCTGCGCGACGACAGCCGATGCAGCGCCTCGGCCACCAGCTCTTTGCCCGACCCCGTCGGACCCTCAATCAGCACCGGCGTCAATCGCGGAGCCACCAACCGGACACGCCGGCTGATCTCAATCATGCAGGGAGCGTTGCCAATCAGCTCCGGCAGCCGTTCCGCGGAACCCGATTCGGCTGCGGTGCTCGGCCGGATTGGAATGGTCTTCAATGCGCCCCCGGCAGGTTCAATTGGGTTCGAGTCTACCTTCGGCGCCGGCTTGGGGAGTTCCACGTTCGGCATTTCCAGCACGGTTGGCGCCGGCCTTGCGCCCGCCGCATTCCATGCGGCTCCGTCGTTTTCCTGGCTGCTGCGCAGCGCGTAAAGCAGTTCCTGCCGGTAGGGCCCGCGCGGGCTCTCGTCGGCGCCCGATGCTCCAGTTGTTACCACGTCGATCCCCGGAAAACCTCCCCTGAAGTCCGCGAGAAATTCGTTCAAATCCAGGTCCGGCAGCCACGAATCGACGATGAGCGCCTCAGGATGCGCCGCTTCCGCCTCCGACCACGCTTCGGCTCCGCCTTCTGCTTCGCGCACTTGCCAGCGCAGACCGCTGAGCACCTCAGTGAGCCGCTGGCGAAAGCTGCGGTCGGCGCTTGCCACCAGCGCAGTGCGGGTGCGAATGCGTGCTTGCACAGGAAGAACGGGAACGGAGAAAGGCTGCATGAAAGGGCTCCTTTTGGATAGGAAAATCGATCTATCATTCTGCCGGCGAGGTATGAGTTGGCCCGCGAATAAAAACGCTCTGAATGCGTTAATGCGCCGCGACCGCCGGCGCCATCGAGCCGCCGGACGGGGCCTGCGTCGCCAGTTCCGCCTCCGGCGGGACCATGTATCCATGCCCGCGCACCGTTCGAATCAAGTGGCCCGGCGGCGGATCTTCGAGCTTCCGGCGCAGGTAGTTCACGTAGACGTCGACAATGTTGGTCGTCTGGGCCGGCTCCAGATTCCACACCGCGTCCAGCAGCTCCACGCGCGTCACGCACTCGCCGCGATTGAGCATCAAGTGCTCCAGCAGCGCAAATTCCTTGTTGGTGAGAACGATCGCGCGTCCACCCCGCCGCGCCGTGTGCTCCAGCCGGTCCAGTTGCAGATCTCCTGCACGCAACTCGAGCCGCGTCTCCCTTTTTCGGCGCAACAGCGCCCGGCAGCGCGCGCGCAGCTCATGCAGACTGAAAGGCTTGGTCATCAGATCGTCGGCGCCGCGGTCCAGGCAGCGCACCCGCGTGTCCACTTCCTGCCGTGCAGTCAGCACCAGCACCGGCAGATCGGCATCGAGCAACCGCACCTCTTCAAGCACCCTCTCGCCGTCCTTCACCGGCATGTTCAGATCGAGAATGGTCAGGTCCGGCAACTCCCTTCGAAATGCCTCCACTGCCGCGCCGCCATCGTAGGCCAGGTGGACGCGGTGCCCGTCAGCTTCCAGACCGCGGCTCAGGAACTGCCCCAGCGCTTTGTCATCTTCGGCAATGAGTAATCTCATGAGATCCTTTCCACCGCTCCGCGCTCTGCACTCGCCACGCCCTCTTTTTCTGCTGCGCTCCTTTTGTTGGTTCCCGGGAGCGCCGCGGCAAGCAGGGCTACACCTTCACCTTCCCTCGTGGGGGAAAGGAACTCAAGGAAGACGGGAGAAAAAAGGGAGAGCCAAAACCAAAATTGAGTTTGCGGAAGGTGAGCGTCCTTTAATGGGCAAATGAATACTGGCCTGTGACGGGAGACACAGAAATGCCCACGGACCAGCGGCAGCTTCGATCTATCCTGCGGGTTAGTCCTCAACCGCTGCTCAGTCGCCCACTGCAATCACGATGCTTTTGTTCTTCCCGCCGCTTTTTCCGCATACATCGCCGCATCGGCCCGCGCCAGCAGTTCCTTCATCTCCTCGCCCGGCGCGCGCTCCGCCAACCCAACCGACGCATCCACGCGCAGCTTCACTTCGCCCGCCTTGCTGCGCACCGTGTAGTTGCCGCAGATCCATTTGCGCAGCCGCACAACCTGCGCTTCCGCTTCCGTGAGGGCGCAATCGAGCAGCAGAATGAACTCATCCCCGCCCCAGCGCCCGATCACGTCCGTCGCCCGGCAAGCCGAGCGCAACTCCGTGCTGAATTGTTTCAGCAAATCGTCTCCGGTCACATGCCCGTGATCATCGTTCACCTTCTTGAAGCGGTCAATGTCGACAATCGCAACGCAGAACGGCGTATCGCCCGCCATGCGCTTTTCCAACTGGCCCTCGACATAAAGCCGGCTGCTCAATCCCGTGAGCGCGTCACGCGACGCAATCTCTTCCGCCTCCTCCAGCTTGGTTTGATACGTCGCCACCTGCTCCTTGAGTTGATCCAGAACCGCCTTTCCTTCTGCGGTCATGCGGTCGATCGAAGACTTCAACTCGCCCGCGCTCTTCTCGATTGAAGTGCGGATCTCGGTCAGGTCGTCGAGGCTCGCGATGGCCTTCAGTCTCTCCGTCACCTCGCTCATCTGGCCGGCGCATCGCTGGTCGCGCGCGCCCACTGACTCCGCGGTCCGCGCCATCATCAGCAGCATTTCCTTCACTTCGCAGGCCTTCTGCTGAAGGTGCTTCGCCGTCCCGCGGCCCCACCGGCGTATTTGCTCGCGAATGCCGGAGTCAGTTGCCGCCAGCGCCGCCATGCTCATCGCCGGCGACAAACTTGTTTTGAGCTCGCTCAGATTCCGCTTGAGCTCATCGCCCATTCCGGGGCATGCTTCGAGACTTGAATTGCCTATCTCCATCAACGCGGAGCCGTAAGCGTCAACGACTGCGGGAAGCAGTTCGCCTTCTGCGCGTCCCGAGGGTGCGACCGGATCAACTTGCTGCGATTCGAGATATTTCTTCAGCGAAATCATTGCCGCCTCTCGTGCGGGACGGGTCGCGCAAGATCTGCGCGTACACCCGGCATCGAAGTTTATCGGCGTCCTTATCCGGTTTGTTCAGTGGACGAGTGTTTCGTCGGCTTTGCAACGCGTGAATCCCGATGCGGTCTCGATCGCTCGCCAGGATCTCTGATTTGCTCAATTTGTGGAACGGAGGAAGACTCCGCTTCTGCCCGATTCGGGCATAGAAGTGCACCCGATTCAGGGCCAAATCCGCCCCATTCATCGAGAATTAACTCATTGAATCTGTTTGAAGTTGGAGGGTAAGGTTACCAAAGTGTATACTGACGCCTGAAGAGTCCTACAAAAGCGCTATCGCCCTTTCTTTAGAAATCGCCGATTCTTTCATCAATAGAGATTAGTTAAAGCGCGGCGCCATGCACGCGCACGAACGGAGTGCCTTGGTTGACTGGAGCAAATTTCCCGATTTAGGAGCCGTCGCGCTCCTCACCTTGGCTTTTGCATCGGTCGCGCGTCACGTGCGCGCAACTGTTTCCGCCATTTGGCTAACCGGCTGGTTCCTGATCGCAACTCATTTCGCCGCCTTCATGTTTCTCGGCGCTCCCGGACACTGGGCCGATCTCGCGTCGTTTGTGGGTGTCGCCGCACTTGCTTGCGCCGGTGTTCTGTTTATGTGGGCAGCGGTCCCGCATCGCAACGAGCAACGCTCAAGCCGCTGGATGCTGGTTGCTCTGCTGACGATCTACACGCTCTACATAGGTCTACTCGTCATCGACCCAATCGCATCCTGGGCTTTAACACCAGCGGCGGTCCTCATCGGCATTTTGCCTCTTTCAATTCTGATTCTCGCGTTCCGCGAGTTCCGTCACCCGCTTCGCTGGGCCATCGTGGCCCTTAACGCTTGCCTTTCCGTTTTTCTGTTGGCCGTTCAGAATCGCGCCGACATCGGCCCGACGCTTGCCTTCGAGGCTGTGCTCTTCGTCGTTTATCTCGGTTGCGCCATCCATTTCTGGTACACCTACCGTCGCGCCACTGCGGGCGCGTTCATCACCATTGCAGGCTTTTTCGCCTGGGCCGGCGTCTTCCTGGCCGGACCTTGTATCGTGTTCTTCTTCCCGGCATTCCATATCGAAAATGAGGTGTGGAACCTGCCCAAATACGTTGTGGCCGTGGGCATGATCATGATTCTTCTCGAGGATCAGCTCGAGTACAACAAATATCTGGCGCTGCACGACGAGCTCACCGGCCTGCCCAACCGGCGCCTCTTTCAGGATCGCCTTGATAGCGCCATTGAGCGCGCCCGCCGTACCGGCTCGCATGTCGCTTTGCTTTTGATCGACCTGGACAATTTCAAGCTGGTGAACGATACGGCTGGCCATCACGCCGGCGACGAGCTTCTGAAGCACGTTGGGAATCTCTTTACCGGACGGGTGCGCCGTTCCGATACTGTTGCCCGTACCGGCGGAGATGAGTTCTCTGTCATCCTCGAAGAGCCCATGACCCGCGCCGATGCCGGGCGCGTGGCAAAGACCCTGGCCAAACTCCTCGATGAGCCCGTCACCTTTGGCGGAAAAGAATTGCGCGTCGGCGCCAGCGTCGGCATCGCCGTCTTCCCTGACGACGCCGCCGACTCCGAGGCTTTGCGCATAGCGGCCGACCTTCGCATGTATGCGGGAAAGACCGCAGCCAAAGAGAATGGCGCCAAAGCGATCGAAGAGCCGCAAAAACGGAAATCGCCGCGCAGCATCAAACGCGAGCCGGGCCTGCAAACAGCAGCGGAGTAATGCGGCAGCGGACGATCCGCTCCCGAAACATTTTGCAACGTAAACCTCGCCCTAAAACAAGAAGACCCGGACGTCGAGTCCGGGTCTTCTTTTGCTCCATGAAGCGGAGCGTTGCTCATCCCTGCCCACCGCCGGGTCTCCGTCCGCCGCGCCGACGCCGGCGCCGGTTGTTGTTGGCGCCTGGGCCGCCTGGCCTGCTTCCACCTGCGAATGGCGGACCGCTGGCATGTACCACTGGAGCTCCGTCCACGCGGTTGAAGTTGGGCTCGTTCGCCTCGTCGATTTCGACGCCACCACCATCTTCATCGAAGTCGTCTCCGCCCTCGATCAGGATTGTGCTCTGGTTTGAGCTCGGTTGGCGTTCATCAAACTCATTGCGCGGCGCGGAGCTTCTTGGGCTTCGAACCGGCGCATCTTGAACGACTGGCTGCGAATACTCCGTCTCTTCAGACGGCGCCGAAGCGGATTGCCCCAGCTTCGCCTTCTGCTCCTTGATGAGCGCCTTGCGGCTCAGCTTGATGCGATTGCCTTCGATGGCCAGAACCTTCACCATCACCTGGTCGCCCTCGCGCAGCTCATCCTTCACTTCCTTCACGCGATGCTCCGCGATCTCGGAGATGTGCAGCAGCCCGTCCGTACCCGGGAACAATTCGACAAACGCGCCGAACTCAGCCAGCCGCACCACTTTGCCAAGGTAGGTCTTGCCAATTTCGGGAACCGCGGTCAGGTTGCCGATGATGGCCAGAGCCTTGGCCAGTCCTTCCGCGTCGCTCGATGCCACGCTCACCTTGCCCGTGTCGTCCACGTCGATCTTCGCGCCCGTTTGTTCAACGATGCCGCGAATCGTCGCTCCGCCCTTGCCGATCAGGTCGCGAATCTTGTCGGTCGGAATCATCACGGTTTCGATGCGTGGCGCATACTTCGAACGCTCAACGCGCGGCCCATCCAGCACCGCGTCCATTTTGTCTAAAAGGAAAAGCCGTCCGCGGCGCGCTTGTTCCATCGCCTGCTGAAGAATCTCGCGCGTCAGGCCGCCGATCTTGATGTCCATCTGCAGCGCCGTAATTCCCTTGCGCGTTCCGGCTACCTTAAAGTCCATATCGCCGTAGTGATCTTCCGCGCCGGCAATATCGGTCAGGATGGCGTAGTCGTCGCCCTCCTTCACCAGGCCCATCGCCACTCCGG